>NZ_JBFEFG010000268.1:341243-682486 GCF_040718835.1 Bremerella sp. JC817 | reverse complement strand
ATCGTCGAACGAACGATCTCGTGGATCGGCAACTTCCGTCGACTGGTCGTGCGGTACGAACATCACTCGTGGATTTACCAAGCCTTCATACATGTAGCGTGCGGGCTCATTTGTTTACGTAGGTTTTGAAACAGCCTCTAGTGACAGGTATAGCGTCGTGTCTTGGACTGCTTGATATGCTAGTGGGGTTTTCGGTTTATGACTTCAGGACGTGGTTCAAGGGCTACATTCTGAAAAGACTGTTAGAACGTGAGTCTGTCGCTACCGGCATTAAGTTTAAATAGGAGCGTCAATCGCCCTGGCTACCTAACTCGGCCAGATCGTACAGTCGACGATGCCTTCCAGCACCCGCATCTTAGGTGTGCCACTGGCCTCTGGCCAGTTCCTTGATGACTAAAACCGGTTGCAACCTCTTCCCCACGTCGCACTGGCCAGAGGCCAGTGGCACACGTTGGCTGGTCGTCACCTCTTCAATCAGCTCCCCTCACTCCCCTTCCCCGGCCCTCAGCATGCGCAGCACCGCTTCGGCGGCTTGTTGTTCTTCTTTTAGCCACTCGGGCGGGGCGATTTGGAGGGCCTGGCAGAGGTCTTGGCTCGATTGCAGGCGGGTTTCGATGCAGCGTTTCAGGAAGCATTGTTGGTCGGGCGGGATCGGTTGTTGCAGGTCGGCCGGAAGTGGGATCGGCGTTGGTGTGTGGATGGTGCCGTCGATTTGCCAGTCGACGAATTCGTCAATCATCGTTTCGATGGCGGCGTCGAGTCGGGCGAATCGTTTCGGGCCGATGCCAGGGATGCGGCGGATGAACGTCTCGGTCGCGGCGCGGTACTGACCGACGGTGCGGATGCCGTTGTCTTCCAAAGCGTTCTCGACATCGAGTTCTAAATCGGCGAGCGCCAGCGGCACGACGTTCACGTTCTCGAAGCCGGCGAACTTGCTGACCGGCACGATCAACGTGTCGATGAAACATTCCAGCCGATGCATGCAGCCTGACAACGCTCCGGCTCGCAGTAGATTGAAGATCTCGCGACTGACTCGTTCGGCGTCGCGTTCGGTGGCACAAGCTTTCGGCATTTGGTTCTCGTAGATGTCAGGCCTGGGGAAAGGCGGCACGCCGCGAAAACAACTTGTCGGCATGCCGCCAGAAACTTCGCGCCGCCCACGTCGGCCGCGCGAAACGAACGAGGGTCGTTACAGCTCGCCGGGGCGAAGCTTCCGCACGCGGACGAACGTTTTGCTGCGCCGCTGCAGCTTCTCGCCACGCTCGTTCAGCGGAATTTCGGTGAGGTTGGCCTGCAGCATGTGCAGCAGAAGTTGCCCGCGCAGTTGGCGTTCGACCGCTTGTTGATCGCGGCGAGCATCACGGGCCGCCAGGTATCGTTCGACCAGGGTTCGCAGTGGGGCATCCGTTGCCGGCGGGGTCGATGGCGAAACGCTGGGGGCTGGTTTCGCATCGGTAGGGTCAAGCATTCAATCGGTTCCTTCAAGGCAAGGCGGCAATCGGCCAGGCATCGTGCAGGGGTCGATCACAGCAGAAAAGTTTCCAGCGGTTCGCTGGTTAGGCACATACATGCCGAATCAAAAACAAGTCGTGGCCAACGCATCCGCTGGCCTTTTTCGCAGTGGCAGCGAACACATTCGCGTTGATGCGGCGGGGTGATCGGCGGCAGGCATTGATCGATCGAATGTCGCGCGGCGTACATCGCTTCCAGCGACCAGATCAGCAGCACGCCGCGATCGTCGCACAAGGGACATTCGACCTCGACCGCCCATCGACGGTCGTCGCAAAAGAAACACCGCGGCTGCATCCGAAACCGTTTGCCGCACGCCGGATTCAAGCAGCGGCACCAGTTCGGCCGCCTGTCGAGATCGCGCGTGCGGCGGCTGAGCAAACGTTCGCGCATCGTCCGGGGAAGCTGGCTCATGTGGCTGGGTGGCTCGGCGATGCCGTCGTACATCTGGTCGAGCAGGTCGCGGGCCGCCTGATAGTCGAGCGGCAAGATCATGTCGGCCCACCGCCGCTTCAACTGGTTGGGGTCCTTCGCATGATCGAAGAAGTACCGCACGCTCGGGAAGAAGTCGTGTGCCCGATCAAACCAGGTTTCAAACTGATCCGGAGTCATCAGCAAATCCTGAACGAAGGAGAAGGAAGTGGTGAAGAACGGGTGATGTGTTGGTAATGAAAACTCTTGTCCCCTCGCCCTTCCCAAGGGAGAGGGTTGGGAAGCGAGTACCTCGGCTGCCCCTCACCCTAGCCCTCGCCCCGAAGGGGCGAGGGGACCGGAGGGGGGACATGAACGTCGTTTGATGGTACGAGCCTGGGTGTTCGAGGCTCAACTAATCGAAGGTTCGATCGGCGAGCAGTTCGGCGACGCTCTTCAGTTCGCCAGAACCACGTGGCACGTTGGCTGGGCGCGGGGGTTCGAAGATGCCGAGGTAGCCCGCCGTGAGCGAATGTTCGATCGCGGCCAGGGCTTTGGCTTCTCCCATCTGCTCGAGCTGCTGCAACTGCTTCTGGGCGGAACGGGCCTGCAGCGGCATGCGGCGTTCGAGCCGATGCTCGCACCACTGCGTCCAGGCCTGGCGAAACGGCTCGCCGGCGAACGGCATCGGCAAGGTGGTCGCGTCGAAGGTCGCCTGGCGAGCTCTTGCCGGCGGAGCCTTCTCCCCTTCCCCCCGACAGGACAAAAGGGGCCCCGCCGGGGCTTTTGTTTCTTCTGGTTCTTTTTGTTCTTCTCTTTCTTCTTCTATAGGGACCACCTCTGGTACACCGCGCGGTTCACTTGGTGGTACAGCTGCTGGTACACCCCGTGGTACAGTTGGTGGTACAGCCACTGGTACATCGCGTGGTACACCTGGTGGTTCACTTGCTGGTACAGCGGTTGGTTCCCATGTCGGATCGAGCTCTTGGTAAAGCGGATAGTTCTCGACGGTGACGCGCGTCGTCTGCGTCAAGTAATCGACCTTCAGGCATTCCCACTCTTCCAAGATGGACATCCACCGAATCAAACTAGTCCGCGAGCAACCCAGTTCTTCGGCGAGTGCTCGCTGGGTTGTGATAAACTGCCCGGCTTCGACCAGTTCGCCTTGGAAGTAGCCGGGGCGGAAGTTGGCTCGCAGCAGGCACAGCGTGAACAGTCTCCACAGGTTGGCGTCGCTGAAGACTCGGCTGTCGAGCGATTTGCGGTGAAGCTTGATCCAGCTACCGGACATGGTTGAACTCCTGCTTGATTGAGTGGAACAAAGTGCAGCGATCGGTTCGCCACGGTTCACGAAAACTTCCAACGAAACGTGGCGACCGCGCGGCCGGCCGATGTCTTCCAGTGGGGATGCTGAAGGTACATCCCGCTTGGCTTGCGGCCGGTCTTATACAGCCGGCGAAACTCCCACTTCGCCGAACGATTGCAGTGACCGATCACGGCCGGGTGGCCTGCGTTGATGGTGATCGACTCGGCCCCTGCCTCGCTCAGCAGCGAGCCCATTCCATCGAGCATCGCGCCGCCAAGGCCGACGCCTTGAAACTTCGGCAGCGTCACCAACCGGCTGATCCGCAATCGATCAGGTCGAAAGTGATTCAGCGTCGCGGCGAAGGTTGCCACCTCGCCATCAACCAGGCCGGCGTAACAGCGCGCGGCGTGATTCAGCTTGCTGGTCAAATAGTGATGCGGTGCAAACATGGGCCACACATCGTGGCGACAACGGAAGATCTCCAGGCGAAGTCGCGGTCGCCGAAGACACCTCCGCGTCAACGTTCCCGCTGGCATCCGCAGCACCCAGTCGGGCCGCAGCCAACGGGCCACATCTTCATGGCAGGTCACCGCGATCAACCGCTTGGCGAACGTCTTCCGGTCGAGCGCTCTTCGCACGGCATGACAAGCGAGCCTCGCGGCGGGGCGATCGACCACGCTGGTGAACTCATCCAGAACCAGCAGTTTGCCAGGGGAAGCGAGCCCGCGAGCCAGGTCGGCGCGAAACTGTTCGCCGGTCGACAACGTGTGATAAGGCCGACACCAGGCCGGCGGCGAACCTAAGCCACACGCGACAAGGGCCTGGGTGATGGCACGCGTCGACAAGCGGCGATCGAACCCGTCGACCACCGCCCGATCGCGCCGCCAGCGGAGTCGTTTTCGCAACCGGCGACCATACGCGGCGGCCGCCACGGTGGTCTTGCCGGAACCGGAAGGACCGACGATCAAGCCAACTTGCCACGGCTGATCGAGTCCCGGCAGTTCGACCTGAAATCGCCGCTCGGTGTGAGGCTCCGGCGGCAGATCGAACATTCCAGCAAGCTGCGAAACACGAAAGGTCGGCGCGATCGGGCACCGCACTACAGCATCAACAGTCGGCATACCAACCCCCGGGCAACCAGTTCTTCGAACAAAGCCCGCTGCTGCTCCTCGCAGTCGCACTCGACCACAACCTGAAGCAACTCTGGACAAACAGAATCAGGCGGCGAACTGCCAGGCAAACGCCTCTCGTCAGTCGGACGAGTCATGAAGAACTCCTGGAGACTAAGTGGATAGGTGTTGGAAAAATGTTCTGTCCCCTCGCCCTCTCCCCGAAGGGGCGAGGGGACATGATGGGGATGCTTAGAACGGGATGTCATCCTCGGGGATGGTTCGGATTGGTGGCGTTTGGAAAGCCTCGTTGGCTGGGGGGATTCGTTCTGGGTGGTCGGTGGGGCGGGCTGCTGGTACCGGCGTGGCGATGACATCTTCGGGCCTGGTGGCGGAAGGTGGTTGGCAGCACGAACCTTTCGGGCGATCGAATTCTCCCTGAAGCTCGGGATGCACATCGTCGAGGCGGACGAACCCGCGCGGGGTGCCTTGCTGCGGATCGAACTGCGACGTGCAAAGCGTGAGGAAGCTGCACAGCGAACAGGTATCGCGGCTGACCGTCTTGAACCAACGCTGTTTGTTTTGAGCGTCGCGGATCGTTTGCTGCACTTCCCACGCCTCGGACTGCATCTCGGCGATCTCTTCGTCGCGGCGCGAGATCACCTGGCGGGCGTAGTAAAACTCGGGCCGCTGGCCGATGTCTTCCAGCAGCTTCTCGCCCCATTCCAGCGGTGTCATCGGTCGCGTTTGCAGCGTGAAACCTTTCGCCGCATGGGCCGTTTGCCGTGGCTGGCCGTTGGGATTGAAGACGCGATGACCGCTGCGATCGACTACCACTTTGTGGCCTGCTTCGTCCAGCATCGGCAGCGTGCCAGGTCGAATGAGCGGCTTGCGAATCACGTCGAGCAGCACGCCGTCGAGCGTGTGCCCGAGCTGGCGACCGGCGTCGAGCAGATGCGTCACGCGATGATCAAGCTGCTGCCGCGTCCAGAACGAACCTTCGCTCGAAAGGTCTTCGGCGGTGAAGCGATGCTTGACGACCACCGTCTGCCCGTTGGGCATTTTCGCGATGCCATCCCACTGCCCGGCCGTGTCCCAGATGGTCGACGCGGCGCCGGTCTGCGGATTGATTACCGGCAACTGAAAGCGCTTCGGCCGGGCAATCATCGTCAACGGTTCGCCCCAACGCCAGCGATACCCGGCGATCAAACAGGCCACCGTCTCGCGTTCGTAATCCCACTCGCGACGATCGCTCGCCGGTGGGCAAGGTTCGTAGAAAGGTCGCAGCGCGTCGAGCGCCGCCACCAACGAACGTTCGTGCTGCAAGGCATGCAGCGCGGCACGCCCGGCGGTGGTGATCCGCAAGGACCGGGCATCGACCTGCTGCCGCAGACCGAGCTCGTACTCGAAGTAATGCTTGCGGCGACACATCTTGAACGACTGCATGCGATTGGTGGTCAAAATCTGTTTCATCGCGAGATTCCCTGGGCAAAGTGGCGAACGAGAAAGGGGCGAACCGAAGAAGCCGACAGCCTTCACGCGGCAGCGTTAATCGGTCTGCGGAGTCTCGTTCAGCGCCGGCGAATCACTTGCCGGTCGATCGATGGAAGCAGATGGGACAGAGCCTTCCAAAGCCGCGGCCGGTCCGCGAGCAGGGGGAGGCGTGAAGTCGTGACGTTCAATCCGCAGCGCGTGCGGAGCAGTGATCCCAAGGCGAACCTGGCCGCCGCGAACCGAAAGGACCGCCACGCGAATCTGGTCGCCAATACGGATCTCTTCCTGGGCACGTCGAGTAAGAACAAGCATGGTAATTCCTGGGGGAGAAAGAAAAACGAACGAAACCGAAACGAACGAGCACAGCCGGCCCAGCCATCAAGCTGGCGAGCCGTGACAAGGCGATTTCAATGCGGAACAACAACGGCTCTCCGCACCATTGGCCATCGCGTGAAGGTGTTCCTCCAGCGACTTGAGTGTTTGCTCGGCCTGATCCAAAGCGACCGGATCGCCCAGCGTGCGAAACGTGGCGAGACATCCCTGGGCACGCAGGGTCAGCTTCCAGCCGGCATGGGCTTTCTCGCGAAGCTGATGAACGCGCTGCTGCGAAATCAAATGCTGCATCGAACCAACCATCCTGAAGAAGAGTTAACGAGTCGGACGCGAACATTCATCTGCCGGCGGTACCTGTTGGCGCCGATCGGCCGAGGCTTCCGGCTGCTGCGCCTTCCACTCTTGGGTGAACGACTGCCGACGATGCCGACCGCCGGAGAATGTTTGCCCATCCTGCATCGCCAAGGCATCGTCCCAGGCCTGTTGCAGCCGCTGACGATCTTCCGCGAGAGGTGGATTGGTCGACGAATCAGACATGGGCGAGACCTTTCAAACCAAGGGACGAAACAAAACAACCGCAGCAGGCAAGCGAACCGACGCGATCGAGTCAGGTCGCTTCGCACGAAGGAGAAGTGCCAGCGGCGATGTCGTTGCTGTCGCCAGCTTCCGTAGACGCAGCCCCGCCGGTAAGTCGCTGCGCCAGCCCGACCAACCGACGGGCAAACCGGCAACGACCGCGACCTGCCTTGGCTTGCTGGCGACACATGCCAGACTGGGCGATGACCTCCCAGGTGAGCTCGGTCTGCTGAATGACACGCAGGGCGGCCTGGTAGTGGGAAGAACACAGCCCGCGAGCGTGAGCCGGCCGCTGGCAATCGTCCGCCATGCAGCGTGGCGGCAAGTTGGGATCGGTACGAGGCATCAAGAAGGCTCCGGTGAAAGAAGGAACGACCCTGAAACCGGCCACGCTGCCTGGCAGACAAAGCGAGTCGCGCGACAGGCCAAACAGCCCGGCCAAGGGTGTTTCGAGGGTCGAAAAACGGCGATCAACGAAGAAAGAAAACAACGTGAAAAATACCCTTCCAAATCAAGCCCAACGCGGGGCAACGTTCACTTAAAATGCCGCAAAATCCAGGGCCAAACGAAGGTTGCCACCGGCTGTTAAAAGCGTGACGCTTTAGCGACGCGTGTGTCATGATATGGAAAAGCGTGACGCTTTGTCAAACGCTTAGGTTTACATTGCGTAACGAAAGTGAGAACATGGTTTCAGACCAACTTCGGCAGCTTCCAGGACGAAAGCAATCCGCCCCATGGCCACCCGCAAAAAGAGCACCGCCTCCCCTTCCTCTGCCCCGAAAACCACCTCGGCCAAAGGGACGCCAGCGACCCCTCGCAAAAAGAAAGCCGCCAGCAAAGACAAGCTCGGCCGCGCGATCGCCAACCGCGCCGAGACGCTGACCGCCGAAGAGTTGGAAGCGCTGGCCGGGGAGTTCTATAAGGTGTACGACGTCCTGCACGAGTGCGCGTCGCTGATGAAGATGACCGAAGTCAAACAGATCGAAGCGATCGTTTCGGGCTTGAAGAAGAAAGCAGTCGACGCCCAGAAACTAGCCAACAGTCAGATCGGCCGCAAACTCGACGCGCTGGCCATCCAAAAAGGTTTCGAAGACCGCATGAAAGACTTCCGCGGGACTGGGAAGTCGTGAGCGTGACCGAGGCGGGGTCAATCCCAAACGAGATGATGAGATGCAGGGTGAAAACTTGAAACCAGAACAACTGCTGGCCGAAGCGCTGATGGAGGAGTCTTCCGCGGACGAAATCCATCGCTGGGCATGTCACCGTTTAGCCCTGGGGGACACATCCCAAGTCATCGAGTCGATGGTAGCGTGCGACCCGTGTTCACCCGACGCTCGGCAAACGCTGGTCGGCTTTCTACGGCAGATCGTCGCCACCGAGGTGCCAGCGTTCTCGGACATCGGAACGGAAGTCCAGTGTGTCGCCCGGCGGATTCTGGCGGAGCGGCTGCAGATGTTTCTCGATGGAAAGATTCGTCCCGCGGAGTTGTGCCGGACGGTGAACCGTTTCGATGCGCAGTTTCTCGAGGCAACGCCGGCGGCGACATGGCTCGGAGATCTTTATAATGGTTGCGATTGGATCGACGGCACTAGCTACGATCCTTCGCCAGGCGAGGTGCCTTACCTTGTCGAAGAAGCGCGACGAGTCTTGGCGAGCCTGACAAGCAGCCCAATATCGACGGAAGATTGCGAACCGCAGTAGCCGGCTCTGTTCGCGGAAGGAATCGATGGATGAACAACCTCGAAGGCATTCTGAACGAACAGTATCTCCGCTTGTACGATCCCAATCACTGGGAGCGTATCAACCAGCAATATCAGGCATCCGTTTATATTCCAGGGTATACCATCATTGGTTCGGTCGATGGCCCCGCAATACCGGGCGATGCCTTGTGCCTGGCAGGCGACCAGTCGGTATGGGCGATCCCTTTCATTCCGATGACTGCCCGACATGCGACCCCGTTTGCCTCTTCCCTCCAGTCGCTGCGTGACGCGACCGAGGCCCAGCTGATCGTGGCCGACGAGACGCACGCCCACTTCGGAAAGGAGCTTCACTTCGTCCAGCCGCTGGCGCTGGGAGGCAGCCCGACCGATCCACAGAACATTCAGTTGGTTGCGCCAGAAATTCATGCCGAGGCGTGCTGTTTCTGGAACAAGTTCTACTTCGAGAAGTTGAAAGAGCAGACAGCGAACGCGAACAGCGCCGACGAGAGCCGCTGACCTGTCACATTCATTAAGTGTCGCCGCCATCCCATTGCAAAAGGGAAACATGTCATGTCGTTTAACCTTCCGAAGGCGGAGCTGCTTCAAACCGTCATGCTGGTCCAAGCGGCATTGTGCGATGAGGCTGGTCCGCACACGCTTAGCAGCGGACGGTCGACGCACTTTACGATCGACGGCGGTGTCATGCTGGAAAACGAGGTTGGCTATTCGTTGCTGCAGCGGCTATTTGCGTTGCCGACCGGCGAGCCGTATCGTTGCCATGTGCCGCGCTATGCGATCTCGGCCGGGTTCGCCGACGGGGAATTTCTGGTGGTGGCGATCTGTTGGGAATGCAACAATATCTCGCTCAACGACTCCGGCCGATACGACTCGCGAACTTTCGATGGCGAGAGTCAGCAAGCTCAAGAACTGCTGCGGGACGTAAAGCGATATTTTGCCAGCCCAAGCGAAACAACCCCGTAGCGACGCCAGTCACAAAGTGCGCCGTGGCACACAGCAGCCGGAGCGTGTTGCCGAGGAAGCAGGCGAGTTGTTTGCGTGATTGCCGGCGCGGTAGAATCGTGCGTTTGGCGGAATGGCGGAAGTCGATCATGTGAAGGAACCTGGGATGGAAATGCCCGACGAGATTTACGACCAGTTGAACGAGCATTGCGAACGGGGCGAGGCGCTGTTGGCCGAGGGAGATGCCGACGCGGCGCTCGAGCAATATATGGCTGCCGAGGCGTTGATCCCCAGCCCGAAGCTGAACTGGGAAGCGGCGCTGTGGGTGTATGCGGCGATTGGCGACGCGTGGTTCGCGAAGCAAGACTTCGACCGGGCCCGGCAAGCGTTCAGCAACGCGGTGCTGTGCCCCGATGGCCTGGGCAATCCGTTCATTCACCTGCGACTCGGCCAATGCCAGTTCGAAGCGAACAACCTCGACAAAGCGGCCGACGAACTGACACGCGCTTACATGGCCGAAGGGCTGGCGATCTTCGACGAAGATGACCCGAAGTACCTCGCCTTCCTGCGAACCCGCATCGATTTGACGTAGCAAGCGATCGTCGCCAGGCTGTTGCCGGCCGACTTACTTCCCTCGGAGAGAGCAGCGTCCATGTCCCAGTGCCTGATGGTGCGATGGTTTGGCGATGGCGATCATCGCTCGGCGGGGGCGTTGTTTACCCAGCTGACCGAGTGCGTCGAAGCGTGGGAGTCGAAGCGGGACGCGTGGGAATCGGCGCGGATTCGGGACGGATTGAACCATAACGTTCGATTGCAAAGCCGCGAGACATGGACCTTGGCGGAACTGCACAAGGTGGCCGCGTGGAAGAAGACTCCGGCGGATGGATCGATCTTCGCCAGTGTGCCGATTGCTTGTCGGCGGAACGAAGGGGACACAATGGTCGACGGCTGGGGATGCCTCGACGTCGAGTGCTGGAACGAAGAGCACGCCTGCCGGCAATACGACATCTCGCTGGGTGGCCGGGCTGAGCTTTCGATCACGCCGGCCGAAGCGTACGTGCCGCTGCACGACGCAACCAAACATCCCGCCAGAGAGGCTTACAACCGCGGCGTCGCCGACAACATCGAAGCCCTGCGAACGCTACTGGTGCGAGTGATCGAAACGACCCGGCCGAGTTCGCTCAAGCTGTTTACCGAAGGAGGTTGGGACCTGCCGTTCAATGCGCATGCGACCTGGTTCGCCGACGAATCGGCCCTGCTCGACGACCTGGCCGTCATCCAGCGGCTGTGGGACGAAGGGCTCGAAACCTACCCGGTCACGCCCCCGCTCAAGACGTTCGATTCTCAGCAGCAGCGACTCGCGTGGCATACGTCCCGCTCGACCGTAGCGCAGCACGCGTTGTGGCAAGACTTCGCCAGGCTGTTGCCGGCCGCGAATCAGGTAACGCCCGAAGGCGTTCGCGAGACGCTCGACACAACCACGCTCGATGTCCAGCGCATCGGCGACGGATGGTTGCTAGGCAATCAGCCGTACCTTACCGATAAGTTCGTCGCGCAGATTTACCTGGAAGTGCTCGAGAACGCCCAGGGTCCGGCGTGACGGGGATCCACCATGGAAACGCGTGCTGAGTACGAAGCAAACTTGAACCGCCTGATGGGGTTCGTGATCGAACGGGTTACTTACTTCGAGCTCGACTATCAGGATGGCCAGTCTCACTTCCGTGATCGCGCGGAGACCGGCCACTTTCTGGACTTTGGTGTCGAACTGTGCGATCGCGCTGGCCGGTCGGTTTGCCTTGCCTGGGATGCGACCTTCTACCCATACGGGCTGGGCGTTTCGATCGATGTGCCTGTCGACAACGTCTTGGCCGGCGTGGCGTACGATGTCACCTCCGATCCGGAGTGGCTCCCCTTCCTCGGAAGCAGAATCAGCGCCGCCGCAAGCTACTGGTCGTGGGTGGGCGAGAGCATGGAGGCCGATGCGAAACGGACGTACTATCCGCAAGATATATGTCTGACGTTCGAGAATCAGCGCCGTCTCTATTTTTCGGCGGCGCAGTTTCTGGACGACTCCGATAAGCTGTATGGCATGGCGGACAACGTGCTGGTTGTGTTTGATGAGGCCGTCGCTACACGCCATCAGATGGGTCCCTGGGCAGAAACCTTCGATCGGTAACTCATGCACATGAAATCGCTGCTGCCCGCCATTCCGACCGTTTGCATCGCGGCGTTACTGGCGATCGATTTTGATGGCATGGTGTCGGGCTGGTACCTTTGGGCGATCGTGATCGTGCCAGGCTTTAGCCTCTTGGCGCTACTGCTTTATGGTGCTTGTGCGCTGATCACCAAGCGCTATCTCTCGACCGCGGCAACCACGTTTCTGACGCTGTTTCTCGCGTCGCTCGTGTTTCATGCCTGCTACGTGCCGGCGGCTGGCCTGGTGCGGAATCTGACTCCGTACAACGACGTGGTTGTGTCGGTGGAAGAGACCTACAAGAACCAAGACCAGGTCGATTGGACGATGGTGGCCCGCGGAAAGGGTGGTCACGATGACTTCACGTTCCGTTCCGGGTATGCGAATGGGTTCATCAATGGCAGTTACCAGCAGCAGGTGTCGCTCGACTTTTCCCTCAACCCGCAGATGCAGATCGAACTGCAGGCAGCGCTGGTTCCGGCCGACGAGCGAGCCATCGTGGCGGCTTTCGCGGCAAAAGGATTGGAAGCGTTTGCCTCCCCGGAGTACGCTTCGCAGTTTCAGGCCCGCTTGCGGGAACTTGCCTCGATCCACAACATGTCTGCTGCCGATCGAGCGCACATCGAACCGGAATTCTACCCCGATCGCAACCTCGTTTATCGCCTGATGTTCGCGACGGCGTCGGTGTTCGCTCTGCTGTTCTCGGCACTGGTAACCGCCAACCACCAAGGTGTGTCTTGACGCACGATGGGATAGACTGGAGACGAACGAAGCAACTGCCGGTCGTCCCCAATTTTAAGCCCAAAATAGGGAATCCTCCGTTCTCCCAACTCTTGAATTCACTATCAGGTTTGCGAAAATACGCTTGCTAAAAAAGGGCAATCCGCCTGGAGATTACCTACTTCGAACCAGCGGTTGGGCAGAAAGCGGCTTCAATCAAGAGGCTCCTTCCTCCTCAACCGCTGGTTGCCGATCAACCACCTTAGGGCTGGGGGGAAAGGAGTGCTTTGATAAGCATAGATTTAGGTAGCTTTAATTTAGAAGAGGTGCTACTTGTAATTACTTGGGTATTCTTTTTAAGAATTTTGATTCTTGTCGTCGAGAAATCCTTGGAAAACAAGTAACGCTGTACGAGCCCGTTCTCGTTGGGGACGGGTGACTTTTTACTCTCCTCTCGCTATCTATGCCTTAGCGACTTATTTGTAGGATTCTTCTAGGACCGATTCTCGGTTATTCTCACCCCAATAGTTCACGAAGCTGCTTTTCCGCTTCATGCAGAAATAAAATGGGACCACCTGAGGGGCAACCATGTTGCTCCCACAACTTCCCGGCCAATTGCTGCGACTTCTCCTGAAACACCCTTTGCCGCTTGGCTTCCACCTTCTCAAGCTCCCCAAGTCCAGGGTTTCGGAGTCGGATCGAATCCAATACGTCAGCAGTGACTTGATGTGTTTCGCAGTATTGCCGGAACCACCAGTTCATGACCTTGCCACCGTTTCCAATCTTCAAACTCGCTCCCCAAATTTCGGAAAGAAAAAGCCAAAACAACAACGGCTCATTCTCTTCAAGTTCAGTTAGGCATTCTCTGTATTGACGCTGCCTTCTTTCGTCTGGTTGATGAGCATATTGCGTATACAAGAAAACATCGATCAAACGCTTCTTGCTAAACTGGCACTCTCGAACCGCCTTGGACATTGGACAGTAGGGCGGTTTTGATAGGGATTGTTCATACGACTCCGCCAATCCCTTGACCCATGCCGCCAGAGGGTGCCCATTAATGGCTTTGCAAAAAACATCCACGGCTTTCAGAAAATTAGCTGGCTCTTTCTGCATATAAAGGCGACGAAAAATCGTTACGAAAGAACGGATCTCGTCATCCGATACAGCAGTTTTGATTTCCATCTGACCTTCTGGTAGCGAACCTCCTGCATGAATAGAGCCCGGCCCATCTTTCATGAATGCTGAGTCGGACAGTTCCTTGAGATCTCTACAGAAATAGCCAAGGATGCCAATGTCTTCAATTGAGAGTGAGACGGTATCAACTGGAACAGGAATTGACTCCGAGTTCATATACTCGATGTCGTGTTGCTCATATCCGCTTCGAATGAAGCGAGCATTGGGGTTGCCCGTCAGGATTACACCTATTTCATCGAGTGAGATCTCTTCACCGTTTTCGTCCTCATGATAGTTCTCAAGAGGAACTCCATTTATAGATCCCGTACGCTCAACTTCCGCATGAAGTGTGTTTGAATCGACTTCTTGAAACAAGGATCGAAATTTCAATATCGTGCGATCTGAATGTCGAGTTCTTGTTTCAACGAGCAATTCAATTGCTGCTTTGGTTGCAGGCTCCAACTGAGCGGTATCAAGCCCCAGATTTCGATCCTTAAATTTCTTTTCGTTTCTATCGAAGTATCTTATTTTCCAAAACAAGTACACCGCTGCCCCTTTCTGCAACTTGGGAATCTTTCCGTCTTGCCAATATAATGGTTTCACCAGCGAAGAAATAATGTCCGCAACTTGGAGGTGACATCTGATGAGACAGCAAGGTTCGCGTGGCAAGCTGCCAGTCTTGCGGGAATTGCCTCCGGACAACGTCGCGGGATAACACCGCTCGCACACGAAGCCGCAGGCCGCGCGGGTTCTTCCATCGACATCGTTCTTCGCGGCCTGGGGAACGGTGGCAAGAGTCGGTCGAAGCCATGCTCGCCAATGATGTTCATTCGAAGTTCCCGCCTGGGGCTGGTCTGCCGCTGGGCGTTCGCACGCTATGCGATTACTTGGACGCCCATGGTTACCCGATCAGCGGCTGCTTCGAGATCAGCACGATCGGCGATCAAGACATGGCGGCCTGGTTCCCCAACGATGAAGCGATGCAGCAGCAATTCGCCGTGTTTGGACGGGGATCGACTGGCTCGGTCTATGCCCTGTGGCTGCGCGAGGGAATCGAGGCCGATAAGGCCCCGGTCGTCGTGCTGGGGTCGGAAGGAGAAATGCTGGTCTTGGCGACGAATTGCAGCGAGTTCTGTCGGCTGCTGGGATGTGGATACGACGAATTGGAATGGGATGATCTGACGAACCCATCGCCGGAATGGGAAGCCGCGCAGCCCCTTCGCGATTGGCTGAAAGCACGCCTGAATGTGGATTGCCCGCACACCGGGGAAGATATCGTCGCCGCGGCCACCAGTCAGTATCCCGACTTCGAAGACTTCGTCCGGCAGTGGCAAGACGCGAACTTGGATGGATGACCGCAAAGTAAGATGGTGCGTCGAGACGCACCCTACGCATGCTCCAGCTTGAACCAAGATCTTGTCCCCTCGCCCTTCCCAAGGGAGAGGGTTAGGGTGAGGGTTGGGAAGCTGGTACCTGGGTCGCCCCTCACCCTAGCCCTCTCCCCGAAGGGGCGAGGGGACCGGAAGCGGGAGGTGCATCTTGACGCACCTTTCTTTGCGGCGTTCAGCCATCGGGGAAGAGGCACAGCGTGATCGCGTTCGGGCCGGCTTGGATCGCCTTGATGGCTTGATCGTCGTCGGCGTCGTACTCCGGTGTCCAATAGATGGTCAGCGTCTGGATGCCTGACTGGCGGAGCGCTTCCAGCGGAAGGTTGGCAGGCTTGCAGGGCACGGCCAGGACTTCCAGCTTGCCGGCGGCCAGCCGGGCAATCGTTTCTGGGGGAAGCGTTCGGGCCGAGTCGGCCGGCCAGCGATCGTCGACGATCTCGTTGCGTTGTCCGCGGATGGACAGCGAAACGAGTTCCGGCATCTGCGCGATCGCGCGAAGGCTCGCTTCATCGATCATCGTCGTGTCGAGCCACAGCCCTTGCAGGTTCGGACAATCGGCCAGCTTCGCGACCCCGTCCGGCGTGACGCGGCTTCCCATCAGCGAAATGCTCTTCAGCTTCGCGCTGCCCGCCAATCGCGAAAGCACGCGATCGTCGACCAGGGTGTCGGACAGCACGAGGTTCTCAAGTTCGTCGAGCGAGTTCGCCCCCAACAAGTCATCGCTGGTGAGCGTGGTTTGAGGAAGTTCCAAGATATGCAGCGTCTTGCACCGCTGCACGTCGGCGATCAGCTCTGGCGAAAGGACGATCCGGCCATCTTCGCGCGGCGGTGGAAAGTTGTCGGGCTCGATCCGAACGACGGTCACCTCCATCACGGTTTGACGAAACAGTCCCTGGTGCGTGCCGATGAACTTGCCGACCGCCAGGCCATACCCTTCCAAGCGGATGCTGAGGGCCTTTTCGTCACGCGGAATCATCGCCAGAACACAAGCCAGCAGCACCGCCGCCACGGCGACCAGGCCGAACAGTCCTTTCAGCGAAAGGCGAAATGGAAAGGGACGCTGGGTCATGGGTTGGCTCGGGCGTCGGCGAACTCGGGCGGGCCGAAGTTGACGCGGCACTCGGTTTGGTGGCGAGTGGTTTGCAATGTTTCGATCACCAGGCGATCGGCCGCGTCGAGGGGTTGCGGGCAGAAGAAGTTAATGTTGTAAAGGTTGGACTTCAGCAGCGATTCGACCGGCAGCGACGAAGGCTTGCAGGCCACCCACAAAATATCAAGTTCGCTATCGGCCAGACAAGCCAGGTAGCGCGGCTCGAGCGGACCACTTTCGATGTGCAGAAAGTGAAGCTGCGGCAGCTTGGCGATGACCGGCAGAAACGACCCGGTCACTTCGGGCCCACCCACTTCCAGGTGCATCAGTCCCTGGCAGCCGGCCAGCTTCCGTAAACCGGCGTCGGTGACGCGGGTGCCATGAATGTCGAGCGTGCCGAGCGTGTTGTTGGGGGGAAGCTGGTCAAGGAAGCGGTCGTCGATCGCTGTATTGGAAAAGGAAAGATGCCGGATTGTTCGCGTCTTGAGCGCGGCCAGGTCTTCGCTACGAAGGTTGCAATCTTCCAGCTGCAGCGTCCGCAAGTTGCCGCAAGCCTGGATCGCGGCGATCGCCTCGCGATCAAGCGGAAGCGGCGGGCTGTCGGGAGAAAACTCTTGGGAAGATCGAGCGAAGTAGATCTTGGTGACGATGGTGCGGGTGGTCCATGGCAGACCCCAGTAGGATTCATACGCGACCTGGACGTCGAACCCTCTTTCGACCAGCAGTTCCGCTTCGGCCGCGTCGTCGTCAGATGGCGTGGTCCATACCACGAACCCAGACGCCAACCCCGCGACCGCTACGAGGCCGAGCAAGGTTTTTAGCGAAATTCGAAACGAAAAATGGTGAAAAATCATTGAAAGCTCAGAGTTTCGGCATAGTTCTCCTGGGGTTATAAAACGAACGAGCGATGTTGTCACGTAATTTGCGAGTCGCCGGCTGGACGATCCCTGCTCCGATTGTGACGACTGAGCTAGCACATGCCGCAGCGCGAAGTGAGCTACATGAAAGCGGCTGCAAAGTGGTCCAGCAGCGCACGCAATGCGGCGGCGTTTAAAAGGTGTCGCGTGGACCGACAATGTCGACGCCCACCTGTCGTTGGAGTTCGGCGATTACGGCGTCATCTTCGGCATCGAGGGGCTGATGCCAGATCACGGAAACGCTGATGATCGACGATTGCATGAGGGTATCGACCGGCAACTGAGAAGGTTTGCAGGGCACGGTCAGAAAACGGATGCTCGTCTGAGAGAGAAACGCCAGGTCTTCTGGCTGCACCTGGCCATCGACCAGATGTAGTTCCTTCAGGGAGGGAGCCGCGGCCAGGTGATGCAGATCTTCGCCGGTCAGGTTCGTTCCGCCGATCCACAGATAGGCCAACTTCGGACAGGTTGCCAGATCTTGAAAGCAGTCGCCGGTGACGCCAGGGCCTCGTACCCACAAACTTCTTAAATGGGGCGAGCCGCGCAGATGCGATAGCCCCACTCCCGTGACGAACGTGTGTCGCAGGTCGAGTGTGAGAATCGGGTTGCCGTCCAAGGCCTGCAGGAAGCGGTCATCAACGGCGGTGTCGATCAGCGCGATGTGGCGAAGGTACGGCAACCGCAACAAGGGTAACACGTCGTCGGATTGAATTTCGGAATCGCTCAGCGCGATTTCTTCCAGAAATTGACAATGTTGCAGTTCGTCGAATACCAATGGATTGGGCACCGAAAGGCCGTTTCGCCGAGTGCGAGGGAAAGGTCGCAGCGTATGCGTCGCGCGAACGATCCTTCCCTCCTTCGACCAAGGCAAGCCGTACACGTTTCTGATTTCAAGATCGACATCGAGTCCCGCTTCGCGGAGCGCCTTCGCCCGAGCAGCATCTTCATCGCGTGGCGTCGTCCAGACAACAAACCCCAGCAAAAGAGCCACCGCCATCACCAGCACGAGCAGTGCTTTCAGCGAAAGGCGGAAGTGGCTTTGGCGTTGGTTCATGCGAGGGAGGCTTCAGGCGGGTTAGGGATTGGTGGTGATTCCGCGCGGTTCTCGCGAGCACTTGATCTCGAAGCGGCTGTCTCGGATCGCGTTGACAAACTGCCAGTCTTCTTTGTCGAAAGGCTCGGGCGAGGTGAAGATGATATCGTAGAGAAAGGAACGCTGGAGGGCTTTCAGTGGAAGGGCCGCTGGCTTGCAGGGAACTGTCAGTGAGACGACCGGCATCGCCCTCAGGTGCACCAGGTGCTGTGGATCGATCGCGTTCCCGCTGAATGTCAGCGTGGTCAGTCGGCGATGCCGATTGAACGCTGGGAGAAATGATCCGGTGACCTGGGGACCACCGACATGCAGCGACATCAAATGCGGACAGGTCGCCAGATGCTTCAGTCCTTCGTCGGTGACTTGGGTGCCTTGCAGCTCTACTTGCATCAGCCATTCGCGATCGCGAAGTGCCGCCAGAAAGCGATCGTCGACGGCGGTATGGGCCAGATGATAGGTTTCGAGATGGGGCGATTGAAGTTTCAGAAGATCGTCGCTGGTGACGCGACAGCCGGTGAGGTCAAGCGTCGCCAAGTGGCGACAACTTTGAATCGCCGCGAGGGTCGATTCGCTCAACGTGCGCCGCGGTGGATTCTGGGGATCGACCGTTTGCTTGAATTCCAGAGAAATGCCCGTGATCTTTGTCGCCGCCGACCAGGGAAGGAAGACTTGGTCGACCGTGCTGACCACGTTAAATCCCTGGGCCAGCAGCAAGCGGGCCTTGGCAGAGTCGTCATCGCGCGGCAACGTCCAAGCGACGAACCCAAGCAGCAGCCCGACCAGCGCGATCAAGCCGAGAAAAGTGTTGAGCGAAATACGAACGTGGCGCAAGCTGCGGATCATGACGGTTCAAGTGTCGAAAGGCTGGTCAGGATTACCCTGGGTTATACACGTCGAACACCGACATCGCACGCTTCGGGTCACTTTTCTGGAAGGCATCGATCACCGCCTGGTCTTCGTCGTCGAGCGGCTGTTGCCAGTGCAGAACGACCGTGACGAGCGTCGAACGAAGCAAGGCGTCGATCGGTAGCTTCGATGGTTTGCACGAGACGTTCAGCGTATCGAGCTGCATCGATTCGACCACCGCCAGATCTTGCGGATCGATCGGGCACTCGTTCAGCGAGATCTGCCGCAGCGACTTGACGCCGGCCAGGTGTTTCAAGCACGCCGAAGTCGCCTTCGAGCCGCTAAGATCGAGATGGGTCAGCCGGGTGCATGTCGCCAGATGAGCGACGCCCGCATCGGTGATGTCGGTCTTTCTCGCCTCGAGGATGAAGAGGTCCGCGCTGCCGGCCAGCGGCGGCAGCGCGCGATCGTCGATCGCGGTGTGCGACACCTTCAGCACTTCCAGTTCGGCGAAGTTGGGCAACCGCAACAGGTCGGCGGTCGTGATCGAGCTGTGGGGCAAGTCGATGAACTCCAGGTGTTCGCACTGCTGGATCTTCTCGAGCATCTCAGGCGTCAGCACCACCTTGCCACCGGGTCCCAATTTTGGGAAGTCCTTCGTAGGAAACTGGAGACGATGAATTACGGTCTGGCTGTTTGGTCCCTGGATGGTACCGACGACGAAGCCATGCTCCTTCAGCCAGGCAGCCCGCGCGGCGCCTTCGTCGCGCGGGGTCATCCAGACGTACAAGCCCAGCCCAGCACCGATCAGGGCGATGGTCAGCATCAGGGTCAACAGTGACCAGCGAAAGACTTTGGGGCGTGCGTTCATGAGGGGAAGCCGTGTGGGGTTAGTGGAAGCTCGGCAAGATTTGAACCTGGCGGCCGCTGCCGGAACGCGTCAGGGCGTCGCGGTTGGCTCGGTCTTGTTCGTCCCAGCGACCATCCCAGATGATCGAAATCTGCTGCAGCGAGGTGGGACCCAAGATGTCGACCGGCACGTCGGACGGCTTCATCGAAACGCTCAGAAACAGCACGTTCATCTCCTGCAAAGCGACCAGGTCTTGGGGATCGACCTGGCAGTTATATAGGTGCAGTGCTTCCAGCGACTTCAGTCCGGTCAGGTCTTTCAGACAAGCGCTCGTCACGTTCGGCCCGCCAATCTGCAGGCGGCGAAGATTCGGCAGCGTGGCAATCCTTTGCACTCCATCCGGCGTGACCTGGGTGCTGTCGACACCGAGCGATTCGATCGTTTGGCTACCTTCGATCGCCTCGAGCAAGCGGTCGTCGACGTTCGTCCGGCCAACTTGGATCACGCGTAACTGATCGAGGTTCGGTAGCTGCAACAAAGCGTCGGTTGAAAGCGAACTGCCGGCCAGGCTCAGTTCCTTCAAGTGACCGCATTGCAGCAGCAGGTCGATAAACGGCTGATCGAGCACCACCTTGCCATCGACCGGATCGGTCGGGAAGTGTTTCAGATCGAGCATGATCCCATCGACGACGCTATGAGGAAGCTGCCCCGAGTTAATGCCGGCGTGCGACTTCATGTCGACCTGGACGTTGTAGGGCTGAAACGCCTTCACCAAATGAGCCTCGCTGCGGGTGCGAAAGAAGAGCACCGCGAAGATGATCAGCGGAATCGAGACGATCAGGGCCAAAACAATCGGTAACGTACGACCAAAATAACGGGACTGGCTCACGGAAGAAATCCTAAGTTGCAAAGGGGGAGGTTAATACCACGAAGCCGCGACATCGACTAGGATGCCACGGGAACGAAGTGTTTCGAGTGCGGCCTGATCGGCTTCGTCGAGCGGTTGATCATCAATGAAAAACAACTGAAGGCCTGAGGGGTTCGGCATCGCCTCGACTGGAAATGCCGACGGTTTGCAGGCCACCGTCAGCGTGAGGTTCGGCATCCCAGTCAAGGCGGCCAGATCGTCAGCATGGAATGGGCCGCTTACCAGATGCAATTCCTGCAAACGCTTCAGGTCGACCAGGTCCGCCAGGCAGGCAGTGGTGACATGCGGACCACCGATCGTCAGAAACCCCAGGTTGGGCAACCGGGCGATATGCCGGATGCCCGCGTCCGTGATTGGAGTGTTGCCGAGGTTGAGCTCGTCTAGCGCTTCGTTCTGCTGTATCGCTTGCAGCAGGCGATCGTCCACGTTGCTACCGGGAAGCCAAATCACGGTTAGCTCGCTGAGAAACGGCATCGCCAGCAGGTCTTCCGAGCGGAGCGAACAGCTATCCAACGCAATCACCTTTAAGCCGTGGCACTGCTGCATCGCGGCGACCACCGCAGGAGGCAACTGAGCTTGTCCGTCGACGATATCGCCTTGAAATTCGGTGTGCTCCATGGTCACCGCACTGGCGACCATCGACTTGGACCAAGGCCACAAGCGGGACGACTTCCATTCGTAGAAGACAGAGATGCCATGCTTCTCAAGAAGTTCGATCTGCGCCGAATCGTCGCGCGGCATCGTCGCGATCACCAAGGCACACGCGCCGGCAACCAACGCCACCAACAGCAGCAAAGTCCTCAGCGACCACCGGAATGCAAGAAGACGAAACAACAAAAACCTGGCAACGAAAACGAACGGCGAAACGTGTTAAAGTGGCCGGTATCATAACCTATCACGCGGAACGATGGGGACTCTATGCGCTAAGAATTGATGCTTTATGGTGAATCGTTATATGATAGGACGACTTGGCCAATAGACAGCCGTGACGGTGCGTCCGGTTCATTCCGCATGGGGGAACGCCGTCCGTTTCTCGTGGGCGGTTTCCTCGAGCGTTCCGTGATAGAACCATTCCGATCGGCCATTCGGTTGCAGCAGCAGGCGGCTGCCGAAGATGAGGCCGAAGTAGAAGAGGAAGAACCGCAATATGTAAACCGACGGTGGGGCGTTCGTTCCGGAAGCGATACCAGCCAGTAGCGTGCTGAGGACGAAACTTATCAGCAGAAGCATGGTCGACTTCAGGTTGGGACATTCCGACCACGCGACCGGCGCGAGGGTTGAAAGGGCGAATCGCGTCACGAACGTGAATAGCTCGAGAAGTAAGTGACGGAGAAGTTACTTTCCGCAGAATGGATGAGGGACGCAAGGCCAAGCAGCGCGACGGTCAGTATTAGGGAGCCCTGAAAGGACCATCGTGCAAGGTCGAAGGATGGAGCGAGCGTTGCGGGTCAGACTAAATTGCCACCGCAGAACGACCAGGAAACAAGCCTGACCGGTCCCGGCCATGCTCCCAAGTGGGGCAATCTTCAAGGCGAACGCCAACAAGCCGTTGATCACCACTCCCAGAATCAGCCGCAGCATTTCAAGCTTTCGTTCACGCTACGGCCTGCGTGGCCAGTCGCCCTGATGCCAGCCATGCATCACTGGATGTGGCTGGTGCGGGGGAGTTGCCAGATCCAGAGACCGTCGCGGTGGAGATAGCCGGTCGGACCATCTTTGATTTCCACCCACGCCAGGTTTCCGTGGAAGTAGGTCGACTTCGCCAGGTCAGGCAGTGGCCGCAGCAGGTTACCGGTGCGGTCGATGATGCCCGAAAGGTTCGAGTCGGTATGAATGACAAACGCGATCCCATCTTGAAACGCACCGATATATCGGAATGCAGGTTGGACGCTCCATTCCCCTTCCGGGTTCACGAAACCATACTTGCCATCGAGTCGGGATGGGGCGAGCCCTTCGTGCATCAGGCCGTAGCTGCCATCTTCGACGTTTCGCAATTTGTTGCCATCGATATCGATGAGATACCGTTGGGCCTGGCCGTTCCCGAGAACCATCGCGATCCCTTCGTCAAACGGATGGGCCTCGGCGAACCGCGGCTCGATTCGCATGGTTCC
Source organism: Bremerella sp. JC817 (assembly GCF_040718835.1). NCBI lineage: Bacteria > Pseudomonadati > Planctomycetota > Planctomycetia > Pirellulales > Pirellulaceae > Bremerella > Bremerella sp. JC817. The sequence continues at coordinate 659,778 of NZ_JBFEFG010000268.1, read as the reverse complement.
GGTCGCGTCGATATAGCCCCACGAACCGTTGAGCATCACGGCTGCCAGGCCATTGCTGAAGTGGAGCGCGTTCTCGTAAATCGGTTCGATCACCAACTGACCCTGGCGATCGGCATAGCCAAACTTGGAACCGCGCGACACGACGATCAGGCCTTCCTGAAAGAAGTCACGCGGCACGATGTCGGCCGGGGCCTGCCACATCTCGTAAGGATCATACAGCATGTCGGGGCAAAACGGAGAACGGTGACTCGCGCCACCACCGAAGGGCAGCTTCGGGTCAGATCGCTCGAACTGGTGGATGGCGAACAGCGACTGGCCGAGGTTCGTGACCCCTTCGACATGGCTGGCCGGGGGATCGAACGAAATGAGTTCCGACCCCGACAACATCACCCAGCGCTCCGGCGAGTGCAGCAGCAACCCCTGCTGACCAAGCGATTGCCCCTGACCCCAGGTCGACGTGGGACCATGGATCCCCCAGGAAACGTTGGGGTAAGGAAGCCCGACCTGCAGCACACCTTGGCTGTTGATGGCCTGCCACTGGACGTTGTCGCCATCGGGCCAGGCAGTCGGAATGGGATAGATCCAGTCGAACCGCTGCTGCTTGTCTTCGATCGCCGCGTGCGGATGGATGTGCTTCACCGAGCGAATCGACGAGGGCGCCGGCTGGGGCGCTGGCACGTTCGCGGCGACCGGTTTGGGTCGGCTCGAAGCGGCCGACTGTGGTGGATTGATCGAAAATCCGCAGCCAAAGATCGCGATCACACCAAGCATTACCATGGCGACTGACAGGCACAATCGCCGCATGGTTATGGTTTGCCAAAACGGTTTCATCTCGCTCGCTTCCCTCGACTGACGTTCGTTCTCAGATCCATCGAATTTCAAAGATAGGTGGCCGGACGATCGGTTCCGCCTGTGGTGTCGTTCGCCTCGGCACGATCAATATTCGAGCAGAATATGTGGAAATGTGCAAAAAGGATGCGGGTATCTTTTTTGAACCGATCGTAACTGACTGGCGTCTCCCAAGTTAAGGCGACGATTATACCCCTTTCAGGCCGTTTGTTAACAACCTTAGAAACGCATGCCTTTTCGAAATCACCCATTTTCGTATGTCGGACCGGCCGAAATCGCCGCCGACGCCCGCCAATCGGATCCAGGCTTTCCGATCGTTACGCCGGTAGACCTGGCAAGCTGGAGAAGCTCGCAGGCAGCCGAGATCGATGCCGAAGGGAACCTGACGGCGACCTACACGATTGGCCTGGACGACCGGCTGCGGCTGGCATCACGGCGGTCCGAGCATGTCGCGTGTGCTGCCGGCGGACCGGTCTGGGGAGCCGGCGAAGTGACCTTCGACGCGTCGGGCAAGGTGGTCGCGATCAGCAACTACTCGACCGGTTTCTGCCCGGAAGCGAAGTGGTCGTGGCCGAGATGCCAACAGGTGCTCGACCAGATCGGCCTGCCCCACCCTGGGAAGTTCACCACCGAAGTCATCTTCCGCCGCTGCCCTGCCTGCCACGAGCGCAACGTCGTGAAAGATGACTACTACGCCTGCGACCTCTGCGGCTGCGCCCTGCCGGCGATATGGAACTTTGGTTGATGCAGAGAGCGTCGTAGATGGAAGTGGCGATTGTGAATGTTAATCGAAATCAGACTGGAATCGTCTCTTGGGACCTTGCCCAGTGACCAGCGAGGTTGGAACCTACGAAATGCCGTGTTTCATTGAATTGCGGCACCCCAAATGTTCATTCCGCTAGTTGCCGCCAGGGTGTTTCTGGCGGCAATGCTCTTAGGTAAGTTCGTTTCGTCAAAAAAGGACGCTCCAATGAACGAAGAATCGGACAAGAACGATCGTGAGTCGAATAGCCCACATACCAATGGTCCCGAACTACCCGAGCAGGATCGTGATAGCGAAGCAGGTGATGAACGGCCTGGTGGCCCTGGATCTCATGAGCGAATGATCGATGGTAGACGCTACTTCTGCACGCCCAAAGTTGATGGTCGGACGTACGTTCCACCAGGCCGCACCGAACCTGACGAGAACGGGAATGAGTATTGGTGTGTGCCTTACGAGATCGCTTTTCCTGACCGTCAGTTCGATCAAGGTGGACGAAAAGACCCAAATAACATCGACTAACGGAACATTCGTGAGGTAGGCGCGAACCGTCTGACCAAACAGCTGGTTGTCATGGAAAGAGAGCGTGATCAGGGGTAATCCGCCAAAGCAACCTGCCACCAACTTCGCGCTGGCGGGCTGGCCGTGGCAGGCTTAAGATGAGGGGCGCGTGATTCTTTGTGTTGGGCGGCACGCTGACGGGCGGCGGTTCGTGGCGATGTCGCAGCTGTGGCACGCATCCTTTGGTGAAAAAGGAAACGGAAAAATGTCAGACGGACGTTGTATTAACGCCACAGGCGAAACCATTCTGGTTTATGGGCCCAAATCTGCGACTACTCCTCAGGACAAGGACAACGCACTCTATCGCTTGCCGAGTTCACGAAAGACACCGGATGGCTGGGATTGCGATGGTATCTATGTTCCGAACGATCGTACCGCAGATCAGTTGTTGGGTTCCGACATAGCTGGGCCGGTAGCGATCAAGTACGTCGGGCTTCTTTCGTTCGAGATTGAACGAGATGGGACGAAATACAAACTGCCTGGCAACCAAGGAGCCTTTCGTCCGTCCGAGACATGCTGTCCTTCTGACTTTCCGAACTGTGTGTGCTGGGAGATTCCCGATCGGTCGCATGAAGAATTCGCTGGTTATCCCGAGGTTCCGGGCCACCTGCCTGCATAATATATGAGCGCCGGTGGACAACATGATTACGATCCGCACCGACTCAAATCACATTGGCCCGAAATCGCTTATGTCGCTAACTGCCGAACCTAATGTTCCCATTTGGTTCGCATCTTCAATCACGGATCGCTAAGGTTCCGTCTCCGATGGCTCGTGACTTGCCGCGACCAGTTTCCAGATCACCGGCGCGTCGGTTGGCATGATAAGCCCTGGTGCGTGGGGCAGATCCGAGACGGCGATCGTTTGCGTCAAAGGCTCCCCATCGTCGATCGAGGAAACGACCAAAATTCCTTGCTCAGGCGGAATCAGCGGCTGGCCATCGATCAGGACGATCGGGCCATCGCGCGAAGACTTATCCAAAGAAAACCAGGCGGGGAAATGATCTTCAGGAAGCATCGCTTCGGAATGAATCTGCGACAAGACAATCACGTGGACACCATCCTTGTCGTGCAGGAAGCCTGAGCGAATCAAAGGATACTTACCAGCCGCAGCATCGCGGATGAACCAAAAATGGGGCTGCGTCTCGCCAGTCAGCAGCGGCCCCCAGCGCGTCACCATGAAAGCCAACACCGCCACCACGCCAATCGCCAACAACATCTGCCGCATCGAGAACGACTTGAAAGTCTTAATCAACCTGCCTCCGATGGGGACGGTGAAAATGGAACGCCCATTGATGATATGCGATGCCCCTTGGATAACGTGATCCATTGCCACCAAGGTAACGTCTTGTTAGAAGAGAAGCGAGTATTGTGGAATCGAACGAGGCTGGTGAGTTGGTGGTGAATGGTTCCCAGATTTCAGTTGGGATTGGTGTGCCTAGCCAAGATGCTTCGACAGACGGAGCGCGAGTCCGACGAGTGTGCCTTGCCTAAGAGTATGGCTTTCAGGTAGCACTCCTTTGTGAATCCTCGCCAGATCTTGTGGGCAATGTGTACATATGCGGTCCCAGAGCATTCTCAAAAATGCGAGTTTGGACAAGGGAGAATCGTCTAAGAAAATCCTGTAAGATCATCAGTAATATTTGGACGGATAACACGAAAATGGTACTAGTGTAAAATCAATCCCTAAGACTATTTAATCTGAAAAGAGAGCCAATAGTCGCTCGCACGAAATGGAAGCAGGATGTCTGGTGACACAAAGAAAGCTCGGACTGAAATCGTAGCAGTGTTAGTGTCTGTCGTGGCTTTGGGGGTTTCCGGACTGACGTGTTTCGAAGCACATCGGTCTACCGAGTCAGCAATAAATCAAGCCGAATATTCTAAGCGACAAACTGAACTTGCCGAGAATCAGTTTGATTTCGCAAAACAGCAACAAGATAAGCTTGACGCTCAGCAACAGAAGCTTGAACAGCAGCGATCTGAGTTCGAGAAAATCCGTGAGGAAGAGAAAGTAAATGCAGCGAGAGCGGAATTTCTCCGTGTTTTGCAAGAGATTTCTCGCACTCAGGCTGAAGTCTCGGAGGCGATCGTTATCTATGGAAATATTGATGATGCAGCGTTGATTAGCCTCAATCTAAATAGTGCACATGCGATGCTCGTTTTAAGAGCCGAACAGCTGCTTCAGAAGTTTGAGAGCGATAACAGAATTACGGCCGAAGAGTATCTCGTGCTTTGCCAAGCTGCTTTTTATCAAGGATGGTACAAACGTGCTAAGAAGTGGGGAGAGTCTGCGCGAGTGTCAGAAGACTCCAAAATTCAAGCAGCGGCATTACAAAAGTTGGCCGATATCGAGTACGCACAAGGGAACAAGAAGTCTGGGGCTGATTTGTACGAAACAGCAATTGGACTAATTGATGAGGCAAAGAATTTGCAGAAGCAGGAGAAAATGCAGATTCGAGTCCAGTACAAGATCTTTTGGCACAACGTTGAAGCATCGAATGGAAACATTGAGGACGCAGAGTTGATTCTGAAAAGTGCGGAACGTGACACCGAAATGTTGCGGAGGGGACTGTTTAAACAACTAGCTCTCGCAGCAATTAGTAACATTAAAGGTGATCCACAAGATGAAAACGGCGGTATTGGGACCAGCGATTTGCAAATCAGTTCGGGCGATTCGGGAGAGAAGAGTTCCTCAACGGAAGGCAAAGAACAATAGGCATTTGGCCCGTGAAATGTTGGTGATAACGCACGGGGGCAAGGCCAAGTACGATCATTCAAACGAACGACAGCAGATCGAGCACGGACGCAAGTTGTACGAAGGGTAGCATGTCGGCCGAGGTCCTACCGAACGACGCATCACCATGACGAGATAACCCGTGACGCAAAATTCAATTCAACAGTTCTGGCAATGGTTCCTTGCCAAATCTTCAGAAATTGAAGCCTGTCTGCAGGCGGGAGACGCAGATAAAGCGTCCTGGCAAATGAGCGATCGAATCGGGGTGTTCTTCCCGGAGCTTGGTTGGGAAATCGGTCCAGGCACCGACAAGCAATTGTTTCTGGCATTCACCCTGAATGGCGATCCAGAGAACATCGCGAAAGCAGAAGAGATCATCGCGGCTGCACCTGGGATCGAGAATTGGGAATTTCGGGTAGGTCGACCACGTCGCGAATTTGACGGTCAGCTGCGATTCGTCCATGAGCATGGTCAACAGATTGAAATCGATTTAGATCGATGGCGATATACGCTTACCGCGTTTGATGGAGGGCGATTCTTCGACATTGAAATCGCCAAGCCTGAGATGCGAGAAGCGGATAGTCGAGTGAAACAACAGATCGCGTACACGGCGATCCAAGCTGTGCTGGGCGAATTTGACACGATTACCTATATCGACCGGATCTCATTTGAGGAACATCCTGACACGGATTGGGACGAACGCTCGACGCCGTTTCTGCATTTAGCGGAGCACTTAGACAGCATTAAGATCGGGCAATAGACACTTGCGTCTCTCTAGGCTGCGGTGCATGGGGCACCTAAGATGCACAACCGTTCCCTCAGCCCACTTGTTGATGTTTTGCCCAGGTCAATTGCGTATGCTCTCTATGTCTTCAGAAGCGGATGTCCTTTGCTCAGGGTACGACGTTGGATATTTCGATAAGGCGGACGTTGCTCGGTGGGCGGATCGTTGGATTGAGGCGACTGACGTGCCGTGCGATGTGTTGTTCGATCTGTCGCTGAACCGCAGCCTTCACCCGGTCGACTTGAAGAGGGCTTTGCGTAGCTTGGGTTCGGCAGAACCGGATCAGGTCGCGTCGACCACTATCGGCTTCCTGGGACTTCTCTACGAGCAGAAAAAGGTCTCGGCGCAATCGGTCGTGCAGCGACTGTTCTTCCTGGTTCACGAGCCTGGTTTGACCAACGACGAGACTTCGTACATCTACTATTTAGATGACCAGGTTTATCATGTCGCAGCCGGAACCTGGTTGCCGCTACGTGACGTGGAAGAAGAAGTACGCGGTTTTCTGACGCCCTACGCCGAGCGACTGACGGTGAAGTACCCTGAGATGATTACACCGGGCAAGTAAAGTCAAATGCTCTTCATCTAAGCAGGTTGCCAGACTTCCGTTGGGATTAGTGTGCCTAGCCAAGATGCTGCGACAGACGGAGCGCGAGTCCGACGAGTGTGCGTACCGGATTGGCTGCGGTACTGATCGGCATCACGGACATGTCACACACGTACAAGCGATCCGCACCAATGACCCTCAAATCTTCATCCACCACGGAGTGCGGTGAGAACGGTTGATCAACGGCTGGTCGTGAAGGCATGCGCAGCGAACCTGCCGCATGGTGCACCGTCCCATAGCCGAAGCCTTTCCAGTTCTGACCATACCAGGCCTCATCGGCAGGCCGAGCACTCTGCCCGTGAACACGAAACTGGGAAAAGATCCGATGCGTGACATCGTTCAGGATATCCCAGATTTGATTGGTGCCTCCATGCCAATTGGCCAATGCTGGCAATCTCGAATGGGCGAGTCGATCGGCCTTCTTCTGGTTATGGAAGTTAATCTTCGGGACGTACTCGAAAGGTGGCGCGGGCTCGATAAGATTGTCATCGTCAAGGCAATTGCCAAAGCTAAACTTGATATCGATTCGGGCGAGCCCTTCCGGGGAAGGTGGCACGGATTCCGAGGGATCGTTGTCGCGAAGATGCCAGCGTTCGTGATTCAAGTTCATCTCAACATTGAACGGATAGCGAATCCGATTGCCATCACGCAGTCCCCGAGAATAGAAAACAATCTTGGCGTGGTCGGTTGGATCGAGATTCACATCACCAATTCCGTCGACGAACGTATGCGTTCCATCGGTTGTCGGATGATCGGTCAGGCCACGACCAACAAGCCACTTCACCTCGTTGGGAAGATTCGGAAACAAGCTTGATCGCCGTAGAAGTTTAGGGCTTTCGATTGAACCAGCCGCCAGGATGACGCGGCCAGCTTTCAGGGTGCGGATATCCCCCGTCGCCAAATTTCTAGCCACCACTTCCATGTGACCGCCATGGTTTTGGATATCCTCCACGAAATGGCGAAGCAAAATATGTAGACCGGACCCATCACCATGGCTTACCCCAGGACTTAAACCAAGCTGATTCACCAATAGTTCTGCAGTATTGAAGACGCCGGTTGGTTCCGTAAAGAACTCATCTTTAGGGATGCCGTTGGGTTCGAGGTAAGGCTGGTGAAGTGCACGGGGCGTCTGCTGAATCGAAAAATCGGCTGCCAGGCTGGAAGCACGCAAGCGAGTGACCACGGCTTCGGCGGCGGCCCCGAGGGAGCGTGACTCATTCATCACTTCACCGGCACGATTCAATAGGCCGGAAACGAGATCTTGCCGTACACGATGGGGAAAGAAATCAAGTTCCCAACCTTGCAGTGTGGGAATCAAACCTGACCAAAAGATCGATCGACCGCCAAAGTTTAGTTGAGGCTTCTCGCCGATAAACTGATCGGCGTCGGAGGAGTTGCTATCTTGCCAAAACGTATCGCAACCGAAGTGCTTTGCGACGCTGGCATTGGGGAACCGGCAAAAGTTGTAGACATGTGTCGGATACAGAAACGATCCCGCCTCCAAAACGAGAATGCGCTGATGGCGTCCCAGTCGTTCGGCCAGGTCATCGGCAAGCACGCCGCCTCCCATGCCGGAACCGATCACGATTAAGTCAAAATCGTCGCGTGGCCCCATGTACTGCAGCGTTAACCGTTCGCGTGCGGCAGTATCAGCGGATACGAAATTCACATACTTCGAGGCGTTGAATGTCATTCGTCTTGCCCTTATACGGATGATAAAACGCGATGATCAATTAAGTACGTAATGTCAACGACTGGGTGGGGCGATGGTCTGGGGCGAGCACCAGGCAATTGAGAACCAAATGCCCAGGCATGTTGTGAAGAAGATCAGGTCCGATATAGAGCGTGAGATTAGTTTCCAGCTCGTACACGAAGTAGCTTGGTGACAAGCCTGGGTTGTCCTTCTTCGCGACGTACAGCGTGACCATCCCGGTCGAGGCATGTCCTTGAGAAAAATGCCCTGCAGCCAGAGGCGTTTGACTTTCCAAGAGATCGTAACGCTCGCCAGGCTGTCGAAGCGTATGATTCAACTGATTCAAAGAACCAGGATCGGACACATCGTGAACAGCTCCCCAGCCTTGAGCGGGACCAAAATAGAAACGGAGCGTCGTAAGGACCATCTCCTTTTCACGGAGATTAATCCCGCCATGGACATCGCTCGGATTAATTGCCGCCAAAAACGATTCGTCAAGAGGAAACATGCCATTGACCTTCCGTGTGGGTAGCACTGGGGTGTGAAGTCATGCATGCTGATGGGCATACGCAATATACAGATAAGTAGACATCGGCAACATTGAATCTTCTAAAAAAAGAGAAGAAAGCCGAACGTTACTAATGATGGAAGAATAGGCGTTCCAAACCTACCCTGTAACAAGGGGCATAAAACCCGCAAAATCCGGTTGGTGAGGAGACAGAAGTTGAAAATCACGATGGGCGATATCGAATGCGAGCCCGGTCGGGTTACTTATCGCCAGCTTGGCTTTGGCGAGGTGACGGTAGGCGACTTCGAGTTGCTCCCTTATCGCATCGAGCTTTCCCCGGCGGAATTTCAGTCTGCGATTCAGCAGGCGTTCGATGCATTCGTCGAGGAGACTGAGCGCGACGATCGGCGAACAGATGGATCGTTAGAGATTCCTGCGCTGAAGCGTCATGGCTATCCTTCTTTCGATGCGTTCTACGAAGTCAGTAAGGCAGATCTGTGCACGATTGTCCAAGACTTCTTGTTCCTGGAACTGCTCGACGGCCTGCTCGGCAACTCGCTGCCGACGGAATGCCAGTTCGCCATCAACAGCCTGGACGCGATTACCTTCACCGAGAACAACGTAGTCGTCACCGGCACCGCGTATTCGATCGGATGAAACGACTTGCCATCGCGACAGATTTGCCCACCGATTAAAACTCGTCCGAGCGTTAGCCTTGCAGCCAGGTCTCGATTCTTGCGCGGGTGTTTGCAGGGCCTTGTTCCGGTTGCAGCGAGTGTGGGCGGTCGGCGTAGATTCGGACGAGCGCCTGCCGTGTTGGTTTGGTGCAGTTGTTCAGAACCGTTTCGACGTCGCAATCGTTCAAGCAATCGGCGACCTGATTCCAAACCTCGGCTGGGCAGATGATGCCGGCATCGTATGCCTGAACGATCTTCTGCAGGAAACTGGCTGGTGAGTTCTCGTTCATTACGGTGATCGTCAGGTGTTGAGAAATAGAGGACGCATTGGGAACGCTTCGCCAGCGAACTCACGAATCGCGACGGGATACCAGGCAATCTCTCCAGAGGGTTAGCATGTCGCCGACCTGGTCGACCATGGCAAGGACGCGGAAGTTGCCGTGGGCGTGGCAGGCAGCACGGCATTCTGAAAGCAACTGCTCGAGGTGTGGCAGCTTGTCCAGCGTGAGGCGTTCCGTCTCGGTTCGCTCTGGCGCATCGGTCAACCAACCATCGAGCACGACGGTGAACGAGACGTACATGTAAACGAAGCCAGAGAACGTCCATTGTCGCTGGTCGAGCTTGGACCACCAGGTCTGATCGATGCCTTCGCCTAGCGGTGGCGGAAGTTCACGACCGCTACATGTTTGCCGGCAAGCGACAAATGCTTCCAGAAATTGCCGAGCCGGGTGGGAGCCTGGCAACGCGAACAAGGGGCGATTTGCGTCGTAGATATCTGCGATCATCGTGCGATCTTCTTGGTTCCCCGGCCGGTCAATCCTCGATCACTTCGACCTGAACGACTTCTTCGGTGGCTTCGGTTGGGGGCTCGGTTTCTTTGGGCGGGTCGTAGCGGATTTCTCGGAAGAAGGTCAGCATGCCTAGCCAGCCGATTACGTTCAACATCACGTGGGTGGCGACTGTTTCGGTGGTGTGGTCGACGAAGAACACTTTCACGCCAACGACGACGGCCAGCACGAAGGAAGTGACCACGTACTTGGCGACCGGAAGGGACTCGGCCCAGGTATCTTTCAACACGAACTGGGCCGCGGCCAGGTAAACGTACGCGGCGGTCAAGGCCGAACCGAACACCAGGCCATCCCAGGTCACCAAACCCCATACGCCGGCAACGACGATCGCCAAGAGCGACGCCGCCAACAGCCGCAGCCCGAGCCGCTTCTGCCAGACGAACTGCTGCATGTTCGTTTCAAATGGAAACAGCGTGTGCGAAATCGGCAAGATCCAGATCGGCAGTACCGCGTAAGGAATGATCAGCGGCGCGATGCTTAAGATCCAAGCCACCACGTCGTTGTCGCGATGCCAGAGCCACATGGCGAGGTAAACGACCGTCAGCAGCAACACCAGCCAGATGGTGGCCTTGTCGTTGAGCACGGCCTGCAGTCCTTTGGAATAGAGCCGCAAGCCGGACGCATACCATTCAAACGGCGAGTACACACTTGGGAGCAGAACCGAATCGAGCCTTCCCAACTGCCACTTGGCCAGCACGTCGGGCGGGTCGAGTCGTAGTGTTTCTTGAAACTGATGACGGGCCTGCTCCCGCTTCCCTTGCATGAAGAAGCAGACGCCCATCTGATAGTGCGTGTTGGCGTGGTTCGGTTCGCGGCGAAGGGCTTCCCGCAGCGCCACCAGCGCCGGCTCTGGCTGCAACTTCTCGATCAGCAGCCGACCCTTCAAATTCCATGGGCTGGCCGCCGCAGGGTTCAGCGCGATCGCGCTTTCGCAATGCGTCAAGGCGGTGTCGTACTCTTCGGTATGCAGATAGCACTCGGCCAGAATTTCATACACGGTGGCATCGTTCGGATCGATGGCCAGCGTCGGCAGCAGCGCCTCGATCGCTTTCTCAGGCTGAGCCGTGTTGTGATAGCAAATGCCCAGATTGACCTGCATGAAGTGCGAACTGGGAGAGATGGCCAGGGCGGCCTGAGCGTTCTCGATCGCCTCGCGAACCTTGAACTTCCGCGAATAGCAGTAGCCAAGCTGCGCGAGCGCGTAGGGGTTGTGCGGCTCAAGCGAAGCCCACCGCTGTGCCTCGATCAGGGCCTCGTCCAAACGGTTGAGATCCAAAAAGAACTCGACCCGCCCCGAAGCCACGTCCCCCGCAGCCCAATCCCCATCCCCCACCGAACCCCGGCCCGCCGAAGAATCGTCCATCGCAAACCGCCTTGGGAAGTGGGAAGAAGTGAAGAGATTACGAGCAGTTCATGGTAGCGCACTGAGCAGCGGAATGGTAGGGTGCGCGAGAGAAGAGAAGCCACCTTGACCGGAAGAACCTGTCCGGGGAGCTGTTAATTCACGAGCCTTAGAATCATTTGAATCAGGCGGATATCGGTCTTCCAGCAAAGATCGTTCACGGAACGAAGGGGGACAAACACCGGTTAGGTACCAGAGCTTATCAGGCAGGTTCGTTCGGGGCTTTTGACTTCTTCCCTATAAAAGTGGTCTCATTGATTGCGTGCCGACTGCCAAAGATTTAACCTGACCCTTGAGTAACCCTGGTTGCAATTTCGGTCAACGCATGTGAGGCAACACGCGCAGATGAATATTTCCATTCTAAGTGGTCGTATACAACTTATCGGCTTAATGTTCTTCTTCGCGCTTAACGTTTGTCATGCGGTATCGGCGGCGGAGCCCTCGTCTTCCGATACGAAGTATTTGGAAGTCGTCCGTAACACGGTCGACAAGATCTTAGAGAACGGGCGAGATAGGTACGGGGAACAACAATCCGGAATGATACTTTCCGTTCTGGATCGAAAGACCGGAAAGCCATTGCGGTCGTTGCCCAAGGCCCCGGAAGGAGTCCGGCATAGCGATCGGACAGGGCCAGGCGGTTCCAATGCGAATCTTCAGCAAGACCTCTACCGCACGATGTTGCATCTTAGCCGAATGACGGGGGAAGAACGGTACGAACAGGCAGCCCAAACGGCATTGGTAGACTTCGTACGTATCACGCAGCATCCCGAAACCGGCCTGCTCGCTTGGGGCGAGCATCTTTACTGGAACTGCGTCGACGATCGGTTGGGAGACTTGGACCCAAATCAAACGCACGAGCCGAAAGAGAAATTTGTCGTCTTCGATTTGCTTTACGATGCCGAGCCTGAGCGAACGTTAAAGTACGCCTATGGACTTTGGGAACATCAAATTGCGGACCAGAAAACAGGTAACTTCAGTCGGCATGCCAAGTATCACCGTCATGGTCCTGGGCGAGACTATGACTTTGCGAAAGAGGGCGGGTATTTTATCGATACCTGGTCCCGTGCCTACGCCGCAAATCATGACGAGCAGTTTGCCACTGCGGTTCGCGTGCTGACACAAAGATACCTTGACCGCATGAGTCGGCTGGGGCATCTGTCGCTCGACAGTTCCGACCGCGAAGGCTGGTTTCAAACATCGCCTTCGTTGTATGCCGTCGCCCTGGCGGCCGAATGTACCGATGCCGCACAGCGGATGGATGATCAATCGGCAACATTGTTACGACAATTGGCCAGCTCTCAGGACAAGGCGTTCCTTTCCATGCCTCACAAGCCAGCGGACCCTGAGTTTGGCTTTGTCAGCTATGCCGATACAGAGACCGGTCAGCCGAAAACGGTCGAGGCGAAACAGTCCAACGGATATTCACGCCATTGGGGGCTGGGATATGGCATCCACTCAACAGCCATGATTGCTTTGCAGTGCAACACGCGGCAACAGCAACTTGGCAAGTCCGAAATGGGTGACCAGTATCGAAAGCTCGTCGTCGAAGCAGGAACACTCTATCTCGAGGAACTTCCCAATCCTCGACAGGATGATCTGTGGGCTGGAGAATACGGGACGGTCATTTTCACCCTGCTCGCAGCGCACCGCATCACTCAAGACGAACGTTACCTGGATCGCGCTCGCCAACTGGCAGACGAGGCGATTGCCGTCTTCTGGGACGAAGGCAAGCCTCTGCCGCGGGCTAGTTCGCGAACCGGATACTATGACGTTGTCTCTGGTTCGGATACGTTACTCCTGGCGTTGCTCGCCGTTCACGAAGAGTTCAACAACCCGCGAACGACCATCGAATTTAGCGATCTGGTTCGATAGGCGGAGAACCTGCCGTTGAAATCGCGCTCGTAGGCGTTGTTGATCGGCGATTCTCCCCGCCGAACAGCGCCGTGCATCGCTTGGGCGTGGGGCCAGGTTCCTTGGAACCGTTTGCAACGAGTTCTTACGGGCGATAGTCTTCCCCGGACCAGCCACCATGGTTGGTGAGCAGGGTCATCAGTCGGTGCCGCACGATCGGTTGTTCGATGTCCCGTGCGTAGTCGAGCGCGGTTCGGAACGAGTGGTCGGTGGCGTTAACGCTGGCACCGTGGTGGATCAATGCCGCGGCAACCGGCAGGTCTTGGTTTTGCACGGCCCACATCAGCGGCGTGATGCCTCCCCAGGGCTTGTTCACGTTGCCCCCTGCATCGATAAGAATCAATTGCACTTCGAGGGCCGGGTTCGGATGCGACCGCTGATCGTTCGTCACCTGTCGCAATTCATTGGGGGATCGGCAGAAGAACAAAGGGGTCATACCGTCGTGCGTTTCAGCGTTGACATCGGCCCCCAGTTCGATCAGGTACTCGACCACTTCGGCCTGGCTGCCACTGGTCGCCACGTGCAGCGGCAGGCCCCATTGCTCGTGATGCTGGTTTAAACGCAGATGATGCGATGCTTCCAGCCGGTTGCGGATCTGGCTTCTGACCAGCCGTATATCGCCGTTGGCGAGTGCCTGGTGAACCGAGTATCGCGATTGAGCATACTTGTAACCGCCAATCGCAAGGCCGATCAGCAGCATCACAAAAATGACGATCAGCGTCGTCAGGCCATTGCGTCGCGTGAGCATGAAACGTCTTCGAAAGAAACGTAAGCGTGCGTGCCGAAAGGACGGTCCCTTCGAAAGCTACCACTAAAAACCTACTACCCCGTCCACCAGCGACCGAAACCATTTCCATAGTCGCGGTCATCCACCAGCCAACGGAGACAACCACGATCGCGTCGGTCTGCTTCCGCTGGTGGGCGTCGTGCTTCTGCCTCGGCCGGCGAGGCAACTTCGTCTTATGAAGTCATCACCGATGCTTCCCCGGAACATGCAATCTCCGCGGCGTGCCGACCGCTTAATTCGTGGTGGCGGCTTGGGCCGAAATTGCTCCGTGCTCGGTGAGCATGGTGACCAGCAGATGTCGAGTGACTGTCGGTTTGATTTCGTTCGCGTGATCGAGCGCTGTTCGTGCGTTGTAATCGATCAGGTTCATCGCCGCGTTATGATCCAGCAGCGAGCGAACTACTGGCAAGTCGCAATTCTTCACCGCCCACATGAGCGGCGTGATGCCGTTGTAGCGATGGTCGATGTTGGCACCAGCAGCCAGCAGTACTTCTTGCACCAGCACGGCGTGATTCGGAAAAGCGCGATTCGCCGGATCGTTGACCAGCAGCTTTTCGGTGCTGTGGCAATAGAACAGCGGTGTCATGCCGTCGTCGGTTTGGGCATTGGGGTCCGCGCCAAGTTCTAGCAAATACTGAACGACTTCCGGATGGCGGGCCGCCGCTGCCAGGTGAATCGGCTCTCCCCAATTCTCTTCAGGGCCAGGCACGCGAAGACGCTGCGTGGCATCTTCATGCGAGCGAACGAGTTGCTTCAGCAGCACCATATCGCCGTGGCGAATCGCATACTGCACCGTGTCGGAACGGTGAGCATAGAGGTAGCCTGCTGCCGGCACGGATAACAACAGTGCCAGCATCACCAGCATATTTCGCGTAGCAATCGCCTGCCCACGAACCATTGAATTTCAAGCTCCTGTTGATTAAAGGACGGTCCTGCACAAACCACCCTGCCCCTCCGCTGTGCCCCGCATCGATGGAATCGATGCCAGCGTGGGTGGCTTGTGCCGACCTGGACCGTGTTGCCCCTCGTCTAGTTGAGAGTCTAACACCATTGTGCCGGTCGGCAGCAGAAGCGAACGAACTCGCGGAGAACCGCGACCCGGATGGGCCAAACCTCATTTCCCCGACCGCAACGGCCCCCCAGCAAACGACCGAACACAACGATTATCCCGCCCCAGAACAGCCCGCAGACGCATACGTTGTCTTCGCACAACATGCCACGGGCAAGCTGGATGATCGCTGGGCGAGCACGGGTTGGGAGGAGCGAAAAGGTGACTACCGATGGATGGTGTCTCTTCCAATCGACGGAACGGAAAACGTCGCATCGATAGGCTGACGCATCCCCGATGAGATGTGCACGAGAAGACCAGCCCAATATTGGACCGTGGGATGCGGTGTGGTGAGCTCAACTAGCTTTCTGCGGCACTTTCTGAAAAGCCCACTCACCTAAAAATAAGCCCGTTTAGCCTGTTCTTTAGGGATGCGGGGCCACGTCGTGAGAAATGACGAAAAACATGATGAAAAAAACGTGGAGACTACTATATAAGTATGTAAGCAAGACCTGTTGTCTTGAGTTTTACAAATTCCTGTCACCCAAGAAGGTGCCTATGGAGCAAGAAATCTAATTGAAATCGAAGGAGAACTCTCAAATGGAGAATTCAAATGTAGATCTAAACCGGCTGTTGTGGTTTGTTTTCGCAACGGTTGTCATCACACTGCTTTTCGTAGCGGTCGTCATTATTTTCGTCGTATCGATCATCACTGGCCGAAATGGCAATACGTACGGTGGCTGGTTGAATACGGCCATCAATACGGTTGTTACGTTAATCGGAACCGGAATCACGATGTTGTTGGGATGGAGGATTTGGTAATCGACCCTCCGAAACAAGGTAAAAGAACATGCGTTGTTTGTCATTGAGTCGATTGATTGACAATTGACCCTTGAGCGGCACACGCTCAAGGGTCGTGCCATTTCTTGGGCGAGAAGGAAGCATCTTCTTCTGCTAACCATTTCTTTGGCGACACACTACCGTCGGCCAGGCCGCTTGCTCTGCAGCTCGTCGAGTTCGTTCTGAATAGGGGGTGATTTGATGGTGACTTCCGACCAGTTAAGCCAATACATCATTCGCAGCGTGTCGACTGATTTCTGGGTGAGTTCGTCCGAATAGAAGGCCAGCGAACGCAGGGCCATTAAGTTGAGCAGGCTGCGGACTCCTTGGTCGGTGATTTGCGTGCGATCGAAACGGAGTGTGGTCAACAGCCCGCCTGTTCGGACGATCGTGGCGATATCTTCGTCATCGATTGGGCACTGCAGCAAAGCCAATTCTCTTAGCGAGAAGTTGTCGGACGTGTTCGGCAGTGATTCCGGCGGCAGGTCGATGCCACGCAGGGTGAGCGTCTCGACACGCGCCAGCTCTCGCAGCCCTGCCATCTCGGTTGGATCGACTTCCACGAAGTTCATCTCCAGCATCTTGAGTTGGTGCATCTGCCAGATCGCGTCGAGCTCGGTCGAATCGACTTGTCCGCGCGTGAGAACCAACGCTTGTAGCTGTCGTTGCGGCTGTGCCGGGTCGTAGCCAGCCAGTGGGTGATCGCCAACGTCGTTGAGTTCAAGCTGTTGAAGCGTGGGCCCGGTCCACAGCTCACGCTTCGGCTCTGCTGGCAGAGGTGTGTGATGCATGGCAACCTTCGTGACGTTGGGCAGGCGCGAGAAACTCGGCCCGGTCGCGTCGATGGTGCATTCCCACAAGACAAGCGATTGCAGCCCCTCCAGTTTTGAAAGAAGTTCCCAGGCCCGATCATCGAGATGAACGCTGTTGAACCGCACGGTATGGACCGGAACGTGAAGCCGCCCATGCTGAAGCTGGCTCCCGTCGGGAAACGGGATGTCAACGTAGCTGCCGTGTGAGCCCCACGCCGGTGCGGCCTGCAAGAAAGCCTGATACTCGGAAAAGAGCGCCTCAGCCGCGTCGTTCTCGGCATGGTAGGCACTCCGCAGCGAAACAAGCCACCCCGAAACGCAGGCAACCAGCAGCACGAAAAGCATCAACCCCCGTAAAGACCACCGCCAAGTCGAACGCATGTGAAACCTATCTTTCTGATCACTGCCCCTCGCCCTAAGCAGCGACGGGGAACCGAATTGTAGCGGATCAAAACGCAAGTGTCCCTCTTCCAGCCGCAGGCTTTTCCCCCGGTGGGCTTCGCCGCGGGTGTGGCATGGTTGGCGGGCGGCGGTTGTTGGGGGATGATATAGGGCAGATCTGTGGCGCGGTGCAAAAATGGAAGGATGCTTGTGGTGGAAAGTGCTTGGCAGGGGCGGTCGTTTGTCGAGACGGCGATTGGGCTCTTGAAAGGGGGCGATAGCAACCGCGCGATGGCGGTTGCCAAGGAAGCCTTCGATCTCGGGCAAATCCATGGCGACTCGCAGCAGATCGCGGTCGCGCTGATCGTGAAAGCGATGGGGTGCGTCCATGCGGGCGATCCGTTTGGCGCGGTCTCGTCGTTGGAAGCCGCCCATGCTGCCGACCCGGACCGCATGCTGAACGCGTACGCGCAGATTTCGCGGCGGCTCTTCCCGATCCGCAACTTCCCCCCGACCGATGACCTGAGCGAGCTGGCCATTCAACAGGCCGAAGTCGATCGGCTGGAAGAACTGCATCGGACCATTCTGCAAGAGCCGACCGATTATCAAGGCTACGTCGATCGGTCGCTCGAACTGGGACAGATCGATACCGAGATCTACGGCGAAGCGGACGAAGAATCGCTGGCCCTGGTGACCGAGAGCGGAATCCGGCAAGACTTCATCTTGTGCGATGCCACCGCGGCGATCCTGGCGGCCGACGATCCGAGCGCGAAGGAAGGCTGCTATATCCAGCGCTCGACCTGCTGGTCTTCGCGTCCGCAGCTGTGGGCTGGCTTTGAAGAGTTCGACCTGCGTTGTTATCAGCAGGAAGTGGCCGACGTCCGTCAGGCGATCGCGTGCGACATTCCGCCGGGGGGCGCGTACGATCTCGACCTGGCCCGGGCCTTGCTGCATACGAACCAGTTTGATGAGGTGATGCACCTCGTTCCGAACAATCCGATGGAGCTGGAACCCGACGACGTCGAAGCGTGGCTCGCGATTCAGGCCGACGCCTTGCAGCGCAGCGGTCAGTACGCCGAAGCGGTCGAAGCACGCTCGCTGTTGGTGGTGATGCAGGAAGATGCCTATTCCACGGCGCGCTCGCTGCAACTGCTCGACCGGGCCGAGTGCTACCTCGAGCTGGGCAAGTTTCAAGAGGCACTCGACGACGTCGAACGCCTGTTACAAGTCGAGCCGCAACAGATCACCAGCGCGGTCTTCTTGCGATACCGCATCTGGCTGCGGATGGGACGCTGGGACGAAGTGCAAGCGACGATCGAAGGAGACGAGTCGGAAATGGCCAGTGCCTGGATCGCGCGGCGGGTGCGGGCCGAATACCTGATGAAGCTCAACCGCTGGGAAGAAGCCAAGGCCGACCTGTTGGCCCTGATCGAAGCGGTGCCTGACGTGGAATGGGAAGCGCATCGCGACCTGGCCGAAGTCTATTCGCAGCTCGGTCAGGCCGACCGGGCCGCCGAGCACGCGGCGCAGTCGAAGGCAATCTTCGACGCGCTGGAACCTTGGGATCGCTAGTGTCGATCGCTCGCCCCGGCTTGCTACGAAGTAGGGACTTCGCCGATCAGTTGAAGAACCTGGCGGACGAGCACCATGATCCAGAAGACGAAAAACCATAAGATTACGAGCGCAATTGTCAGGCAGAACACCACGATTACCACCGGCAACAATTTGAAACCGTGCTGCGGTTCCCAACTAAGAAGGTAGAGAACATGCGCTATCGCGAACACCATCGCAAAGATCACGCTGGCAATGCCGGAACAAATCCAGACTTTGCCGATCGGTTCTCGCGAGACCAATGGCCAAGCGGCCAAAGCGACTTGAGCACCGATTGCCAGCGAATTAATAATCAGCTCGATCACTTCGCGATTAACGTAGAGGTTGTTTCGTTGGCTATAAGGGTCCCCAAGGTGGAAGTCGGTCAGTTCCAGACATACGAAGCGAAGGAAGGCGATCATGATCGCGATCGCTGCGACAAGCATCAGCATGTCGAAGATCGAAAGCTGTGACGAGAAATTCTGGGGCGACTCTCGCCAATAGACCAAGGTTTTCAAGATCTGCATGCCGAAGTAGATTTCGAATAAGAAGACCAATATCGGGAGAGTCATTCTAGGCGTTATGCCGCCGCTGCTGTGCAAAAGGAGCCATGCCCCGCAAACGGGTACGCACCATATGATGGTGCGGGCCCCTAGCGACATTCCACGCAACTGGCTGGTCGCCATGACGACGGTAAACAGGACGAGCGCGATCAGCAGCCCCAAGTTGATCAAGAAACCAAAGATCAGAATCGTTGCTGGCGCTGTCGCCAGGAGTGCCGCCAGCATGCAGCCGAGCGAGGTCATGGCATCGGTGGGCCGGAGCGCGGAAGGTGGCGCCGGCTCCATCTCGGGACCTTCGCCCAATTCTTCGAGCGGTGTCGCAGCGAGATCCGATTCAGGTTCGGACGGTTCAAGGTTGTGAGACATGCGTGGGCCAGATACGGAAAAAATCTAGTAAGGTCCGAACCGACAGAATCGTCAAGAAGATGCTTCCCCAAAGCGCGAACTGCACCAGGGCCATAGGCATCCATCCGGCTTGGTAAAGCGCACCAGCCGATGGCAACGTCGGATCGGTGATGACCCAGATGATTAACAGCTCGAGTAGCAACAGAACCTGGGACGTGACCATATAAGTCACCAACGAGATGAGCGTCAACTTCCAGCGCGGTGTCCGATCGTTCAGGATCAGCGAGGCGATCGAAACGCCAACGCTTACGCGGATCGCCCAGCACCAGATCACAACGATCGTGTCTGCCGATATTTCGCTCCAGGCCTGGTGGAACTCGGTGAGGATATAGTTCCCCCAGGCAAACGACGCCGCCAGCCACGCAACCACCAGGAAGAGCTTGGACAGCGAAAGGTGACCCGGGAACAACCGATCGCCCTGCCACCAGTTGCAGTAGCGCTGCACGAGCAAAACCATGGCAAAGGTAAGAATCGTGGTGCACGTCATCCATTGGATTTCGAGATGGCCCTGGTACGGCGAACGGGATCGTAGTGACGCGGCCAGGAGCGGAAGAGAAATCACGAGTAGGGCCAGCCCCACAAGCCGAAGCTGAAAATAGCGATGCATCGGAGGCCAAGCCGCCAGAAAGACAACGATGGTCAAAACGCCTACGGCAAGCATAACGTGGGGCGTATTGTTTAGGCTGACTGTCAAGATCGCCAACCAGGCAGCCGCCAAGAACGGCGGACCGCAGCCAACCAGTTCATCGGGGCACTCTTCTGTCGGCTGCGATTCTGCGGGAGGTAATTCGTCGGGCAGAGGTTCAGTTGGCATGCTTCGGTTTCCCCACGCAGAGGCGATAAAGCGTGTGCAGTGCCAGGATGGTGGGGACACTCAACGCCCACAAGATCATGGCGGCCGCCGAGTTATCGATCCACGACTGCAGCGTAAACTGCGGACCTGAAAGCTCCGGTTCATCGAATATCAGCGGACCTCCCACTGCCAGCAGCAAGTAGATCCCCTGCGACGTCAACAGCAGCAGCAGGCCTGAGCCAAGGATGGCCTGCCACCACTTTCGTCGGCTGTCGATCACCAGCGAAGCGATACTGAGCGACAGCGTCGCCACCCCGATGCCAACCAGCATCTCGACAATCGTATCGCGGCTCGAATCTTGCCAGCCTCGGTCGAAGCCTTGGACGATATATTTCCCCCACAGCAGCGCCACCGCAATCAAGGCAGTCGCGAGAAACAGATGCGCCAGCGAGATCTTCTGACCGAAGGCTGGCTCGCCGCGCCACCAGCGCCGCACGGCATGCAGCAGCCACGCACTGAGAAACGAAACCAGCGCGGCCCAGGTCATCGACTGAACAAGATAGTCGCGGTCAGGCACGCTCAATTTCACCATTTTGCTGAAGATGGTTGGAATGATCAGCAACATCAGGGCAAATAGGCCCAGGCGACGCTGAACGAAGCCACCGCTTTTCGGTAACGCCCCCAGCATTACGGCCACGACGCAGGCAATCAGGTACCAACACAGTTCGCCCCAAAGCTCGAACTGGACCAATTGGCTCACGAAAAACGCCAGCCAGATTATCGCGACCAGCACCACCCAGATCCGAGGCCGTACCTCGGCGGGCGAAGCTTTGTGCTGGGCGGGCATTTCTGCTTCTAAATCAAGTGACATCCCTAGGCTTTCGTGAACAGCAGCGATCGATCGTTCCGAGCGAAGCCAAGGTCAGCACAGCGGCCAGCCACCAGGCCGTTTGCGTTCCGATCTGCATCAGAAACCAGTGTTGACCATCGGGCAGCGCAATAAACTGATAGTACGGCTCTTTTCGCTCGACGTAGTAGCCCGTCTGGTAGAGCGTCAGCGCGGTTGGGATGGTTTGCTCGGCGAGAGGGGCGACCTCCGCCGAACACGTTTCGTCTTGCGATTCACGGCTCATCGGTTTCTGCCCGTTGGATACGAAGGAAAAGGTTGTGGAGCGCACCGAGGGTGATTGCGGCCACCGACCACCATTGAATTTGAACGAGGATCGACTCCCAGATCCAATAGAACGCGAAGTTCGACTGCAGGACGCTTCCTCCGGCGGTTCCCCTATCCAAATCCAAAAGGACGCCGTTCAAGATATTCAACGGGAGCGAAGCCAACAGCAGCAGTCCCGAACCGAACAGCGTTTTTGTCGGGCGACCGTACGGTTCCAAGACGACACTGGCGAAACCGAACTGCAAGCCGGTGATCGCGACAACCGACAAATAAAAGAGAGGAAACCAAATCACCGCCCCCCCTGACAGAAACACGTCGGCAAAGCCTTCCTGGTGATAGAAGTGAATGATCAGGGCAAGCCAGCCTGCAATGGCCGCGGTCAGCCAGAACAAGTTTGCCATCGACATCTGCCAACGGTGCCCCTCGCGGTTTTGGTTCCGGCGACGAAGCTCTGCCAGAAACCAACTGCAGGCGAACGCAAAGGTCGCGACCCATGTCATCTCGAACGCGTAGGGACGCCCGGAGTCGATCAGCACCGGTGGGTTCTCGTACAACGAGTTCAGCCAGCGAAACACCCACGGCGCCACCAACATCACCCCAACCAGGCACAACAAACGCCCGCCGAGTGAAAACCTTCCCTGACGCTCTACCGCCAACAAGGCCGCCATGGTGCAAAGCAGCAGAAGATACGAGGGGTGAAACAGTTCTGGCCGGACGATCGGTACCACGACGAACACCGCCAACAACCAGCCGCCCGCCACTACCCTGGTCGCAACTGGGAGCCACGAAGGCTCAAGGCGTGCCCCAGCGCGGCGAACCAGCGAGTCGTCAGGTTGGGTGTCGGTGGACATGGAAAAGCGTTCTAAGAAGTTGACGGGGACGATGCCATTCATCGAATCAAACTACATCGCGCGAGCCAGGGTGCGGAACGATCCGAGGGTGAGCAGCATGAAGACCCAATAGAACGTCGTCGCGCCCATGGCAAATGGGAAGGCGGAAAGCAGCATGTGTTCATCAAACGCCATGCGCATCATGGTGATCAGATGGAAGTCGGCATCTTCCAGCAGGATGCCCAGCATCAACAGCCACGACCCGGTCACCGACAATGTCAGGCTGATCAGCAAGGCTTCCTTCAACGAACCTTTGGCGAAGAGCATGACCGAACTGCTGGCCGATTGCCACGACACCCCGAACACCAGCAGCGAGATCGGAATCAGTTGGGGCAAGCGATGAAAGGCGAAGGCATGGCCGACCTGTTGAAAGACATAGGTTCCGCTGGCGGCCAGCACCGCGAAACCGGCGGTGGTCAACAGCAACGTTTGAATCGAGAGCTGTTTCGGCAAGTGATCGGTAAAGCCGGCCAACGACAGCAGCGTCCGCACACCATAGGTCAGCCCGAACGTCGCCACCATCAGCAGCACGGTGCCAACGAGTAGATGCGAGTTCTCGAATTTCGTCAGTAAGGTCGGCGTTGAACAAAGCAGCGCGGCCAGTCCCATCAGACGAACCCCCAAGCGAAACAGGTCCGCGGCGCAAACCGCCAGCCCGATTGCCAGCAAAACGATGAGCAGTCCGCCCCAGGGAATCAGCGCGTGTGGGTCTTCAAACAGGCCCAGCGCGAGCGGAAGCAGAAACAACACAAACCCCAACCAAAAAGTGGCCGCCGTATGCCGTAACCACGTGGGAGCATTGTGCGAGTAAGCTTCCGGAGGAATCGCTTCGCGTGGTTCTTTGGTTCGGGCTGGTGTCAGTTGGGGTGCCATGTTGCTTTGCTCGAATTCATTTCGACTAGGTTTCCCATCCTGGCATTTGGTAGAGGGGGTTGCCGGGGGCTAGGCGGAGGTGACTGTACCCCATTTCCACCACGAACGCCAGAATAACGACGCTTTCCTGACGTTCGACCTTCAGGCCGTTTCGTTGGTAAAATGAGGCCAGGTGTTTGCAGGCCCCTGCAAAATCAGGAACAATGCACACTTCCTTTTTTGGGGGGCCCAACTTTAGCCAGCGGGTTGGCCTCGAAACTTCTCCCCTGCTCCGCTTTTGAGGTCTCGTGATGGATCGATCTACTCTGGTTCGCTTCGGTTGGTTGGTACTGCTGGTTGGTTGTTCAAGTCAGAACGATATCGCGAGTAATGATAGTGATCCACCCAAAGATCGACCCAGCGGTGTTTGGACCGAACGGGCCGAAGATCTGCAGCAGCAGAACGACAGCCGAGGGACCTTGAACGAGCCGATCCGGCAGGCCTCGATCAAGGACGGCGACGCCAAGGTGGAAGCCTCGGAAGACGATGCCGAATCGTCGATGAAGGAGCCATCGACGACCGAGCCAGCCGACCCGAGCGGTACCGAAGCGATGGAGGCCGAACAGCCGCCCACCGAAACCAACGGGGACGGCAAGGTCCCCTTCGTGCTGAAGGTGGCCGACGCCCCACCGATCGCCGCGGCTTTCTCAGGCGAAGAGATGCCAGCCGACCAATCGGTCAGTGAAGAAGTTCAGCGGACGCTCGAAGAATACGACGAGCCTGACTTCGATAAGCTGAAAGAGATTTTCCTCACCTACCCGCACGCCGAGTCGCGTAAAGATGCGCTGTGGCACATGGTGCGCTGGGTGAAGGGTCGCGACGCGGAGATTGTCTCGTTGCTGCGGACCGGCACGCAAGATCCAAGCGACCTCGTCCGCGGTGCGTCGCTCGAATTGTTGTGGGATGTGCAGACCAGCGAAGAGCGGCAATTGGATATCAGCTCGGCAATGGGGGAAGTGGTGCCGTTTCTCCAGAGCGATCACTCGCGGCGGGCCCTGACCATTATCAAGTCTTCGGGCCCCGATGCCTCGGCGACGATGCCGATGTTGATGCAGCTTCTCGAAGACGACGACTTCATCCACGGGGACCTCGTGATCGAGACCATTAGCGAGATGGGGGATTATGGACGGCAAGCGACCAAACAGCTCAGCCAGATCGCCGTCACCAGCTACGGCCGCAGCGAGGCGGCTGCGATCGCGCTCGGCAAGCTGGGGGAAGAGAAGCCGCTGCTCGAAGCGACCAGGCACAAAGATAGTTGGTTCTCGGACCGGGCCATTCGTGGTTTGTCGGAACTGCCGGCGAAAAGCCCTTGGGTCGTCAACGCGTTGATCGAAGCGACCAAGTCGGAAAGCAACTCGGCCAAGAAGTACGCCGTGCCAGGGCTCTGCAGCATTCAGCCACCGACCGAAGAGGTGACGCAGGCGTTGTTGACGCTCATGAAAGATAAAGACAACTTCGTTCGGGCCGAAGTCTACGAAAACCTGCCCAACATGAAACCACTTCCGCCCGAGCTGTTAGACGCCCTAGTCAGTGCGGCCGAGAACGAAGAGCCTGGCTACAGCAAAAATAAAGCGAAGGATGCCCTCGCGAACTGTGATGGTGCGGACGAGATTCGCTTGAGTTTGCTGCTGAAAGATGTGGAAGAGCGTGACGGCAGCTATTATGGCATCTTCGGAGACGGTGGCCCGACCTTCTTTCCGATGCTGAAGAAGATGGCGGTCGATCCGGAACTGCCGGTGCGTCGCCGCATCAGCGCGTTGATCGGATTGGAAAGCCTGGCCGACGGACTCGACCTGAATCTCGATGGGGACGACGGCGAGCAACTGGCCGAACTGGCCCGCAAGGTGGCGCAGGAGAAAGACGAGCCGCACCTTTATGTTGCCGCGATCGATCTGCTGATGCGGGTACGCGGGGCGAACCCTGATTACGACGTCTATCTGGAGGCGGTCTCGACCGACGGTCCGGTGGTGACCTACCGCGAAGCGATCGACATGCTATGCAGCGTTCGCAAACCGGAAGCCCTCTCCAAGTTTCAAGCCTTGATCGAGAATGGCAATCCGAAGCTGCTGGAAACGATCTTGCGACAAGTCCGCGTCTACGAAGACGACGCCAGCAGCCTGGTGCCGGCGATCATCAACGTTGAACTCGATCCGATGGTGTTCGACGATACCGAGAGCATCCGCACCGTACAGCTTGAAACGCTGGCCGCGATCGGCACCCAGCGCGACTTGATCGAGCCGTTCGCCAAGAAGGTGATGGCCGAGGTCAATCCTGAAAGCTATTTCTATGCCCTAGTCATGGAGCAGAACGCCGCGCTGATCGCCAAGTTCGATTTGCCGGCCGACGACCTGGTCGCCGCGATCAAGAAGCAACTGGAAGAAGCACCTTCCGATCAGAAGCGAGCCCGCTGGATCCCGACGCTGGTCAAGCTCGGCCCGAAAGCCGCTTCGCTCACGCCGCTGGTGGCCAGTTACTTGCAGTCGGAAGATTATGACCTGAAAACCGATTCGGTCGACGCGCTGGTTGCCTTCGGCCCGGCGGCGAAGGAGGCGGTTCCGCAGCTTATCGAATGTATCAAGACGTGGGATTACCCTTCCGCCCCGATCCAAGCCCTGGGCGCGATCGAGGCTGGCGGTCCGGAGTTCGTCAAGCTTGTCCCTAAGCTGCTGGAAGACATCGACAACCGCAATGTCGTTCTCGACACGATTGCCAAGCTGGGCCCCGCCGCCAAAGATGCGATCCCGGCGATCACGCCACTGCTGTCGAGCACAGATGATAGCGACGTCGAAAACGCGATCATCGCGCTCGGAGCGATGGGGGCCGAAGCGAAGTCGACCGTACCGCAGTTGATCAAGACCGCCCAAGAGAACGACGCCTACGGCATCCCCGACACGGCGGTTGCCGCGCTGGCGAAAATTGACCCCGCCAACCCAGCCGTGGTGGAACTGGGCCTGGGGCTGCTCGATCTGGACGACGACGAAGCGGTTGAGACGTTCCTGACGAACCTGGGCGAGAACGCGCCGGCCGTGCTGCAGCAAGGCCTACAAAGCGAAAGCCCGAAGGTGAAAGCGAACTCGCTTGCCCTGCTGGACAAGATTGACATCTCGGACGATCAGAAGCGCGAGATCAGCCAGACTTTGCTCGACGACGACGACGAATCGGTCCGCGCCAAGGCGGCCCAGCAGTTGTTTGCTCTGGGAGATCGTTCTGAAAAGATCCTGGGCCTCGCCTTCATCGCCGCGATGAACGATCAGAGTGGTCGCCAGAACCAGCAACTGTGGATGCTGCGTCGCGCGGTCACGCCTCAGGCCATCGACTATCTGCTGTCGGCCGATATCGAAGACCATCAGCGTAGCAATGCGATGGGCTGGCTCGACTCGACCGTGCCTCCGCAGTACACCGATCGCTTCCAGAAACTGTACGACGCCCTGGCATCGGAAGACGCCGTGCAGCGAACCTGGAGTGCGATCGCCCTGAGCCAGCTTGGCGACCGAAGCGACAAGGTGATGGACATCTTGGTGCAAGCGGCCAGCGAAGAAGGCCCGGCTCAGTTGAACGCGATTTACCAGATGCCGTACTACGAAATGATCTCGCCCGAAACTCAGGCGAAGGTCGAAGCCGCCATGCTGATGGTGATGAACACCGGCAGCCCCGAGATTGCCGGCGCGGCCCGTCAGGCGCTGGAGCGAAGCAGCCTGGAAAGCCCTGCCACACGCGAGGCGTTGGCCGTGATGCTGGAAGAGGAAGCGACCGTCGTTCCGGCGGCTCATATCGTGAGTGCCAGACTGAAAGACTTCGTCTTCAGCCCGAAAGCGATAGAAACGCTCGCCTCGCAGCTCGGAACCTCCGACGACGAGGTCGGCCGATACCAGCGCCGCGAGAACATTCGCGCTATCGGCAAGTGCCTCTTCCTGGCAGGCCCAACCGGGGTCGAGAAGCTGGTCGAAGGGATCCGCGCGTCAGAGCTGTCCGATGAACTGCGTCTGGCCGCGCTGACCGCGAACATTCAGAACCGCTACGGTGGCCAGGAAGTCGAACCACTCGACCCCGCCGTGCAAGCGGCGCTGAAACCGCTGCTGGAAAGCGACGACCTGTCGATCGCGACGACGGCAGCCATGCTGTTGGCCTTGGGGGACGCCGCCGATATCGAGCTGGCACCGAAGCTGTTGGCAGGTTTGTACCTCGAACAGTACGACTTCACCGACGTGCTGGTCGAAAGCATGTTGCTGCGGAAACAGGAAGCCGACGTCATCGTCCCGGGATTGATCAAGCAATTGCCGGACCTGCCGGAGCAAACCCAATCCCAGGTAGGCCGCCGGTTGGCGGAATCGGATAACGATTCCCAGGAGCTGACGGTCGTGTTGATCGACACGCTGGCGAAGATGGAAGACGACTATTCGCGAAGGCCGATCGCGCGGCACTTCAACGCGGCTCAGCTGACCGAACTGGCCAAGCGGATCGACACCGAAGAAGACGCCACGGTGAAAGCTCGCCTGATCAATTCGTACATGACCGGCATCACCCACCAGGCTCGGAAGGACGAACCGTTCTCGCAAGAGCTTGTGCCGGCCCTGACGAAGGGACTTCAATCGCCGGACGAAGCGGTGAAACGCGAATCGCTCTTCTTGTTGGCCGTGCTGAAGCCAGATGCTCCGGAACTGCTTCCTCCGCTGCAAGCGATGCTGAAGCAGCCGCCTGAGAACTGGGACTGGCGTCTTTCGCGGGTCCTGGCAGAAATGAAAGAACATGCCGCGCCGGTTTTGCCTCGGCTGCAAGAGGTGTTGCAGTCGAAGACCGATGAGGCGGCGATGGCCATGGGCATGTTGCACGCGATCGGTCCGGCCGCGGAACCGGCGGTCGACGACATCGTCGCAGCGTTCGAAGATCTGGAACTGGACTACGATACGATGGAAGCGTTGCGGCAGATTGGACCCGCTGCGAAAAGTGCCGGGCCAAAAATCGATGCGCGGTTGCCGCAAACGGAATCGCTGCTCGAAATCGCCCAGACGATTATCAAGATCGAAGCCCCAACCGACGCACTTGTCGCTGAGTTTCAACGCCGTCTGGATGATCCCGTGCTTAAATATGAAGCACTTTCCGAGGCTTACGTCATCGAAGAGCGGTTCAAGCTCTCCCCGATCGTAGTAGATGCGCTGGCCACAGAGGACCCAGAGTGGCAATTGGCGGCTGAAAGAACGATTCGTTCGATGGACCACTACGATCCAGCGTTCACGCCACCGCTGATGAAGCTACTCGATTCAAAGATTGACGAACAGCGCGTCGCGGCAATCGGTGCGCTTTCCACCCAGAAAGAGGCCAATGAGCAGCTTTTAACCGCGCTCAATGGGAAGCTCGATGATCCGAGCGCCGACGTACAGCGCGCGGCGATCACTGGCCTGGGGAACTATCCCGAGCAGATCGTCGACCTCGTACCGAGATTGGTTGCGCTGCTGAATGAAAGCGAGCAGACGCAAGCGGCCGCGATCGAAACGCTCGGCAAGATTGGCCCGCCCGCCAAGGTCGCGCTGCCTCGGTTGCTGACGCTCTATGAAAGTGTGACCGACTATCGGAAGCGGTACCTGAGCGAAGCGATCGCGAAGATCGATACCGAAGCGGCCAAGCAGGCCGGCATCGAGTTGCCGAAAGAGTAACCGCCCGGAAGAACGTTCCCCTGACAAACGTCAACGGTCAGGGGAACCTTGCGGCAGGTTAGTGGCGTTGACGGCTCGAATGCCGATAGGTCGTGCGGTATTGGGCCGGCGTGGTGCCGGTCGCCGCTTTGAAATGCCGTGTCAGCGAGGCCTGGTCGTAGAAGCCACAATTCGAAGCGATCACGCCAAGGGCGTCATTCGTATCACGTAAGGCGACCGCTGCGGCTTCGACTCGGGCCTTCGTCAAAATCTGCCGCGGTGTGAGTCCCGTCATCACGCGAACGCGACGGGCAAACTGGCTTGCCGACAGCCCCGCCTTGTTGGCGAGTTCCATCACCCGTAAAGGTTGGGCATAGTTCTCGTGCAGCAGCGAAATCGTCTCGGCGATCGCGTCGAGCTTCTTCTCTTTCGGGGCCGATGCTGTGAGGGACAGGTCGCGCGAGATGCCGCAGATCGCGAGGAATTCGCCGTTGTTATCGCACACCAAGGTCTTCTGCGAAACGAACCAGCCGATGTCGCCGTCGCGGCGGGTAACCATCTCTAAGCGGTCGCTCAGCCCGTTGCCGTTGGCCAGGATCTCTTCGTCCTGCTGCTCGTAGCATGCCGCTAATTCCTGGGGAAAGAGATCAAATGCTGACCTGCCGAGCAGCTCGGATCGCGATCGAACGCCGGCCGAACGGATAAATGCGTCGTTCGCGCCGATGTATTGGAGATTGCGATCCTTGACGCAGAAAAGCACGTCATCGAGCGCGTCGAAGAGCTTTTCCGCTTCGGCGATCCCAGGGAGCTTCTGGAATATAAGTTCACGAGATTTCAGCCCGTGAGGCTTGAAGGTTCGCATGCGTGATTTGATAAGGGAATTATCGAATGCGCAAAAGAGCGCTAGGACAAATTGTATGAATTCCGCACTTCTGGTCCGTATTTCCGCTAAGCGGTACGCCAAAAGTGGGGATAAAAGTTGGGTTCGCAGCGAGGTGACTTCATCCTAGTCACAGCAAAACGCGAGCCAAAATTTCTTGCGGATATCCACTTCAAAACGCATCGAAGAATCTAAGTTCGACCGTGATTGCTTGCGAAATCAGCGGAATTGCCGTGTTTTCAGGCAGCTCGCCCGAAATAAAATTGCCCGACTGGAAGCTTATTGGTCAGCAGCGTGCTGAGATCAGAGGCAAGGCGACGAAGCGCTTCGAGGAAAGAGGGGCAACATTGGGGAGAGAAAATCGACGAGGCCCCAATTGTACAAATTCCGCATCGTGGATAACAAAAATCGCCACGACATTTTCATAAAACAAGCACAAACTAGTTAAACACTTTGTGGAGTCCGCCCCCAGGCAGCGACCAAATCGTTGGGTGGCGGGCACACCCATCTGCAATTCGCCCCATCATTCCGACTCGTTATCTTTTTCTCTCTATTTGTTAGGATGATGTCATGATTTTGCCTCAATCAGGACCTACTGCCGGTGTGCGCCGATCTGCCTTTACGCTGGTCGAACTTCTGGTGGTGATCGCCATTATTGGCGTGTTGATCGCTCTTCTCTTGCCCGCGGTACAACAGGCTCGTGAAGCAGCTCGTCGAACCGAGTGCCGGAACAACCTCAAGCAGCTCGCCTTGGCTTCGCTTACGTTCCACGACACGTTCGGTTCATTCCAAGCCGGTGATATTTCGGCTGATGCCAACTGTGGCAATGGAAACTCGTTCACGTACAACAGCGGTGTGAGCTCGCTCGGTCTGTTGTTGCCTTACGTTGAGCAAGACGCTCTCTACAACCAGATGGATTCTTGGAAGTCCATGGAACAGCGTCGCGCTGGTGCCAAGGGTACGGCCTCGTGGTGCTACGGCAACGACGGCGACTGGATGTACCACTGGTACTACAACTACGATCCCGGCACCAATGCTGCCGCGAAGATCAAGGTCAACGCATTCACCTGCCCTTCGGATACCTTCCGCGGCGACTCGTCCTTCTTGAACCTGCAAGCCAACTGCGAAGATGGTGGTGGTGAAGGTGCCAAGTGTTCGTCGACCGGTTCGGGCTATGGCTTCTCGGGTTATGTGACCGGCAACGGCGACTACCAGTTCACCAGCTACCTGCCAACGGGCGGCTACCTGGGTCGTCTGGAAAACCAGCAGAGCCGTTACGCTGGTATCTTCGGAAGCTGGACCAAAGTTGGTCTGCGTGACGTGACCGACGGTTCGAGCAATACGTTCCTGTACGGTGAAGCGACCGGCGGCGACGGCAACAACTACTTCTGGCTCGGTGCCGGCCCACTGCCAACCGGCTGGGGTCTGAAGGGGCCACGCGAAGCTTCGTGGTACCACAACACCTCGGAACACCCAGGTGGCGTTCAGTTCGCAATGGCTGACGGTTCGGTTCAGTTCATTCCGCTGACGATCGACTTCAGCACCTACGTCTACCTGTCGGCATGTGCCGATGGCCGCGTGATTGGCGATTATTAAGCAAGCCTGAAACCCTCGCACGTCGCGCCGATCCAACGAGGCGTGCGAGATTTCTTCCGGCGTTGTTGAAAGTACGAAGGTCGGGAGGCCGTCGTCTCTATCGTCCTCCCGGCCTTTGTGCCCTTTAAACTGACTACCTTTAGACCTTGACTATAAAATGATTCGAATTGCTGTCTCGATGTTGATGACTGTACTGCTGCTCGGCGGTATCGGATGCTCTGGCTCTGCCTCGACGCCACATTCGACCTCCAGCACCGGTAGCGGTGACGCCGCAGGAAGTGGCCCTCAGATGCTGGCCCCGCCAGCTGCCACGCCAAGCCAGGTGCCTCCTAAACCATCTGGCCGACCTTCCAGTCGATAAGCCTTCATTCATCGCTCGGAGATGAGCTTTGAATTCAGGCTGCTGCCTCTTAAACGGGACTGTCGGACAAAGACCTACAACGCTGCCTGCGGGTCGGAGTTCAACACCCAAGAAAACCGAAGGACTTGTCCGTTTGAAAGTCACCAACCACGCCGACGCTTTGATGGATCGCAAGCGCAATCCGGGCTGGGGCCAGCAAGGTCTGACGTGGTGGATGGTGATGATCGCGGCAAGTCTTTTTTCATTTCCGGCCGCTGCGGAAGAGGTTGTTTTCCTCGAACCCCTCTTCCCGGCCGAGCTGGATGGCAAAGTCCCCTTCACGCTGAAGGTGGCCAACGACACGTTTCAGGTCGATTGCTCGTACGGGGCGATCACCGGCGAAGCGGTCTCTGAAAAAGAGCGGGACGATTACCTCAAGCTGTTCCTCCCGGAGATCATGCTCTATCCCTCCGAGTTTCTCCGCAAGGCGAAGATTCAGCACGTCGTGCTGTGCAACGGACTGAAATTCGCCGGGCAGAAACGCAGTGCGATACCCAGTTGGGAAAACAACACACTCTATTACGACGTCGTGCCGGGCAAGCTGGCCAGCTACAAGCAGTTGGTGATCCATCACGAACTGTTTCACATGGTCGATGTCCACGACGACGGCAAGCTGTACGCCGACGATGCCTGGTCGGGCCTGCTACCGGAAGGCTTCCGTTATGGAAGCGGCGGCAAGAATGCCCAAGGCGATGACACGATGTCGCTGCTGACCGACGCCGTGCCGGGGTTCGTTTCCAAGTACGCGACGACTGGCGTGGAAGAAGACAAAGCCGAAACCTTCGCCCACATGCTGCTGCACCCGCGGTACATGGCTCGCCGAGCTGAAAAGGAAGGCTTGCTGGAAGCGAAGATGCACCAGATGCGGCGGCTGCTTTCGGCGATCTCGAGCGAAATGGGAACCGACTTCTGGACCCAGGTCGAAGCCGTTTCGCGCCCCGACGACCAATAAGACGCGGCGCCGGGAAGTGATTCTCTCGAGGTGAGTCGTCACCCGCGTATCGCGAGCCCAACGCACGCGATTTTCGTTGGGCCCTTCTTTGCGATACGGTGTGGTTAGTCGACCAGTTCCAGGAGGAACTCGTTCGCGCCTCCCACAGTGACTTCGGCCGTCAGACCTGATTTGTCAGGCTGAGCATACTTGGCCGGAAGCAAGTTCTTCGGACCTGGGGCTGGTCGGGCGTTGTCGTTCGGCGGCGTGTATGCCTCTTCTTCGTTCTCGCTGGCGGCTGGCGGCTTAGCGGCAGGTTTGGTCGATTCGTACTTGAAGACGGTGACCTGGTACTTGCCTGGCATGACGCCGGAGAACTCGCGGGTTGTCATCTCGAACTGCCCTTCGGCATTGGTTCGACCCACTGCCCCTTCGGCCTTTTCGCCACCGTTGGGCTTGAACTGCACGATCGCCGCTTCGACCGGTTTGCCATCGTAGGTCACCTTGCCCGAGACCGGCACCGTGCCAGGACCGGCGGGGCCAAAGCTGCAGCCCGACCAGAGTGGCAAGCTGGCGACAAAGCAAAACGCAACACGCGCGAGGCGAGATTCAAGAACGTTCATCAGGAAGGAACCTAATCAAGGTCGGAAGGAAGGTGTTGGCAAGGAAGATGCCACCGGCCTACGCCGGGGCGAAAGTGAACCGTGCGGCAAGCTGGCCGGCGATCGATCGGCCGGCCAGGCCAAGGTGGGAAGGTAATTCGTCCGCAAGGACAAGCCGAGCGAACTAAGGAGCGCTCAAGGGTTCGCCGCCCGACTTCGAGCCGAGGGCACCCCAGACGCCGTAGTTGCTAGGACCGCTGGCAGGCTGTGAGACGCTCAGGTTGCCGGTGTCGATCGTTTCGGTAATGAAGTGAACCGAACCATCGGCGTACAACGCGTTCACACCGCCTGGGTGTTCGCTGTTGGGCGGAATGCAGACGTCGTTGCGATCGCCGTTGTTACCCGTGTCGTCGGTGCATGCCGGAGCGTTTGGTGGCAGGATGGTGGTCAGGCCGACATACATCGGCTGGGCATCAGTCCACGCCACACCCCAGCGTCCTTGGACGAGGGTGCCCGAAGTGTAGTAGCGACCACTGACCGCCGTGTAACAAACATTGGGTGAAGCCTTCGTGCCGGAGACACCGACGGCAACGGCCAGCTTGTACTGGATCTCGTCGTTGCCGGCCGTATGCCCTGCGGAAGGACGTGGCGTGGCGGCTTCGCAAAGGCGTTCGCTCATCATCAGCGTGTTGCTGGTACCGTCGGTGATTTCGGCGAAGCGGGTCGTGCGTACCCGACCGAAGATCCCGCGTGGGTTCATGTCGTTGGTGGCACCATCCATCCGGTCGCCGATCACAAAGCCATAGCTGTTGTAAGGACCGTTGTTGTCAGGAACGCCGGCATCGGAAGGACATACGAGCATGTCAGGAGCGTTCCGCCAGCCAGCCCAGCCCGCCTGCCAGCCGGAAGGACCTTCCGGGTTACGGTGATCGCCGGTGTTCGACAGATTGGTACCGCCTGACTTGATTTGTTCCCACAGCGCGTTCTGTTCAAAGAACGGCAACAACGAAACAAATCCGCTGCGTCGTCCGAAATTCGAGAGGTTGTAATCGGTCGTGCCGGACGGGCTCTCGGTGCCCCCTTTGCGATAGACGAGCGAACCAAAGGTGTCGTGATAGTTGTGCAGGGCCAGACCCAACTGCTTCAACTGGTTGTTGCACTGCATCCGGCGAGCTGCCTCGCGGGCCTGTTGCACGGCTGGCAACAGCAAGGCAATCAAGACGCCAATAATCGCGATCACAACCAACAGCTCGACGAGCGTAAATCCGCGTGTTTTCGACATGAGGTGGGGTTCTCTGAAAGGCATGATTTAAGAGGGGGATTATTCGGATTCCCTTTTCATAGCCCCTCTCTTATGGGATGAAAACATCAAAAAACAAGGTATTACTCATTTTTGCTGTGTTTTCTTGCTCTACTCTGACGGCGACCTTGATTAGGCAAATTTCAGTTCCCTTAAACAGCAAACTGCCCCTTTGGGATTTAAGTAGAACACGCAGAATGCAGAGCCAGCAGAGGATGCGCAGTCTCGGGCTAGGGCCTGGTAGAATAACGGATTGTTGACCAACAAAACTGGCCGAACGGAGGCGAGAGCGCACCAGGGGCAGCGAAGTCTCAGCGAGTCCGCCATGCGCCCGAACCTGACCCAAAGCACGCTTCCCGCAAACCCAATGATTTGGCGTGTGGAAAATATATCAATTCGAGTGAAAAATAACTCCGATTCGGCTCCAGGCTTTCGGGGGTAGTGGCGACCTCCCACCCGTTAATCGCGCCAAACAAAAGATTCAGGCTTTCTGTTCGACGCAAGCCAATAGAAGATCTTCCCACATTACCCCGGAATAGTGGGTTGATAAATTATTGACATCGATTTGAACAAATCTTTAGAATCCTGCAGCCATACCTCTTCTATATCTCATCGCTTCGCAGGGTCAACTTATGAGAATCTCAAGCCGAACCGGTTTCACACTGGTTGAGTTACTTGTGGTGATTGCCATCATCGGGGTGTTGATCGCCTTGCTGCTGCCCGCCGTGCAACAAGCACGGGAAGCAGCTCGCCGGATGCAATGCACCAACCATCAAAAGCAGTTGGGTATCGCACTGCACAACTATCACGACACCCACAACGCGTTTCCCGCGCTGCGTGCCGGGAACCCTCAAGGGGCCTCTTCCTACGCAGGTAACAATCGTTTAAATGCCCGCTTCGCGCTGCTTCCGTTCATGGAACAGTCCGCGCTGTACGACAAGGGGATGGCTTCCGCGGTCGGTCCGTACGATTCCAGCGACGCTGTCTGGCAAAGCACCGTCAGCTCGTACTTGTGCCCCAGCAATGCCGGTCCAGAACAGTCGCCAGAAGCTCCGACTCAGACCGCAGGGATCGCCGACTATTACTTCTTCGTCGGCGATCGTCCTTACCGCTCGTACCCAGGGGGTACCTATACCTCCGGCACGATGAACTCCGGCGTGTTCCTGAACGATGCCTGGTCGAAGATGTCGTCGATCACCGACGGCACCAGCAACACGATGGGGATCTCGGAAGGGGTTCGTCCGCAAAGCAATCGCAGCTACGGCGCGGTGGTGACCAAGCCTGGTTCGACCAGCTGGTACCCAGTCGCTTTAACGCCGCTGCTGAATAAGCAGACCAAGGAATACATCTCGACGGTCGGTGTCTTCAGCAGCCAGCCTCTACGTGGCTTCCGAGCATGGGATGGGGCGATCCTCTTCACCGCGGTGATGGCCGCCACACCTCCGAACTCGGTGTTGATCTCGGACGGAACCAGCCATGGTGGCAGCCAGTACCTGCTGTCGCCTACCAGTTATCACCCAGGCGGCGTCAATGTTGGCCTGATGGATGGCTCGGTGCGGTTCATTTCTGAAACGGTCGATACCGGCAACCAGGGTTCCGGCTATCGCGGCTATCCCGACACCGGATCGGCCAGCCCTTACGGCGTGTGGGGTGCCATGAGCACCAAGTCGGCCGGCGAAGCGGTGAGTTACAACAACTAAGCCTTCCCCCTACCCTCGACCGGTCGGCGCCTGCTGGCCGGTCGTTTTTCTGCCATGGCAATCTGGCAAGGAGAATTCCATGATGCGACATACGTGTGTGGGGATGGCGGTGCTGCTGTTGGTTTCGTTGGTGGGCTGTGGCCGATCGCTGGAACCAGGCAAGATTCCCTTTCAAGTCACCGTGAACTACAACGGGGCTCCGATTTCAGAAGCGGTGGTGATCTTCGTCAGTGACGGAGGGACCTACGCCAACGGTCTGACCGACAGCAACGGCGTTGCCAACATGGGAACGCTGGAAGCTGGCGACGGCGTGTTCGCCGGCAGTTATAAAGTGGCGGTCGACAAAAGCGAGTTGATCTCGGAAAGCGACCCCAACGATCCGACTGGCAACCGTATCCTGCGGAGCGAAGCGATCTTCCACGTTCCGGCCAAGTACTCCGACTTCATCAAGTCGGGCCTGACGGCCGAAGTGACCGAAGAAGGTCCGCACGAACTGACGCTCGACCTGGTCGACTAACCCGGCGCAGAATCGCAAGCTTCATTCACTCGAAAAGCCCTTTCGCGCGATACACTCCCGAGGCGATCGTAGCCCCCACTGGACTGCGATCGCCTTCATGCATTCTTGGGGCAGCGTTGGCCGTTTCGGTTCAACGCATTGAAGGGCTTCGATGTGAGGTCCTTTTCGTGGCGTGCCGACCGTGCAGTTGGGGGGGAGCGCGAAATCGCTTGGAATATTCTTTTTCCCCGTTATTGGCCCTAAGGCGAAAACGGATCGCCCTCTTCGAGGCGGAATGCGGATTGCTTTCAAAGGCTTGCCCGGAATTCCCTTTATTTGGGGGCACGTCGGGTAATGAGAAGGCTTGAACCGGCCAGAAGTTCGTGTGAGGATGAACCGAATGAGGACGCGCCGGCAACTGCCGACGCGACGGAAGTCGTAGCGAGGCCGTTAGTTATCGGTTCCGTTATCGACCGGTTGCTCCAGTACAGCATCAATCATCGGCAGCGGCTCATTGGGCTGCGGCGCGTCGACTGGTTCCGGTACTGCCGGCGGGTCAACAGGCTCTGGCACATAAGGATAAGGCTGCGTCAAGTAAGGCGACGGCCAGCCTCCACCCAGGGCTCGATAGATCGAGACCACCCCTTGGGCGACGGTACCTTTTGCCTGGGCGGCCGCAACTTCTTGCTGGGTTTTGGTGTTTTGAACACTAAAGACTCGGTTGAAGTCGATTTCCTCCCCTTCCTCGAATTGCAAGGTGATCAACCGGTTGGTCTCGTCGGCGGCCTCGGCGGCTTCCAACTGCAGACGAAGTTGTTCCTGCGATTTGAGGAATTGAACGATCGCGTTTTCGGCTTCCAGGTTGGCATCGAGCACCGACTGGCGATAGATGGCCAGCAGTTCCTGGAAACGAGCATCCTCGAACTCGATGCGTCCGCTGATG
Organism: Bremerella sp. JC817; assembly: GCF_040718835.1. Classification (NCBI taxonomy): domain Bacteria; kingdom Pseudomonadati; phylum Planctomycetota; class Planctomycetia; order Pirellulales; family Pirellulaceae; genus Bremerella; species Bremerella sp. JC817. The sequence goes on along the minus strand of NZ_JBFEFG010000268.1, from coordinate 621,777 downwards.
CGGCCATAGTTCAAGATGTTCCAGTCGACCGAAGGCCCGACCGATCCGAAACCCGACCCAGCGCGGAACAAGTCCTTGAACTGGTTCGCGCTGCGGCCGACCGTTCCTGACAGAGTAATGTGTGGATAGAGTTCCGATTCGGCGACACCAATCAACGCGCTTTGTGCGGCCAGGTCACGTTCGGCACGTCGAACGTCCGGACGCTGCAGCAGCGTGGTGGCAGGTATGCCCAGAACAATTTCCGGGGCGACATCCGGGATGGTACCGACGCCGAGCATCGCGTCGATGTCTTCCGGGGGCCGGCCCAGCAAGACGCACAGTTGGTTTTGCGTTTGCCGCAACGTGATTTCAACTTGGGGCACCAAGGCCTCGGTTTGCACGAGGCTCGACTTGGCCTGCTGGACGTCGACTTCGCTCGACTCGCCATTGCGGAAACGAATTTCAGTTAGCTCGTAGGTTTTGCGTTGGTTCTCAACATTCAACTTGACCAATTCCAACCGCGTTTGCAGCGTGCGGATATCGATGTAGTTCGAAGCCACATCGGCCACCAGCGTCACGACCACATCGCCATAGTTGTACATCTCGGCGTCGAGGTCGGCGTCGGCCGCTTCGACCGCGCGGCGATAACGCCCCCAGAAGTCGATTTCCCACGCCAGGCTGAACTGCCCTCGCCACGAACTGAAGTGCCGGTCGAAACCACTTCCCGTCGTCAGGTTATGCGAGTAGTCGGCACCCACCGCTTGTTGCTGCGGAAAGACATTGCCGACCGCGATCTGACGCAGGGCGCGGGCCTGCATGATACGAGCGACTGCCTGCTGCACGGTCAGGTTCTGCGAATAGGCCTCGGTCACCAGTTGGTTCAGCACCGGGTCGTTGAACGACGTCGCCCACCAGGCGGTGGCGTCGACCGGGTCGCTGATCACTCGTTTGTCGTTGGCATCGATCCAGTCAGGGGCGACATCGGCGACCGGCGTGCAGTAGTTGGGACCCACCTTGAATCCGTTGGCGATCCATTGTCGCGGACTCGTGGTGCATCCCGAGGCGGCGAATCCCATCGACGCAATAGCCAGCGACAACCCCCAAAGGTGGAAGCGGCTTGCGGATTGGCTTCGAACTCTTCGCATCATATTTCTCGGAAAACCATCAACACTGGAACAGACCGCACTTGCCAAGCCATCGGAGGATCCGGTGCGAGTGGTACAATCAATCCCGGTCTGCCGGAACAGCTTAACGCGACTCTGCCCGCTGGCTCCGTACACTCGATACGACCCGAACGACCGGTAGAGTCGCCGCTGGCACTTGCTGTGGGCAACCGCTGGCCCAAGCGCAGGGGAAATCAAGCTTTCCGAGCGAAGAACACCTACCCGACTTCCCCAGATTTAATGCCCACCTTCCGCCCCGATGAATCATACTTTTTTGGGGGCGCTGCCTGACTGACGGCTCCCCCTCCTGCAGACGATTTCCTGCTGATAGCGATCCAACCTGGTTCTTGATATATGACAACGTCCTCACACAAATCTTTTTCCCTTCTAGGACTGCTGCTGCGGCTGGCGATTCCGTGCGTGATTCTGGCGGCTGGTGTCGTCGGTTTTCAGGTCCTTTCGGCGAAGGTCGAGCAGCCACCGCGACAAGAACCGAAGAAGGTCTTGCTGCGGACGCGCGTCGAAGAGATGCACACCACCGACTACCCCGTCGTGGTTCACACGCACGCGGTTGTGCAGGCCCACAACCAGGTGACCCTGACCGCGCAGGTCTCGGGAACTGTGGCGCAGATCAGCCCATCGTTCGAGGTGGGGGCATACTTCTCGAAAGGTGACGTGCTGGTTGAAATCGACCCGACCGATTACGAAACCGCCCTGGCCGTCGCCGAGTCGGAACTAGACGCCGCCAAGTCGAACTTGAAACTCGCCCGGCTGGTGCACGAACGCAAGCTGCGGCTGGTCGAATCGAACGCCGTCTCGCAAGGGGAAGTCGAAACGGCTTCCGCCAGTAAAGATCAGGCCGAAGCCAACGTCTCGCTCGCCGAGATCGCCGTGGAAGCCGCCAGGTTGAATCTCTCGCGCACCAAGATCATCGCGCCGTTTGACGGCCGCGTGATGTCGAAGCTGGTGGGTATCGGTCAACTGGCCGGAGCCAACACGCCGCTGGGTGAAGTCTTCGCGGTCGATTACGTCGAGATCCGTTTGCCGATCTCAGGCGAGCAGCGAGCCTTCCTGGAGTTGCCGGAGTTTTCCGAAGATGCTCCCCTGGTGGTCGAGCTTCGCGATGGCATCCTGCAAGGGAGCGACACCGTTTGGGAAGGGAAGATCGTCCGGACCGAAGGGGTGCTCGACGAGAACTCGCGCGACTTGTTCGCGATTGCCCGGGTCGAAGATCCCTTCGGCCGACTTGCCAAGAAACGCCCCCTGCGGGTTGGACAGCCGGTGATCGCTTCGATTACCGGCAAAACGTTGAAAGATGTGGTGGCACTGCCGCGCGGGGCGGTGCGACAACTCGATCAGATCGTGCTGGTGAACCAGGAAGATCAAACCTTGCTGCCGATGAAGATCGACGCAGTCTGGTCCGACGCCGAGAAGGTGATCGTGCCAGCTTCGGTGATCCCGCCTGGCATGTGGCTGGCCACGACGCCAATGGCCTTCACGCCGAAAGGTGCCAAGATCGAGATTATCCCGTCGGCCGATCCGTCGATTTCGATCGCCGAGTCGACTTCGAACGAAAACGATACCAAAGCCACCAACTAACGCGCCCTTATGATTCGCTGGTTTGCCACTAACGGAATTGCCGCCAACTTCATGATGCTTGCGCTGCTGGTCGCAGGCGTCTACACGGCTTACTTTCGCATCCCGCTGGAAGTCTCGCCTGAGCGGACGATGGAATATGTCCGGATCGAAATGACCTATCGTGGTGGTACCGCGAAAGATGTCGAGCAAGCGATCCTGATTCCGATCGAAGAAGCGCTCGAAGGGACCGAAGGGATCAAGAACATCAATGCCCATGGTCGCCAGGGGAACGGCAGCATCTGGGTCGAAGCGGAACCAGGCAGCGACCTGCGGCAGTTGATGGAAGACATCTCGGCCCGCATCGACACCATCACCACTTTCCCCGATGAAACCGAGCGTCCCCAGATCTCGATTCCCGACTCTTCCAACTGGTGGGAAGTGCTGAGCATCGCCGTGACCGGGCACCTTTCCCCGCACGAGCTGCGCGAGGTGGCCCGTCAGGTGCAAGAGGACGTCATCACCTTGCCAGGCGTCAGCCGCGCCCAGGTTCAAGGGGATCGCGAATACGAGATCGGTGTCGAAGTCGATACGGCCAAACTGTTGGCGTACGGCTTGAGCCTGCAAGATTTGACCAGCGCCATTCAGCAGTTCTCGATTGACTTGCCCGCCGGTTCGATCGAAAGCGCCAGCGGAACGTTCATCGTCCGGACGCGCGGTCAGGCCTATTCCGAAGCGGAGTTCGCCGCCATTCCGATCCGCGCGTCGAATGGTTCCGACGTGCTGCTGGGGGACGTGGCAACCATCAACGATGGTTTCGAGGAAGGCGAGAAAATCGTCGAATTCAACGGCCGTCCTGCCCTGTTTGTCGAAGTGCTGCGCACCGGCAAGGAAAGCGCAATCGACATTTCGGACAAGGTGCACGAGTACGTCGCCAACGCGCGGACGCGCTTCCCTGAAGGGATCGAGCTGTTCATCTGGGATGACGAGTCGGTCGAAATCCGCGGCCGGTTGTCGACCCTCATCGAATCGATGGTCCAAGGTAGCCTGCTGGTGATGCTGCTGCTTGGTTTGTTTCTGCGACCAGGCCTGGCGTTCTGGATCGTGGCAGGCATTCCGGTTGGCTTTGCCGGCGGTGTGCTGTTGATGCCCTGGTTCGGCGTGACCGCCAACGTGATGAGCTTGTTCGGGTTCATCATCGTGGTGGGGATCGTGGTCGACGATGCCATCGTCACCGGCGAAAACGTTTACCTGAAAATGAAGGAGGGACTCCCTCCACTCGAAGCGGCCATTGAAGGCACCCACGAAGTCGCCATCCCGGTGACGTTCGGTGCGTTGACGACGATGGTCGCGTTCATACCGTTGATGTTCTTCGAGGGCAGCTGGGGCGATTTCGCCTCGCAGGTTCCTCCGATCGTCGCGCCGGTTCTCTTCTTTTCGTTGATCGAATCGAAGCTGATCTTGCCAGCTCACTTGAAGCATCTCCGGCCGATCCCGCACGATAACCCGATCACCCGGGTGCAAACCAAGATCGCCGACGGTCTGGAATATTTCATCGAGCATGCCTATCAGCCAGCCCTGGTGTTTGCCGTGCGGCATCGTATGTCGGTGCTGGCGTTGTTCGCGACTTGCATGCTGCTGATGGCCGGTTATTGCTTGAGCGGGCGGATGGAGTTCGTCGCGTATCCGTCGGTCGAAAAGCAGCGAATCTCGGCCGAGCTCGATATGCCGGACGATACCTCGATCGAAACGACTGCCCGCTATATGAAGCGGATCGAAGACGCCCTGCTGCAGGTCCAGCGCGAATTCGTCGACGAAGGGACCGGCAAGTCGCTGGTGCTGAATATCTCGAAGATCGTCGGTGCCGCCCGAATCCATCAAAGCTTCGACAAGTCGCGCGGAGCGATCACGTTTGAAGTCCTTGCCCCTTCGCTGCGAAGTGCCAGCGGTCCGAAGAACAGCGATCTCTCGGCACGTTGGAACGAACTGATCGGCCCGATTCCCGAAGCGACCGAGTTCCGCATTCGATCCGATTCCAGCATCAGCCGCGATCGTAACATCGACAACGAGAACCTCAACATCGAACTGCGCGGGCCAATGTCGCCTGAGAAGGCCGAGGTGGCCCGGAAGATCAAAGCGATGCTGCAGGAATACAAAGAGTTCGGCACCGTCTGGGCCAATATCAACTACGGTCAAGACGAGCTGGAACTGCGGTTGAAGCCGCAAGCGGCCGAGCTCGATTTGACGCAGCAGTTGCTCGCCCAGCAAGTGCGGCAGTCGTTCTTCGGGGCGGAAGCCCAGCGGCTGCAGCGCGGCATCGACAGCATCCGCGTGATGGTTCGTCTGCCGCAAGAGCAGCGCGAAACGTTGCACACCCTGGAACAGATGCGCGTCCGCACACCGCGCGGGGCCGACGTTCCGCTGTCGACGATCGCCGAGGTCGTCTTCACCCAGGCCCCTTCTTCGGTCGAACGGAAGAACGGTGCCGAGATCCTCCGCGTCGGTGCCGCTCCGGTCGACGCGGCGGTCGATATCCTGGCGATCGCCGATCAGCTATCCCCCAAGATCCATGAGCTGTGCCAGGAACATCACCTCAGTTATCAATACGTCGGCTATGTCGCCGAAGCGGAAGATGCCCAGCGAATGACGCTGATCGGCTCAGGCCTGTTGGCCTTCGTGCTGTATGGTCTGCTGGCGATCGCGCTCAAGTCGATGGGGCAGCCTTTCTTCGTGCTGCTGGCGGTGCCGTTCGCGATCATCGGTGCCCTGCTCGGCCATATCTTCATGGATATCACGCCGTCGTACCTGTCGGTGTTTGGTATGCTGGCCCTGGCAGGGGTCGCCGTGAACGATACGTTGGTGATGGTCGACTACGTGAACCAGAAGCGTTCGGAAGGTGCCAGCTTGAAAGAAGCGGCCCTGCAAGCCGGTGCGCGTCGTTTCCGTCCGATCATGCTCACCTCGGTGACCACCTTTGTCGGGCTCGTGCCGCTGCTGATGGACAAGTCGCTGCAAGCTCAGTTCCTGATCCCGATGGCGGCGTCGCTCGCGTTCGGGGTGATGTTCGCCACCGTGGTGACGTTGTTCCTCATCCCATGTGCCCAGCTGGCCGCCGACGACGTGGGGCAGACGCTCGGCGCGATCAAACGCTGGTACTTCCGCCCGTTCGTTTCCGAATCGGACGACGAGCCGAATCGGATCACTAGTCGCCCACGCCGCGACGGAAGGTTTTCAGCCGATGCAATGGGACGATCCTGAAAGCCTGATCTACGCGGCCTTATACTGCGACGACGAAGGCGACGTCATCGGTCTGGACGAAGTGCAACTGCTCGATGCGCCGTCAGAAACGCGGGTCGAGATCTTGCTCAAGACGCTTTCGCACGAAGACTGGGAAGCCCGCAAGCAAGCGGCCCGGGTATTGGCGGCGTGGGGCTTCGATGCCGGGCTCGACACGCTCGAGCAACTCATTGATCTGCGGATCGACCAGCATGGCGTCGAAGTGCGGCATTCGATCTACGGCTATAACTACGTCTTCGATCAATTGGCCGAAGCGGTTCACCTGTTTCAAATGCTGGGGGAATCACCCCGCCGCGAAGAAGACCAGCGGCGGATCTATTCCAAGTTGCTGGCGTTGTACGGGGAATGCGACTTTCGCTCGGACCTGAAATACGCGTTGGCCCGCAGCGGCTATGCCGAATTGCTACCAGAGGTCGTCGCGGCGATCGAGCGAGCCCTGGCTGCCGATAAGGTTTATCAGGCCAGCCAACTGCTGCCGGTCGTGGCCCGCTGGTCCCCGGCGATTGCCTGGGATTGGACCGCGAAGTTCTGGTCGGAAGAGCGTCTGGTCCCCAGCCCGTTGGCAAACGTCGCCGAAGCGTTGGGCGAGATCGACACCGACGCTTCCCGCGAGATGCTGCAATCTCTAAGCACGCACGTCGACACCGTGGTCCGCGACGAAGCGGCCCATTCGTGGGAAAAGTTACACCGGCCCAAGCCGGAGTGAGCACAGCCGATCCATCGCTCCTCTTTAGGGTGGTTCTGGCGAAAAATGGGACACCCGATGGTCTGGTTCACCGCGGGAATACGCATTGCAAGAATAGAAGGGATAACCTTCCACGCCACACCCACGACGCGCCAGCCAGGAGCCAACTTCGTGACCTGTACGATCACTTCCCCTCGCATCCAGCGGTTGCTGGACGACTTGTATGCCGACGCCGAAAAGTCGCCTCTTTCACCGCGCGCTGGCGGACCGCAGCCTCCTTACCCGCGCGGGTCGCGCGAGTTGTTCCATGCCTTGCGGCACGTTTACATGGCGATCGGTCCCGAGTTCGGCAACTTGCTGTACACGCTGGTTCGCACCTCGCAGTCGCGCAACATCGTCGAGTTCGGTACCAGCATGGGGATCAGTGCGATCTTCCTGGCGGCCGGGCTGCAAGATAACGGCGGCGGACAACTGATCACGACCGAGTTCGAGCCTGAGAAGATCACCCGGGCCCGGCAAAACCTGAGCGACGCCGGCCTGGTGGAACTGGTGCAGTTCCGCATTGGCGACGCCTACGAGACGCTGCAGAACGATATGCCGCCGGCGGTCGACTTTCTGTTCTTGGACGGGGCGAAAGAGATGTACCTGGATGTGCTGAAAGTGGTCGAACCGCACCTCCGCCCCGGCGCGATCATCGCCGCCGACAATACCGATCACGACGGCATCGAAACGTACCTGAGCTACGTCCGCAACCCAGCCCACGGCTACGCCTCGTCCGCCATCCAAACAACCCGCGACGGCCACCCCAGCGGCCACGAAATCACGTACCGCACGCTGGGCGAGTGAGCTAGGCAACGCGGTTTCTGCCTGCTTGTCGTAGAGCATGGTCGTGAAACGCCACTGGGCGGTGAAGCTTCTGCCCGCTTCTCACTGGCCAGAGACCAGTGGCGTCCTAGCGGTACCGGAATTTGAGGCTGGCCAGGTGCTTCACCTCGGCACTGTGCCTCTAGAATTGGGAAAGCAGTTCTAGCTCTCGCGATTTAACGCGAAGAAACTCTGATTCCCCGTCATGAAGATCCTCTAATTTTGAAAGTTCAAAAATAATAGTAGAGTCCGCGACATGCCCCATAGATGCGATGCGCTTGAAAAGAATCTTTCGAAAACCAGCAAGAGATTTGCGACTGCTTGCAAGCTGAAGGATGCTTCGAAAATCCTCAATTGCCCGATTAGCATCCTTGAGACGAATTGCACATTCAAAACGGAGTGATCTAAGCATGATTTGACATCGCAAGTCAGGCCACTTATCGGATGCCACGAGTGCTGTAATAAAAGCGCTCGCCTGTTCTCGTCGATAGGTCCTCGAAAGCGCGTTTGCATATGCATAGTGACATTCAAACGAATCGGGAAACTGCAAAGTCAGGGAATGGATAAATGCAATCCGCTCCTCCTGGGCAACACTGGAATACTTCGCAACGCTTTCAAGACTAGGCTCTGAACTCATCATGGCCCGTCGAAGGAATGCAACCGCGCCTGAATAGTCTTGCATGTCGAAACACCTGTCAGCATCACCGTAGAAATCAGTGGTATTCATGTCTGTTAATCATCACTAAACAGGAGGTGCAGCGCAAATCGACACTAGCTCGGAAGAACGCGTTCTAGACCCGTGCTGCTAAAAAGGCGAATCGTTCCATGCGTGCCACTAGGCACTTTCGCTTAAACATACAGCAACAGTCGCCGCATGGCAGCGACCTGCACAAAGTCTAGTTAGGACTAGATTCGTTTGTCGTACCGAATGAAGACACGGCGAGATTCTCTGAGCCAACCGATGGCCCGCGACGGCCACCCCAGCGGCCACGAAATCACGTACCGTACGCTGGGCGAGTGAGCTAGGCGACGTGGTTCTTCCTGCTTGCCGTAGAGATTCTTCGTGAAGAGCCACTGGGCGGTGAAGCTTCTGCCCGCTTCTCACTGGCCAGAGGCCAGTGGCATACTTAAGATGCGATGCTGGTGTTAGGCACTAGTTTTGCGCAGGAACCTCTACATCGTTGGGCGAATCGAAACGAATTCATGAGCAGTGTAAAAGCAATCCTGGCGTTGGAAACGATCGACGAGCTATCGACCTTTCTGGAATCGCAGGACGTGGACGAGGTTCGGGTGGAGATGCTGGCGAGATTCGATCAACTGATCGAATATTCGGACGCCGACCAATGGGCCGTGGCCGTTCGAGTTTGTGAAACCCTTGCGATGATCGGATGGGGCGATCGCGAGCCGGTTGACGCCATCAGTCACTTCAATGGCGACTGCTGGGAAACGAGATTCGTTACGGCTCAAAATGAATTTCGCTTCCAGCTCGCAAGATGGTCCAAGCGGAAGGCAGGCTGGACGATTTGCAATCCGGAATTTCGCCCAAGCCCTGATTTTCCCGATCGGCCTGCCATCGACTGGCAGCAGAACGCCGGAAAAGAGTATCCGATTGTGGACCGTGACTCGCTTCCGTCGCAGAGAAACTATCGGCGTCAAATGCCGATCAGTATGGGAGTCTCCTGCGGACGTTCGGACGCCGCGCGATCGGTTGTTGTGTTGCGGAAGGAACTGGCCGAGCATCTTCGCGCGACGATGACGCCAGATGCCTATGGCGACGCGATCGAGAAGTTCTACTTCACCCTCCACCGTCCCGATTCCACGGACGAAGAGCATTCGCGATTGAAGGTCGGGGCGTTCAACGCAAAACAGAAGGCGTCCTACGCAGACCTCTACCTCCACCGCGACTTCGCCGAGTTGCCGGTGGCCGAGCAGCGTGTGTTCCTGGGCGAGCAACTGCTGGCGGCGGTCGATGCCTTGGCGGTGAAACTGAAGAAACGCAAGTTGTCGTACGACATCGCCAGCTTCCGGTCGCACGTCGAGCTGGCAATCCAAGTATGGACAGACGATCACAGCGATTAATGCGTGTCAGCAACGAGTGCATGACGATCGGAAGCGTCCGCTCGTCGGCTGGTTTCTCGAACCATCCTAAATATTTGCCCACGACCGAAAATTGGACAACAATAGGCTCGTCTGACTCATTAGCCCCACCACTTCAGCGGCGCGCTGAACGTCGCTGTTCCGTCGCCAAGGTCGTCGATCTCCGATGCGATTCCTGCTGATCCCTGTCGTTGCCATCCTGGCATGCCCGGTCCTTAGTTTCGCCCAGGCCCTGCAGCCTTCGCTGGAAGATCTTATTGCGGTTGTGCAAGGCGAAGACGCGATCAAGAGCGCCGAAGCCATCACCGCGATTGGGCAGCGCAAACCGACTTCCGATCTCGCCATTAAGGCGGTGGTCAATTCTTTGGCCGATGATCGCCGCGCCGTTTACATCCCTGACTATGTCCCGATTACGTTCCCCGTCGACACGGTGGGAACGACGGCGGTCGAGGCGTTGGCCGAGATCGGCAGGCCTGCGGTGGTGCCGATTTGCGAACTCCTGAATCGCAGCCAGGCCCCAGACGTCCGCAAGCTGGCGATACGATCGCTATCGAAAATGGATGAGGCCGCAGCGGACGCCCTGCCGACGCTCGAGCGACTTCTCGGTGACCCGGACAAAGCGATTCGATTGGAAGCGGTCGCGGCGATTGTTTCCGTGCAGAAAGATCCGCAGGCCTTGGCGTTGGTTCTGGGGACTGCCCTGAACGACGCATCGCCCGATGTCCGCGCGGCGGCGATCCAGGCACTCGGAGAGCTCGGCGAAGCAGGCTCGCGGAACGTTCCTCGCCTGGTCGAACTGCTGGACGACAAGGAGAACCGTTGGCATTACTATGCACCCGATGCGGCGGGAACACGCCCGGTCCGATACGATAGCGCGATGGCCTTGGCAAGCATGGGCAAAGAAGCAAAGGTCGCCCTGGTCAAGCTTCGCCCAATGATGAACGGCGATTCGGACCCGCTCGTCCGCGTCGCGGCGGCGTTTGCCATGGCCAGGCTCGACGACGATTCGACGGGAGCGATCGACCATTTGATCGCGGCCGTTCAAGATGACGAAAGTGCCACCGATGTCCCTGAGGAAGCCGCGGAGGCGTTAGGCAAGCTCGGTCCCAAAGCGGAAGCGGCTCTGCCTGTCTTGGACGAAGCGCTTCACAATCCGGAAACCATGGTTCGTTTTCAAGCTGTGAAAGCAATCGTTTTGATTTCCCCGGAGACAGCCGAATCGCGATTGCTGAAATCGCTGAAAGACGAAGACGCCCTGGTGCGGTCGTGCGTGATCGAAAGCTTAGGAACACTCCCCAATCCATCACCCCAGCTCCTGAATGCCTACATCGCCGCCTTGGATGACAACGATGTCGCGTTCGGGATCTACGTACGACACGCCGCCGCCGTCGCGCTGGGTAACCTGAAAGAGCAAGCGGCCAGTGCCCTTCCCCGCCTGAAGAAAATAGCCCAAGAGGAAGAAAACGACTGGGTAAGAGAAGCTGCGGAGGCTGCGGTTCAGCAGATTTCGCAAGGGGAAGCGGGAGAGGATGGAACGAAGTGAGAAACCAGAACAGCGACGATGAACTAGCTCCAGGTGCCTCACCTTCGCGGTCCGTTCTTTGAAGTGGGATAACTTAGTGCTCATCGGCAGAAGGTATCGACAGGACATGGCGCAAAGTGTAAAGACAAACCACCCCAGATCAACGTTTTGCTTCTATGCGAGCGGACAGAATTTGAGCGATGACCTGTGGCATCAAATGCGAAGCGTTGTCACTATGCTGTCCGAAAGTCGGACATGGGTGATCGGACCACCGACGCTGGCAGACGAAAATGATGGCGACGTACGATGGATTGGCGGCAGTTTAGAGATCTACACGGCACTTCCACCATTCGGAGCCGACTTACCCAAGGAAGTCGATCGACGGCACCTGGAAGAAGTGACAGCGATCGTGGATGCAATGACGAAATTGTCACGGCAAAACGACTTGGAGATTAGCTGTACGCTGGACCAAACGTACGTTGGACGGATCAAGAGCGGCAAACCGGACAGCTTGATCGAAGTTGGCTTGCTGGGTGAATGGAAGAAAGCACTTGGGATTGCCTAAGCCCCCGGCAGGCTGGTACATTTAAGATGCGATCCCGGTATCGACGGTGGCCAGCGCGTCGCTACCGAATAGCCGAACGCGGCTCGTTCTGACTTACGCAGCGAAATACGGTGGGAGTTCTAGACGTGAAAGTGAATCAATTGGCGGTGTTCTCTTTCGCGACGACATCGCTGTGCCTTGTCTGCGTAGCTTTCATAATGCTCCTTGGGCGGAACTCAGAGCCGAAGGTTCGTTTACGCGAGACGCCGAGTAGCGAAGTATCGGTAAGAGGTGGAGGCAATTCTGTAGCGCAGGAGATGACCCTTGATGAATTCATCAAAGTGCCCAAATTCCGAGGAGTCCTTTGCAGAATCGAACCCTCCGTCATGCCCGAAACGCATTTTATCATCCCGAACACCGGCCCTTGCGTTACGCTGGTGATTCAGTCAGACGACGGTGCGAAATATGTCGTCAAAGAATTTGTTTGCGGTCTGCACGCCAAGACGAGACTCTCGGAGCTTGTCGGCAAGCGTGTTCGATCATTCCCGGCTGTTTTGCTGACATGGACAGATTGGGCTATTATTAGTTAGCGACTTCCTCTCGCAGCTGACGGAAACGGGCATATTAAAGATTCCAACCTGGTATTCGTTATTGCTGGAGAACACCAGCCAGTTCTATCTCCCTTTCAGTCAATCTCGTTTCTGTCGTGTTGTTGATACCAACGTCTAACAAGAGCTACTTGTTCCTCGGTTGGCATTTCTCCTGTCGACCGCAAGTGCGGATCGAAGGTCCGGGTGAATTGACGAAGCTTTGAAGCCAGTTCGGTATCGAGATCCGCCAATTCGTCGACACGCTCAGGATCGAGTGTTCGAAGGATTTTGCAGATGGCGTCATGGGAGGTTAACCTCCCTTGATCGTATTGGTGTTGGACCGATTTCAGTGTCATTCTTCATCTCGATTACGGTCATTCTGGTCGGGATAACGGTAATCTCCCTTTCCCTTTTAGGCCAGGGAAAGATATGCGAGACAGCGTCCATTGTAAGCCGCTGTCCGGGCCTCGAAATGACTATTCAACTGATGTGACGTTGTAATGTTTCAGTGTGAATAGCCTTGCCTTGCGCTGCAGCCTTGAAACTATAGACTCAGAGGTCTTTTCATCTCCAGGTGAAAGTCCGCGGATTTTCTCGTAACCTTTCGCCGGTTCTAAATGGACCTTAACCGTATGGAGTCGAAACGAAGCAGGTAAAAAGGTGCGGAGACGTTTCAGCTCATTTTGAATTGCATCCTGCGAAGCCCCAGAGCTGAACCCTTCCACCTCAAAGAGAAAATAGGCCACGGCTGGACAAGTTCCCGCTTCGGCGGCTGAGGCTGCACGATGCACCATTTGGTAAATGAGTTTCTGGTAGTCAACAGGAAAACTGTTTCGGCCTAGCTGCGTAAACCAGCCTTGCAGCACTTTGGATTTGTTATCGCCTTTAGCGCCGGCAAGCCATTTCTCAACCGTTTCATACATTGGTTCCGTCCACTTCGCTTCGATCGCCAGCGACTGCTCAGCTTTTTGAAGCATGACATCAGTGTGGGATGCCGTGCCACGACCTGCAAATGGCCCGGCTTTGTATTCCAGAGTCAGGCAATCAGGCTCGCTCATGCCTAGCTCTTGGATGATCTTCTGAAATTGGTCCTCATGGTGAATCATCAAGTCGAGCATCGGGATCGTCGAAACGGTCGGGCGATTCAGTTCGCTTGGGGCGAGTTTCGAAATCGCTTGCTGAACAGTCGTGTATGGTTTTGGGGAGCAAACATGAACATGCATGGTGGGGCCACTGGGGTTTGCGGGGGCTATGGTCGATGAACGTAGCTTCAATGCTACGAACGATAACGCAACTGCGAGAAGTTCAGATCATACGTTCCGCGTTGACTTCGTTCCAACAAAATCGCCCCACATCCATCGCGTCCCACTTTGACCAAACCGGCGACCAAATGAAATCTTTCGCGTACGATGCAGGGATGGACATCGTAACGCATGCTTTGATTGGGGCGACTTCGGCGGCGGGGCTTTTGGCCTGGCAGCCAGAGCTGGCTTGTGGCGTGGTGCTGGGGAATGTCGCGCCGGATCTCGATGCGTTCTCGCGGCTGGGAGGCAAACAGGCATTCATTCGCTTTCATCAAACGTATACCCATTCGGTCGCCGCCGTTGCGCTGGTTGGCCTGGCGTCGGCTGGTTTGTGGATTGCCTCGCAGACAGAGTGGAGCCTACTGCTGGTGGGCATCGCCATCGGCATGGTAATGCATGTGGGGCTCGACCTGACGAACTCGTACGGGGTTCGCTGGGCGTGGCCGTTCCAGCGAAGCAGGATGGCGCTCGACTGGATCTTTTTCATTGATCTGCCGATGCTGCTGTGGACGCTGATCGGCCTGTCGCTGGTGACGTGGGCATGGGGAAACGGACTCTGGCTGGCGTGGATCTCTGGCGGCTACGTCGCAGGATTGCTGCTGATGATCACCGTACGTGGAATGATCGCCATGCGAGCCAGGCGACTTGCCGTATCGTTATCGAAAGCGGCGAACGATCGGCAAGCCACACGCATCTCGGTGATCCCGACGACCTGGCTTCCATGGCGGTTTCTGGTTTGTCGCGATTGGGGCGACGCCTGTCTGACGTCGACGCTTAATGTGTGGCAGGGTGAAGAGCAAGACGTGCAACGCATTCCACTTCACGACGATGCCATGCCAGCCGCCATCGAAGAACTTCCACCCTGGCAAGCGATGCGCGAGCTGTCGACGTTTTATCATGCGGTCGAAAAAGAAGTCGAAAACGGACAGACAACGTTTGTCTGTCGTGACTTGCGCATCCGCAACTACGCGACGCGGTTTGGCACGTTGACCTGCCAGGTTGATGCCGCCGGACAGATCGTGCGCAGCGAGTGGGAGGTGTAGCGATGCCTCGACACTGGCCAACCCACGGATTTCGCTTTTCGATGACCGATGCGTTGGCGATCACGATCTGCGCCGCGGCGACCATCTTCGCGCTGGGCCTGGTCGGTCCGCTGGCGTGGCTGCTGCCATTCGTGCTGGGGCACTTCTTTCTGTTTTGCAACGTGTTCCGCATTCCTCGCAAACCGGAACTGGTGTGGGCCGGCGGCTTCCTCGTGCTGGTCGGCCTATGCCTGATCAGCGGAACGAACGTGCTGCACGCAATGTGGCTGGTCTTGCCGCTAACGATCGGCGTGCTGGTCTATTCGATTCGGCTTCCGTCGTACCACGGCATCGGGACCGGTCACCGCCGCCACGATCCAGAACGTCCGGCTCCGGACCAGTTGCACGGCCGCGAATAAACGAAGTTGCCGTTGAGCATCAAGGGAACGTTGAAGGTGCGAGAGACTAAGATGGTCCGTGCGAGAAAGATTGGCGCGGCGTCCCCATTCGTGCCTGTCCACTAAGAAGGTGAATTGGATTCCTCTATGCTCGCGTTGATTGAGGCTGTGATTTAGAAATAGCAGCAGAGCATTACGAAACGTGGATGAGGTTAGGCGTTACCTTGATCGCCTGAAATCGACTTCCAATCAGAATCGTTATCGAGTGTGACTCGCCAGCCGAGAACGATGCCGGTTGCCTTCTTGAGCTGGTCGACGTTGCTGCTTGTCATCAGGACATGGGCGACGCCTAGGTGTTGGCCCACGGGACAGCGTTAGTTATTTGCGAGTCTTGCGGCAGACGGGTAGAGTACTGGATCGGCCAGGATGCACGGCAGGCCATCCAGGGTAAGAGAGCTGGCGAAGCGAGAGAGTGCCATTCTTGCTGGTACCTTGAATAGGTCTCATTTGACTTATCAAGGTGATAGTTCTTTGCGGCGTTTTAGCAATGCCGATTTAGGTGGCGGGTGGCGAAGCTTTTGATTCCGGTGTCTCCTTGGACTGATCAGACGTGTTTTCTGTATCGCCTTCGCTTTTTCCTTTTGAAAATTTGGCAACTTCGGAGCGTTTCATGACATCCACTCGGACCCCATCGATTTCGATGGATTTGACAAACCGATCTTTGGCAATACCCATTAGCTGATCACTCCAGAGTTGCGAAGGAGATTTAGTGATTTGGGAAAGTGGTTAACTAAATCTGCCCTATTGAGTAAGTATAGCTCTGGATGACAATAGGCCGCAAACAATTCCGCGAAACCTTCGGATTCATCAGTCGCGGAATCATCGTTAAGTTGCGCGAGAAACAAATTTTTCGACCAAATGTGCTTCAGTTTATCCTTAGTTGAGATCGCACCTTGGCGGTCGATAGCAAGGGCGAATTTGTGGCAAAATGTCGACGAAAACTCAGATTGATCGTCCACCAAGATTTCGTTGACTTGCAATATTCCCAGGTCATCGAAAAAGTACCAGCCAGCGGCGGTCCATTTAATTCCTGAAAGATCGCTTCTGGTGGGTAAAGTGCATCGATGTTTCGGATCGCCTTTGAACCCAACTCATAAGGTGTTGATCGGCAGTGTGCTCCCAGCCTTGTCTTTACATCTTTCGAGTACCTGACGTGCTAGTCCCTGGGTGACGGCTGCGATCAGGGCCATGGTAGTGCGATCCCTTCGAAATCCAGGTCGAAAGAGGCCCACGAGAGACTGGCACAGTCGTTGTTTCCGAGGCCGCAATTGATTGCGAGATAAATCATGGCCCGAAGCAACGGTGTTGCGTGACGAATTAGCTGGTGGACCTCATGAGCCTCTAACATCATGGGCCCCTTCTTCTGTTTCTCGCGTCGAAGTACCCGTTTCGCTGGCCTGGTGAATTGCTTTCCAAATCTCAGCGGACGATCAATGAGCTCTTCGTCGCATGCATATTCGAAGACGATCCTGATTCGGTTGATCTCATTCCCAAGACTGCGAAGCCCTAATGTCTTTCCGAGTTCCCTTTTCAACTTCGCGAAGTCTTCAACCTGCAGGTCGTCGACTGCCTGGCTTCGGCCGAAGAACTTCACCAGTGCGTCGCAGGTGTCGATGTAGTCCTTGTGCGTGCTATCCGCAATGATTCCCATTTCGAGTTTGTGGTCTTGCGTGTCACAGAAATGGTTGCACAGCTCGGCGATATTGAGGCAATCCGGTTTGGGCTCCCGAGGTACCCATCCAGCGTGCAAGTCATTCGCTTGAGCTTGGTATTTAGCGAGTGCAGCGTCCGGATCTCTCTCCAGGGCCCAAAGAAGTGAAACTAACGGCGGATCTTCTTGGTCGCTCGCTCTGATGCATGAGGGAAAGTCGGGTATGGTTCAGATGGCATTTCGCCGTTAGACTTAGTGACTTGGCACCAACTCAGCAGGGGCAACAATAAAGAACCGAACAAGGTTCGTCAGTCTGCCCTGACCTGGCGTCCAGGTGTCTTCAAGTGGTGTCAGCGAGGCATTGAGGACGTGCAGAGAATGGCCTTAAGTCTTTGTGCGACAACACCTTGGGCCAGTAGCTCAGTCGGTTAGAGCAGGGGACTCATAATCCCTTGGTCGCGGGTTCGAGTCCTGCCTGGCCTACCTTTTTATTTTGCACAGCTTCAGTCCGAAGTTGTTATTTCGCGGCCAACTTTGTTTTGAGCTTTGTAGGGAGTGTCAGGGAGGGATTATTCCGCAGCGGCATCATCCGGATCGCGATGGATATCGCTGAGCGTGCTTCCCTGCTTGTCCTTCCATTCAGTCCAGCCATTGGCCCTGGCGCCAATTACCATTACTGCTGCTGCACTTGGACTGGAAAACAGATAGTCCTGCAGAAACTCGAACACACCTTCGCGTTCTTCGATGACGCCAGCTTCGATTAAACGGTTGCGTTGCGTCTGCAGTAGTTCTGGTGCTGAGGGGGTTTGCTCAATACGACACTTGCTGCCTTTTCGGACGACAAATCCCTCTTCGACCAGTTCGCCCGATGCGTTACAACCGCGGGTATTGATATAGAATAGCGAACGCTTGTCGTTGCTTCGCGAGACTGGCTCAAACACCGGATACCCCAGCGTTGAAACCAACGTGCTGATCGTCTCAAAGACATCGAGCAACTCCGCTTCCATGGGCTCTGGCACGTAGGTCGAGTTCTCTGGTACCTGGCCGTTGTCCAGAGTATACCGATTCACCTTTTTCACCTGATGCATGCAGAACCACTCCAAGTATCGGATGTGGGCCTGGGTGAAATTCTGGGTTTTCGAGATACAGAAGACGGCGGTCTTCCAAAACGTCTTTTTGCGGTTGTGATCGTCGAAGCGTTTTGCGGCGTCTTCGGTCTGGCCGACGTAAACAATCGGCTTAGCTTCTTCCTCATCTTCGCCAAACAGAAAATAGATCCCGGGGAAAGCCAATTCCCTTCGCAGCTTGCCAAGTGTCAGGTCGCTACGCGGAATGAGTACGGCTTGGACGATCCGCGTGGTGATCTCGGCAATGCGGATGCCTCGTGGTTCGCCGGTCGGCAGATAGATCTGAATGGTCTTGGCGGTGGGACTGGTCATTGGGTGTTCCGTCATCGGGCCCGGCAGATTTGGCCGGCATTCTCGACTAAATCCATCAACTCGATCGATCATTGCGAATCAATGTGAAGGCTCGCTAAAATAGCACGGTTTACCCACTCTCGCTACCGTCTGCAGGACCCCGCCGTCGGATGGTCAACGGGACCGTTAGATCGCAAGTCAACAAAGTGCGGAACGCCAGTTGATCAGGCGGAATCTCCAAGTGGCTGACTGTCACCGAGTAGGTCACCTACCTGCTGTTTGCTCGGCGCCTGGACGATATTCACACCGCCAAGGGAGCCCAGGCCAAATCTGCTGGGGCAGCTGATCGAGGAGCCGATTTTCTCTCCACGGAAGAGCGATTGCAAAGTCATGCACGAGAGACGTCGGATTGCTGAAACCAGGAAACTCGAAGGGCGATTTAACACGTCATTATCTGCCCCTTGGTTATTGACGTAGGCACCGGATTCCTCTGGGGACAACATGAATCGTCTCATCGAAATTGGTTTTGAACCCACCGGGCACTGGCGAACCGAAGGAGATCTTCTCAGGTTCGAGCTACTTCAGAATGCCCAACAGAAGAACGTCTTATATGCCTTCGTCTGCGATGGTGAAATCATGTACATCGGCAAGACTGTTCAGAAGTTAAAGACGCGAATGGCCGGCTATGCCAATCCGGGGGCAGGGCAATCGACCAACATTCGTAACAATCACCTGATCCGAGAGCTTCTAAAAGCGGGCAAAGCAGTCGAGATTTTGGTGCTGCCTGATTCGGGGCTGATGCACTACGGGCAGTTTCATTTGAACCTGGCCGCCGGCCTCGAGGATTCGTTGATCAAGGTGATCGATCCTCCATGGAATGGCGGAAGGATTCGAGACCTTCAGGTCGATGAAGCGTCAGAACTGGATGGTGAGGAACCGGAACAGCTGATCGGTCGATTCCCGATCACTCTACATCCCACCTACATGCGGTCTGGCTTCTTCAACGTTGGCGTCGAATATCAAATGCTGTTGGGCCAAGACGGGGAGACGATTGAGTTTTTCCTGGGTAATGCTGAGACCCCAATCATGGGAACGATCAACCGTTCGGCAAACTCGAACCACACTCCAAGGCTTATGGGCGGTGTCGGTTTGCGGGATTGGTTCCAGGGAGAGTTCGCTGTGGGTGAAGAGATGGCGGTTGAAGTCTCATCTCCAAGGTCGGTACGACTAAGAAAGTTCCACCGGCCGGATGATGGTTACGATCGCGAAACCGGGAGGGCTCGGTCTTGAGTTTAAAGATCCCGCACTCCGTCATTCCCCTGCCCTTCCCTCCGCCAGCTTCAATAACATCTTCCGCGCGGTTTTATCGATGCTGATGACCTCTACGGTTACCTGGGTGTTGAGATCGAGATCGGCGATGGGCAGTGTTTCGTTGCTGGGGCCCTCGTTGGGGATCAGGCCGATAATGGTTGGGGCAAGCTCGATAAATGTTCCGTACGTCATTTGTTGATAAACCGTTCCTGTAGCTGTTGAGCCGATGGGGAAACGGTCTTCAATGTTCTCCCAGGGATCAGGCGAAAGTTGCTTGAGGCCGACCGAAATCTGGTTGGTCGCCTGATCGATTCGAAGGATGACGACTTCAACTTCATCGCCGATTGAAACGAGATCGCTCGGGTGCCGAATCCGGTCCCAACTCATATTGGTGATCAACAACAGGCCGGTGAGCCCGCCCAGATCGACGAACGCTCCGTAGTTGGTGATCCGGTGAATGATGCCGCGGCGGACCTGGCCTTCGGCAAGCGCTTGCAGCAAAGCTTCGTTGGGGGCTGCCGGCTGTTGCTGAAGTAGCTGGCGGCGGCTGAGCACGAGGATACGGCGATCGTGATCGATCTGCAGGATCTCACATTCCAGATCGCGGCCGATGAAATTCTCGAGCTCAGGCGATGGCTCCGTGTCGAGTTCAGTTTCTGGCAGAAACGCGTTCGCACCAATATCGACGATCAGGCCACCTTGAATTCGACGCACGACGGTTCCCTGAACGATCTGCCCAATCGAGAACGAATCGACAATTTCCTCCCAAGTGACCGTCTTGGGGGTCGACCGTTTCGACAACAGCAACGGCTCTAAACGAACCTGGTCGCCATCGACCTGTTCGACCACCACGATTACGGTCTGCCCGACCCGCGGCACATCGTCTCCCCAAGCCGCACGCGGAAGAGACCCTGCAGATTTAGCTCCGACGTCGACAAACACCACCTCACCCTCAACCCGAACGACCTGCCCTTCGACAATCTGATTCACATCGACCGAGTTGTCCGCGCCGAGCAGGTCTCGTTGCCAGTGATTGTCGGGATGATTCGTCATGGATCCGAGGGTTTACATCCTTTACGAGGCGAGGAAAATTGCGGAAGACAGGAAGCATCCGAAGGATTGCTGTGGCTACATTACCAGATGACACCTGAACCTAGTTGACGTGCGTCAGCTAAGACGCATTCTATTCTGGGAAATCGGAAGCAAGCAAAGGCAAACGGTAGGAATGTTCAGTTGTTATCCGTTCTCAGCGCGGCGGAATGATAACGTCGTAGTAAAGTGGGTCGCTCGTTTCGCCTGTTTGCATTGGATTGAAATCCGATTTTGAACGTTTCCAGGTCCATCCTTCGAACACCCTATGGGGAGAGGTGTCGGGGATCCGGCTGGCTTTTGATGAATCGGGACGGCAATCGTCGAGTTCGTTGTTGCTGAGCGGGGTAATTTGACAATCCGAACGCAAGATGCGTAATCGTGATTTCTCACGCAGGCGCTCGTAAAGCGGACGATGCGGCATTTTCCATTCGACAGGCCATTCTTTAACCACGGCATAGTAGCTGACAGGAATCATGGCAATGATGTCATCCATCAACTCCAAGCCATAAGGCGCATCATTGTCTCGGGTCTCATCCTTGTGATAGTACCGTTTGGCGGTCGCATTGTGGCTGCCATGATGCCCAACTTTGTATAGGCGTGTCCGCGTAAAAAGATCTTGGGTGGTGACCGTCGTGCCCTCGACATCAAATTCCAGACCGTACCACGACATCCAGTTGCCTACCTGGGCGTCCCCGACAAAGAACAGCACATCTCCTTTTCCTGGCGGGCCAATTTCCAGAGCGAACGCGAGCGATGTATTGTTTGTGTCGCTGTCGAGGTTCAAGGCAACATTGCTTGCCGCACCCAACCAATCACCATCGATTCTTCGCCAAGGTTCTTTAAGGTAGGCATTCTCGAGAAAGGTCTGGTCTCGTTCTGGGAGGGGGGCATCTGGACAGACCGAAGGTTCGGAGTCGGCGGGCCGCGACGGATAATAGCTATCTTTAATCGCTCGGATGTCGTAACCCTTCTCCCCGAACGGAAGACGCACCGATTGTGGGAGTTCTGTCTCATCGTTATGAAGAGCCGGGCTAAACCCAAAACCATTAAGATTCGAGGCGGGCGTCAGATAAGTCTCGTGATAACTCGCGTGTCCATGTTCGTCTTTTTCACCGCGAACCTTGGAAGGGAGGTCTTTCTTCAAGAGATACTCGTCGCGCGGCGGACCGAGGATATACGCCCTCACTTCCGGTTCGTCCGATATGGGGATTACCTGACCCGGTTCGCAGTACGATGTATCACTCGCCAGCAGTCGAAGCAGGTTAATTGCTTGCTCGCAGGTTGATGGCTTGGTGCGGTCGGCCGCCGCCAACTCACCAGAGAAGCCAGTCGTGCCTTGTCGAATGACACGATCTCTTTCGAGTTCCCGGGTAACATCCGGCTTCGCCTTGCTCAGTTCTTTGATCACGTTCTCAAAGTTTGAATCACGGTCGATTTCATCAAATGTTGAAAACTCCATCGCCGCTTTCAAATGAAGTTTGCCGTTGTTGAGGGTGTCTTTCAGGCCACGGTCATGGAGGTAATCGTAGTGTTCGAGAGCCTTTTCGATGATCCGCTGGGCAGTGCCATGCTTTTGACGGAGCGTATCCGCTTGCTGGTTACCGATTTTTTCGGTCCAACCTAGCCAGAGTTGTTGAATCGCGAACCGATCTGCCTGTTTGGCATTTAGGAAGGGAGTTCCGGACAAGACGAAGCCTGACAGGTGATCCACATGCTCGTGCGTCGCAGCCACGATGTCGAGTTCTCCTGCCGTCGAACGATGAAGATCATTCATCACCTCTCGGAGTCGATCGTTACCGTTATCTTGTCGCCGATGGACACCACAGTCGATCAACATATAAAACGGCTTGCTATTGCGTTTCTTACCGATCGCAATCAGGAAACAATCACCGAGACCTTGACGATACATTCGAACGACGATCTGCCCAGGCTTAGGCTTCAGCACGGAAGCGGTCGATGTCTTAGCCATTAATATCCTCTCGAGTGATCTTCAACGCAGTGGACGCCCACCAACGATTCATGTTTCCGACGACGCTTCTGTGCCTGGGCCGTCAAGCCGTAATGTTCGACTGCCTTAGGACCTGCCATCGCCACCGCTTGCCGGAAGAAGTTCATGGCTCTTTCCAACCGACGTTTACTCAGGATGTTTTTAGTGATGCTGTATTTAATCTTGGCAGATTCCGGATCGAGGATCAGTGTGCAACCTCCGCGATGATAAAATGAAAGTGTTCGATCCTGGTTCTCGGGGTTTGGTTCGTCGCAGTCATTTCGTATCGGTTCGCCGTGTTCGTCGGTTAGCGTAACTTTCACTCGCTGGGTGATCGTGATTAGCAGCTCGGTTTTTGTCCTCCCATCTTCTCGCAAACGAACGGTAGGCTTGATTGCAAACACTTCAATTGGTGGAAATTTCGAACTAGCAGTCATTGGTGCGTTGACGGCCGTGACATCGTAACGCGATTTTAAATAGCTGCGGACGTCGATCCCGAAGGTACTCGCGATCCAGTGGACAGCTTCCGCCACGGAAGCGGGATCTTCTGGCAACTGCCAGGTGCGGAACCGCTCTTGGATCCAGTTATGGAGAAATCGCTTGAATAGCCGTTCCGAGATGTATGTCGCGCGGCGAATATCCCGAATGGCAGACGAGGACGCGGTGAAATTGGACAGTTCGGTGGTTGTCGTTGTCGACATGTTGTCTGGTTGTCCAATCCAGATGGTTTCTAATAACTTGTTGACGGCGGCATCGGCATTACCAATCCTGAAATTGTTGAGGATTTCATCGGCGACCGACTGCATTTCCTCATGCCTACTCGTCATAGCGAGAGTTCGGGGCGTTTCTGCTTTCTCGTCTTCCTCATCGGTTTCCGGGACAAGAAGGTCAGCTAACTCGCCTAAGCCTGAGTCCGTCTGGAAGATATCCGCCATCGATCGCAATAGTTTCGAAGGAGGTGTGAAATAGGTGAGTGGTGAGCTATCGGAAATTGGCCTCTTGAAGTTCGACCAGCAAAGGGAGTCCTCAGAGAGTGAGTAGACATCGAGTGGATAGATCCCGCGGGAGCGAAAGGCTTCGATAAAGGCGACGCGATAACCGCCTGAGTCATTGGGGTAGAGGTCTTTATCGGCTGTGACCAGGGCCCGGAAGTAGTCACCGAAAGTCAGATCGACGGGGGGAACATAGTCGATCGCTCGAACGCATATGCTCAGGACTCGCTGTGCAGATCGTGTGGCCTCATCAGCAAATCGTTTCGCGAGATCGGGATGGATATCACCATCGGGAAGGATTCCGGTTCCTTTTGTCGCGATGCGACGTAGATCCGCGACGCGTCGTTCATAAATTCTAATAAAGGCGTCGAAGACTGCGGCCACCAGGATGGCACCGCGCGCATGTGGTTCGTAGGTCCTTGCAAGTTCTGAGGGATCAGGCGGCAAACGATGCCCGTGGTCATCGAAGACTCCCAAAGCATTTCGTAGCGCCTCGCCTTGACCCGTTGAACGAGCAAATTGGACTGCCAATTGTGCCAACAAGCCATCTTGCTGTAGATCACCACGATTGGCTTGGATCTGTGAATGCAGCAGGTCGGGTAAAGTGAAGTGCTGGAAAATTGCCACGATATCGGCGAATGCCTCATGGAAGGCGAGCATATCGATGTTAGAAACGGAATCGAGCAGACGGCGATTCATACCATCAAGAATGGCGTGTGTCGTTTCGTGAGCGATGATATCGTGCGATAAGCAAGTAAATACTAATCCACCCGGTAATTCCGCCAAAGTATCATTGGTCGATGCGTTGAAGTAGCCGAATAATAACGCAAGTTTCGACGGCGAATAGTAAGCATTTTGCTGCCGTAACGCATGCGGATAAATGCTTAGGCGGGGAACGAACCGATCGTCTGTATTTTCTATTCGCAGACCGTTTTCGTCCCGATAGCGTTCTCGCCAGAGCATTCGACGTCCCAAAATGCGTTCGAAATTCTCGATCGTTTTCATCGTCACCGCATAGACCATTTGCTGGTGAAACTGCGGGTTGCCCAAGGAAGGGGAAAGTCCGTTTTCGGCGAGAATCGTGGAATGATTCAGATCGACGGGTGCATAGAACCGTTGACTGGCAGGATCGATGTCGACGACCTGAACATATTCGCCAACGGGACCTGCCGTCAGCAGTTCTTCCCATCGCACACGAAGTTCGGCGACGCTGACATCCATGTGCTTGAGCTGGGTCGCTAACGATGGATCGAGAGTGAAAACGCGGAGTCGCCGTGTTGCGGGTGCTGCAAGATCGTTGCTGTTCGCCATGGAGCCAGTTTTCAAAAACGACGTGGATTAAACGAAACCAATTCTTCCGATGCCACTTTAGATTCCGACGTCCTGGTAAGGAAGCGTTTCTGCTCTGGGCAAATCGGAGCGGTAGTATTTTCGGATCGATGCATCGCCGATCGCGAATCCCAAGTTGATCAATTGCTGCTGAGTCAGGCTATCGATTTCTGCCAGGCGGGTATCGATGCCGGAAAGCTTGTCTTGTGCGTCGTCGTCAATCGAGAATGCAGAATCAATCTTGAAGTCGCGAATCCTTGATTCGACACCCCAGTAGGCGCCAGATCGAAGTTTTTGGTGGAACGCGCCAATCAATTGCCGACGGCGAATACTGGAGTTTTGCTGCTGCAAAATCTGAATCACCCGGTACGAATGGCGAGGCCAATCATCCTTTGGGTCGGCCTCCGGAGGAGTTCTCCTTCCGCCGTCACTGACCAGCAATATCTTGTATCGTTTGTAGGCGGTCTCAAGTCCCAGGTTGTCGTATACACCACCATCGGTCAGCAGCGCGTCACGGCGATGGGCGTCATCGATTAGTCCAACCTTCCCACGTGAAGTGAAATCACCCGGATCGACCGGTAGCAGAAAGGGGGACAGGTAAGGTGGGAATGCGGTCGACGCGGCGACAGCATCGGCTAGGGCGACCTTCGGGTTGTTAACCAGACCGACAAGGTAGTCGCCCATGTATGGCTTCGAGAATCGCCAGAGTACGCCTGTCTTGACGTTCGTTGCATTGAAGACCCAGCGTGGTTCATCGGGCAGATCTTGAAGAGTCTTGCCCTGAAAAACCGTGTCATAATGGCTTGCCACAATGTCGCTGATTCGTCGAAACGGGTTTAGGCTACCCCAACCCACGGCGGGCACATCGATCGTGGTCGAGCATAGCCCGCGGATTGGATTGACCACGTTTTCAATGAAGGCTTCTTCAGAAAAGTCGCGTTCCACAAGGCGATACCAATTCATGCCCAGCACGGCTGAGGTAATTGAGCCGCCGGAGACGCTTGAGAACCTTTTCACCTCGCGGAGTAGCCCGGCCTGGTTCAGCCGCCATAGCCCACCCAGGTGGAAGATTGTCGCTCGAAACCCTCCGCCGGAGAGACAGCAGGCAATTCCCTCTTCCAGCTGACTACCATCATGCGATGCGTCTGGCTCCGAGAAGCGATCCTCGGTGGGGCGAACTGGGTCGTGATCGAGGGGGGTAGGTGTAGGCTGCACCAAGATCTCCAAACTGTTGGAACGTCTCATGTTGAATGCTATCAACAAACGCTGCTGCGAATGCGTGTAGCTTAAACTAGGGGGTCCTAATCGCTCCTGTCAACCATTTTGGGGGTTAATTCACAGGATGATATCAATTGAGGTAGGAAGAATGGGTGGTTTGGGCAGAAACGACATGTACCCCCTTAAAGTGGAAAGTTATCCCAGCTGATTGGCGATGATCATTCTGAGTAATCGCTAAATACCTCATAGGAGGTGAGTTCGCGAATGTTTCCTCGACCAGCTTTGAGAAATTAGGACGCCCCCAATGTCTCGTTTGCTTATCGCATCAGTTCTGTCAGTGCTGATGAGTGTTTTGTCGAACGGCTCGCCGGCTTATAGCGGCGACCTGTTCTTTATGCATCTGTTTCAACAGCAGAAGCCCAAGACGGGTGAAGATGGATGTGTTGAGAAGGTTGCCAAGGAAATCGACTATCTCGAGGCAATGATCGACACCTACGGAACCATTGTTCCGAAGCATCCTGATGTCTGGGGCGAGGCGCGCCTGACCAAGCATCGCCAAGAGGTCGAACGAGAGTTAGAGAAGGATCTGGGACTGTTTCAGGAAACACTCAACGGCGCCCTGCGGCGAAGTGATCAATCGTACTTGAGCGCCGCCATGACCATTAGTTCGGCTTCCGGCGGGGGAACAGCGCCGAGTCTAACGAATAAGATCGAAGTGATGGAAGTACCTGAAGGTGCCATCAGCCGTACGGCACCAGGTCGAGTCATCAATAGCTTTGGTTCGAGTCTCGCGAATGGGAAAATAGAGTCGATATCGCTGGAACCAACGGTAGTTCTGGAACAAAAGTTCCGTTACCTGAACTTGCTGAATGAGCTACGGCGGATCAATGAAGGAGATGATACAGCCGACTCGCCAGGCTACTCGCTTAACCTGGTTCGCATTCCTATTTCGGTACTGCCAGGTAAGAAGACGCAAAAAGGCTTTGGGGCCGAGATCACGCTGACGGCAGAAGCTCACCTCACCGATCAACTTATGCCATCTACCTTCCGCAATCTTGTCATCAACGATGTTGTCGATATTCTGGCGCTGCCAGGTCGAAAGATTCTGGATGATAAAGATCTGCTGGACAAGGCACGCTTGTACTTGCAGTACAAACGCGGCGAGATTTCGATCGAAGAAATGCTGCCGAAATTCAATCTTAATGTCTCGAAGATTAGGCCCATGAAAGACCATCCAGAGCGGTTTGAGACGCTGACGCAGTTGGAATGGTTGGCGAAAGCAGACGCAAAGATTACAGAGGCAGCGACGACGTCGTTGAATAATGTCGTTCCTGAAACGTATACCGGGGCCATGGTGTCCGGGCGATCATCTCAACCACATGCCGCAATCACTCCAACGGAAGTGGTCGATGTTTACGGAGTCACGCCGATGCATGTCGTTGCCGTGGCTGGACAGAATGTTTTTCAGCGTGATCCGGTCAATCAGCATGCTCCGCATTTGGCTGATATTGAATCATTTTTGTCTTGGGAATTGAATAGCGCTTATGACTTCCTGTCGCGGCCAGACACGCAGTTTCTATGGGATGCGTATTGCACCGAGGAGTTAGTCGAAGCCGTACGACAACGCCGGCGTTTTCTTTCTGGACCTCACTACGAAAAGTATCACGATAGAATCGAAAGACTTGAAGGCAATCAACGCCAGCGGTCAATCGATGACATTCGCGATGATTACTTCCGCGATATTGCACAACAATTCCCTCGTGCAACGTTCACCACAACGACTTCGTTGGCCTGGTGCATTCTGGTCAATTCGGCGCTGCTGAATGATCGGTTGCTTGAGGACATGCGAAAGGTGTCGGCCGAGTCTGGTGCGTTTCCTGCTCCGGAACGTTGGCTGGAATGCTTCCACCCAATTCCACGAGACTCGGAAGCGACAATGCTGTTCAATCAATATGTTCAGGCCCGCTGGCCGGTACACGTGTTTGCGTTAGACCCCGTCAATGACGAACAAAACATTGCCGAAGTGTTCAGCCAGCGACGTGAAATGCAATTGGCCATGGCGGCTGGCGTTGCTTCTGGCAATGTTTCCGCTCGAACTGCGATGAACTTTGCACGACGCATGGAGCTCGATCTCGAGACCATCGATCTCAACCGCAAGACGGTGGCATTTGCGCATGGGCAAAATGTTTTCGGTTGGAGATTCTATCCGCGATTCCAATCGCCACGTGTGCCGAGCACGGTCGGAGCGATGGCACAAACGGCTCTGGGGCTGGGGCAAAGCGACCATGCGTTGCTCAATGATCGGCGTCTGGAGCCTGGCATCCGTGAAGTAACGGCCGTGGTTCTGATGCCCTCGTTCGTGTCGCATGTCACCTTCGACAGTCGTGCCAACTGGTTCAAGCTGACGAATCCTCGCCACAAAGAACTAACGATGCACGATTCGATGCAGATCAGCAAAGTCTGGCAGTCGATTGCTACCTGCATGCCGAACCTGAAGTCACCCCAATATTATCGTGCAGAAGATGTGGCCTGGCTGTTGAAGTCGGTCGAGCAGATCGAATCGCGCTTGCCGCTCCAATCGATGATGGTAAGCATTCCTTACGAAAACACGTTGGGTGGATTCGAGATGTTTAATAGTGGTGTGACCGATCTGGCACCCTCGCTGAACGGTTGGTACGGCGCCCCTGGGATCAATGTCACGACTAGCGTGGTAGGCTGCTTGTGCGGCGAAGACAAGTGTCCGAAAGAGGGTGGGTTGCCAGCGGAGGGTGTTCCGAATTATGGCACTCCGAATGCTGCGGGAACCTGCTTTGGAACGACCGTGTTCCTGGTCGGTACGAATTTCAGCGTGCATGATACCCGTGTTATTGCCGGTGGGCGTTCGGTTCCGTTTCAATTGCTAAGTCGGCGGATCATGCAGGTCACCGTTCCACCGAATGCGAACCAGTTGATCGAATCACTGCCTGGTGATGGCAAGCGAGCGGTTGTGGATCTGCACGTCGCGACGCCGTATGGTGTCTCGAATCACCTTCTGATTCCCGCGGTAGCGCCGGCGAAGAAAGATACTCCAAAAGAGGCCAATGCAGAGGGCTTCGCATGGAAAAAGACCGATTTCAAGGCGGTTGCCGTTCCGCAGTACGATCCTGTGGCTGGCAAGCTCGCCTATGCCATTGTGGTGACGGAAGGATCACAAAAGGAAATGGTGATTCAGAACAAGAGCAATCTTCCACTGCCGGAACGTGGCAAGATCGTTGCGGTTCTGAAGCAAGACGGTAAGTCGTTTGCCCAAACCAGCCAGTTTGATTTCTCGATGAACGAAAAGAAGGAGTTGATTCTTCACGCAAATGTTGTCGATGGGCCTCCACAAACGTTGCGAGTCATGCTGGAAGAGGTCACCGCAGCGATGATGAAAGTGATCAAGCCAGATTCTCATCCTAAGAAAGTGACGATCGAAGGCTTTCTCCTGATTGCCGATTGGCCCCCAGTGCCGCTGCTCAAGCCGATCGAGATCGAGTTGACGGTCTTGCCAGTCCCGTTGGAAGTGGAAACGCAGCTGACGCCGGACGCAAAGCAACCGGCGGAAGCAGTTGAAAAACCGATTCCGGCGGAAGCGAGGTTCGATAGTGGCAGATCGATGTTGCGAGTCCACCCACCACAGCGTTTGGAGCAGATTCCGATCCGCCCTGCCTCGCATGAATCGGTAATATTGCGACGCCTTCCAATCCCTCAGTAGCCTTTCGGCGGCAGGAATGAAATAAGAAAGCCCCACCCGCAACTCTGGTGTGCCGGTGGGGCTGTGACGTTTCCAAACGATCCGATTTCGTCTTACGGGACATCCGTGATCGAACGAACACCGCGGATGCCGGGCAGGCCGGTATATTTACCACGTGTTCCGGTGATGACGACACTCTTGCCAATCGCTCCCGGATTTAACTTAGGAGCATAGACAGCACGCTGCGATTGAGGAAGTTGGACATACAACACGATGCTCGGATTCTGGGGATCTGCCAATTGCAGGCCGTACTGATCGTTGTGTTCTGCAGCAATCTTGCCTTGGACTGAAATCAAGGTTCCTTCGGCAATTCCTAAAGCGTCAGAGACGCCGACTGTGGTTGTCGGAAGACTACCACCGCCATGGTGTCCTGCTCCTGAATTGCTGGGGAATGGGGCTCCGTACGATCCTGGGGCAAATGTGTCGGAATCCCACGGATCGTAGTTGCCCGAGGGCTGCGACCAAGGACGCCCATCGGCTGGATCGTCTTGCTCGATCGGTGCCATCGCGTTGGGAGTCTTAACCCCAGGAGCATGACCATTTGTCCCATCGAAGTGCGTGTAAGACTCCGGTGTAGCCAGCCAATCGACAATATTCAACATGATGACTTTAGCGGAACCACCATTGTTCCAACCGTTGTGTAACGGTTTGTTGGTGCCACCACGCTCGTCGCGGTACTTGGGCGTGATGTCTTCGATAGGCGACGAATCTCCAAAGAAGGCAGCTTTGCCGGCACCCGACTTCGATATTGCGACGAGGGGGCCTTCGTCGCGGCCACCAAAGTAAAGCCCGTTATTGGCTCCTTCGATGGCCTTTCCCCAGCTCTTCGCAGGATCGGAATCTGCTAAATATATCAAGCCTTTTGCGCGATCGGGATCGACAATGGCAAGCGTAGCGCTGGCTGCCATCAGCACCGGCGTGGCACCCACCGTCAGGTTTTCTGCATCATTTGGGGCAACAATGTCAGAGGCACCCGCCAGGCAATTAATGGCATTGAAACGGAAACGAATTCCAAACTGTTCTACCAGCCATCCTGCATCGGCACTTCCAGGATTTCGTAAATCGCCGTAGGGACTTCCCATATCGAAAACAGGTTCGGTCGAGCGGTTATAGCCGTTGAAAACCTCAGTCGCGTCCCACGAGTTCAAGTTGCGATCGGCGTTGTAGTGATCGCCAATAAACAGCAAGCCTTTGCCAGCGGCCACGTACCTTTCCAAGGCGGCACGTTCGTCCTCGCGGAAAGGCCGATTCGATTCCGCCAAGACAAAGACATCGCTATCTTTAATGGCGTCGAAATCAATGATAGCTTCATTTTCCGGATTATTACTGGTTCGATCATCGAAGAAGCGAATGATTCCATCCTGGTTCTTGTCGACGCCACGGTATTCTTTCACTTCGTATCCCTGGGCTGCCAACGCATCCGCGAAGTCAGAGAAGCCGCCATCAATCACCCAGTCCGCATTGCCCTGGGTACCACCATGCGAGACATCGAACAGGATTGACTTTCCGTTGGCAGTTGTTGTCGGCGTCTTCACTGGTGGAGGTTGGTTCCAGTGATAAGGGGTGTTTGCCGGTGCTGCGGTTGGAGACGCCATAGGTGCCATTCCAACTGGAACGACGGCCAGCATTGCAGCCGGTTGGGAAGGCGCTGGCGACACCGCAGGGGTGATCTCGTCGGTCTTGCGCGTCGTGACATGAATACTTCCATTCTGCCTGCACGACAGCGTGATTTGACCATCCCAGCCCGTGGCATAGATATGCTTCGTTACCTGAAATAACGAAAACCGCTGCCCCCCTTCCCCGACGCGAACATCCATCGGTCGTTCGCGCTCGCCACTGATGGCGTTGCTGAGCATCTCGATTACATTGCGATTGGGATGCCCATACGAAAACGTATTGAACCCACGTTGCCGACCTTGACCGAACTGGGGGATACCGACTGAGATGACTGCCACTTCAGGCGACATCGCATCGACAAGCGACTGGATCGTTCCATTCTTGGAGCCATGGTGGCCGACCAGGTAAGCATCGACATTCAAAAGGTCGGTGTCTTTGTAGAAGGCGACCAACGTCTCTAAAGCGGGCTCTTCCAAGTCGCCTGTAATCAGAAGCGATGACTTACCAAAGTCGACACGAACTACCAGGCTGTGATTGTTCAGATTGTCGAAGTCGCGGTCTTGCCAGCCTGGGTTCTGCTGCAGACCACCCGACAAAATGCGTATCTCGGGATCGCAATCAGTGCAATGAATTGGGTCAATGTCTCCATTGGTCAAGCCATAGCCGGCAGCCGTCACGTCGGTATCGGAGACGCTAATCACATTCAGATTGTGGGTCGCTGCGTTGTTAATGGCATATTGAATTCCTTCCTTGCCCGAGCCCCGGACAAATCCGTTATAGATGAAGTTTTTGACACGGCAGGTTTGCAGCACGCGCTGAATACCACGCGTATGATCAATATGGGGATGCGTGATTACCACGGCGTTGAGCGTATTATTCAGGTCCGCTCGCCGCGCAAAGAAGTCGCGCAGCGAATCGGCGAGTTCATCGGGGCTTTCGTCATCCTGGCCACCGGTATCGATTAGAATTGCACCGCAAGGAAATTCTAGTAAAGCACTTGAAGCTTGCCCTTGATCAAGGAAGTGGACGTGCATCTCGGGCTCGGCGGCCTGAGCAGTAGTCGTCCAGCAGAAGCACCAGATAAGAAGGGTGACTTGTAAACCGTACCTGAGTCCGCGAAACATGGAATAAGTTCCCTCTGAAATAAGTAGATGGCTGTCCACATTGCGAGGGATTCTCTCACAGTGCAAATGTAGCGGCAACTATATCGTGACCTCATGATAGTAATGAAACAGTGAATATATGTTAGCGCGAATATACAATGTGGAAGGTGGAGTATGATGCGGACATGGGGGGATCGGAGGGATAGGGTAATTGCGTCAAGGTGATTGGGCACAAAGAACGGGGATGCCCGAGTCCGGCGTTTCAATCTCCTGGATAATCAGAACGATAGGCGGCTCCTTCTCTTCCGAATGAAAACTTCGCACCGATTTCTCAATGCTGGGATCTCAAATCGTTTCCCGAGGCAGCAACATTTCAATGCTTTTCCGAAACACCTGAGCCGATCCGACGGCCTGCTTTCAGCGAGGGCAAACTGACCTGGCTATCTACAGTAGGAGCCTGCTGACTTGGTGCTATGGCTAACGGGTGGCTCAAGTCGCGATGCGAATCGGTTAGAAGACAAACGCTTTCGAGTCGGCGATTGAACAGCCAGGATCGATGTTGCAATAGAGTTGCCTGTTCTCGATGAGATCGAAACACCGGTCGCTCAAATGGCCTCAGCATATTCGGCTCTTGTGTTGGGGAAGTGGATCGCTGGTCGCATCCTTTGACAGAGTTCGAATATGCGATCACAGGGATCTTTTATTCATCAAACATTCAACCAGATTCGTTGCGATCAGGCAGGCGACGCGATTTAATGTGCCGGAGGTTTTGTTCGAGACATTACTCTGGTGGAGATAATCGCGATGGGACGACGAACATTCTTGAGCATGCTGCTCACTTTGGTGCTGGCCTGTCCGGCACTGGGGGCCGACTTTGTGACGGTGGGCTTCTGGAACATCGAGCACCTGGGGGCCACAAATTCGGCTCAGCGACCGATTGCCCTGGCCGAGTACATCGCTGCTTCCGGCGTCGACGTGTTGGGATTGTGCGAAATCTACGATACCGATGATGGCCCAGAGCGGCGGAACGAACAACTTGATACGGCGTTCGCAATTCTGAACGAAGAAGATGACGTCGAGTGGAAGTACGAGTTGCTTCCGAATCGAGACGCTGACGACAGGTCGCAGTTGTGCGCGATTGCCTGGAATGCGAAGCAGGTCACACGAGAAGGCAACGCGTTTCCGATCGACTTCGACGACGATCCCAACGACGAGTTCTTCCTGTGGGATCGTAAGCCGCATGCCGTGAAGTTTTCGACCGGTAATGGGCGGACCGATTTCGTCGTGATTCCGGTGCACATGAAATCGAACGTCAAACCGCGTGACCAGGCCCGAGCACGCGGGCGGACCGGCGAAGAGTTCGGTGCGGGTCAACGAGAACTCGAGGCAGCGGCATTGGTCGCGAAGCTGAACGACGTGCGGACACACTTCGGCGGCGAACAAGACCTGATCATTCTGGGCGATACCAATATCAAGCGTCACACCGAGAAGGCGGTCGAGCTGATCACCGACGCCGGCTTTGTCGATCTCAACATCGAAGACTTCGACACGTACCTGGGGGATGGGGCTCCCTTCGATCGGATCTTCGTCTCGATCTCGAAAGAATTTGTCTTCACGCGGCAGCGCGTGCTGGTCGACAGTGCTCCGAAAGAACATCGCGAGTACCTGTCGGACCATTACGCGATTTCCACTACGTTCCGCACCAAAACGGACGACGACTAAGCGACCGATCACCCTGGGCGCCGCCGGACTTTGACAAACCGGACAGTGTCGCCCAGGGAAAACCTGACCGGTTGTCAATTAGGCCCCGACCTACAGCCAAGAAAAAAGCTGCTGCGGAACTAGGTCGGCAGCAGCTTTCGGTGTTGAATTGGTCGATTGAGAAGGACTATTTACCTTCAGCCATCAAGGCTTCGATTTCGTCCGCTTCGACCGGGATGTCGCCCATCAAGTCGACCGGGCCGTTTTCAGTAACGACGATGTCGTTCTCGAGTCGGACGGCAAAGCCTTCGTCCGGCAGGTAGATGCCTGGTTCGACCGTCAGCACCCAGCCTGGGGCGAACGGCACGTGCGGCAAGGCAACGTCGTGGACGTCGATCCCGATCGAGTGTCCCAGGCCGTGCATGAAGTATTTCTTACAGGCAGGCTGGTCGCGAGTATGCTTGGCGACTTCTTCCTTGGTCAGCAGACCGAGGCCGAGCAACTCTTCGTTGATCATCTCTTGGGCTTCGTACTGCCAGTCGCGGTGTGACTTGCCGACCACGGCGCCAGCGATCGACTGCTTCATCACCCGCAAGACGGCGTTATAAACGTCGCGCTGGCGAGGCGTGAACTTGCCGTTGACAGGAATGGTTCGGGTCAGGTCTGAGTTGTAGTTTGCGTAGTTCGAGGCAACGTCCAGCAGCAGCAGGTCGCCATCGTTACAAACCTGATCGTTGTCGATGTAATGCAGGCCGCAAGCATTCTTGCCGGAAGCAATGATTGGCGTGTAAGCGAACGCACCACGATTGCGGATGAATTCGTGCGCCAATTCTGCTTCGACTTCAAACTCGGTAACGCCTGGTTTGACGAACTTCAGCAAGCGCTCGAAGCCCTTCTTGGTGATCCCGCAGGCATGGCGGATCAGTTCGACTTCCAGTTCCGATTTCTCGGCCCGCAGGGCATGCAGCATCGGAGCGAGCCGTCGATAGGTATGCAGGGGGAACTGTTCCTTGCACTGCTTCACAAAGCGATCGTCGCGCGTTTCAACCAGGTTCGAGGCACGACGATGTTCGTTCTGATTGAGGAAGACCTGTTCGGCGCTGATCATCAGATCGCGAAGCACGGCCGGGAACTCCGACAGCCAGCGAATCGAGCTGACGCCCGAGACTTCAGTGGCTTCTTCCTTGGTCAGCTTCTGACCTTCCCAGATCTGCATCAGCTCGGTCGGCTCGCGCAGGAAAAGGATCTCGCGATTCTTGGCCTCGTAGGCATCGGGGAACAGCAGAAGGATCGATTCTTCCTGCTCGATACCGGTCAGATAAAACAGATCCGCATTCGGTACGACTTTGAACGTGCCATCCGCGTTGGTTGGCAAGACGTCGTTGGAATGCAGAATGGCGAGCGAGTTCTCCGGCAGAAGCTGCTTCAGTTTGGCCCGGTTCTCGACGAACAATTCGGACTTGATGGGAAGATGACGCATCGAGTTGTTTTCCTTCGAACAAGTTAGAGGATCGACGAAGCTGCAGGGGATGCTCTGTGTCTATTGTAGCAATATGCGCACGGTCCAGAACTGCCCGGGTGGCTACATTCTGTTCAATTCTCCCCCGAATGAGAGGGGCGCCAGAAAACGTTTTTCAGTTGGCGGCAAACTAGCGAGCTGCTTCCCTTGGCCCAGTCTCCCTTCGCATGGGTGGATGTGACGGTTTCTCGTGAAAAAGTCGCTTTTCGATCAGAGCAACTCGCTGTATCCTCGCTGGCAGCAAGTCACTGTTCTTGCCAACCGGGGAGCCAAAGTTTCGATGCACGATCTGGTCAAATTCTTGAAGTTGCGACGTTCGCTGAACTCGCACATCGATTCGTGCAAGATCTTTCGGGCCTCTCCTGGCTGGTTTCGAGACCGTGTCCTGGGAATCGACTACCGGGTCGACCCCGATACCCCGTGGGAATACTCCGAGATCCTGCTGTCCGAGGCCTTTCACGATGGAGGCCGTCGCGACTACTTCTTTGTTTCTCTGCTGGAAGACTCAGACGACTCAGGCCAGATGGAAGCTGATTTCGGGGCCGGAAAGTTCCTTCGCGAGGCTCGCCCTGGGAACATGATCTTCGGCGACGAAGAGTCGGTCCAGCGGCTGCAAGGCAAAGGGCCGTTCCACTCGAGCATGATCTACATCAAGAAAGATGTGGTGCAGAAATACTTCCAAGAGGCGTCTCAGGGAGCCGATCTTTCGCCGGAACGGATGCTCAGCCAATCGTTCCGCGACAATGCGTTACGCGTCTTGATGAAGCAGTTGATCTATCACTTTCGCCAGCCCGTCGAGACCGGTCAGCGGATGGTGAAAGAGCATTTGCAGGATCTGATCCTGCAGCGGCTAACGCAGTTAGCAGGTCGCCCGGCCGATATTGTCAGCGATACCGATCGACTGCGCGATCAGGCGATTCGTACGGTGATCGACTACATGCACGCGCACTATACCGAGGACCTGAGTCTCGACCAGTTGGCGATCCTGGCGGGGGTGAGTCGAAGCCAGTTCGTGCGTCTCTTCCGGCAAACAACCGGACAGTCGCCCAAGCAGTACCTGATGGGGCTGCGTGTTGAACAAGCGCGACAGCTTCTCAGCGTCGCCGATGGTAGGCAATCGGTGCTGGACGTTGCCCAAAGCTGTGGCTTCTGCGATCAGTCGCACCTCGCTCGCGAGTTCCGCCAGGTTTACGGAACCACCCCTGCGGTGTATCGCCGCGACCAAGGTAAGTGGTTTTCTTAACCGCGCCGCGTTCGATGTTGGCGCTGGCGTCGTGATTGGCTGCCTACGATTTGGTCAGCAATCGGTTGCCTGCCCGTGGTTGTTGCCTCTTTTTTGGTCGAAGCATGTCATCGAAAAGTTGGGGCATGCGCCGTTTATTCTCTATTGATCAACGCCCACATCTGCCACAGGCGGTCGCGGTGGCTGACTTGAGCGTGGACCAGAAGCTCTAACGCGTTGTCTGAAAGGTAGTTATGGTCCTTTCACCCTGCTGGTTGCGGCAAGCAGTAGTTCGTCTGAGAAGTGAGGCGGCACCGACTTTGCAAAATCTTTGGCATCCGCCGGCCCACGTGGCACGGCGACTCGAAGACGCCATTGTTCAACTTTCCAGATTTCATCCTTGAGCCCATCTCGGACTCCGATCGCTAAATGCGGGAGGCAATTGTCTGAGGCGCGGTCGATTTCGATACCCTGGATTCGGAGGTCTCATGAAACGAAACGCTTTTACTCTTGTCGAGCTTCTGGTGGTGATTGCCATTATCGGCGTGTTGATCGCATTGCTGTTGCCTGCCGTGCAGCAAGCCCGGGAAGCGGCCCGGCGGATGGCATGCACTAACAACCTGAAGCAAATCGCGCTGGCGAGTCACAACTATCACGATACGTTCGGTCGTCTGCCGCGGACCGGTACCTACGCCAACTTTCAGTTGACCCACAATGCCGGACCGAACGTGGCGCTGCTACCATTTTTGGAAGCGAAGAACACCTACGAACTGTACGACCAGAATCAGCTTTGGTCGCACGCCA
This sequence comes from Bremerella sp. JC817, assembly GCF_040718835.1. Classification (NCBI taxonomy): domain Bacteria; kingdom Pseudomonadati; phylum Planctomycetota; class Planctomycetia; order Pirellulales; family Pirellulaceae; genus Bremerella; species Bremerella sp. JC817. Next base: position 583,941 of record NZ_JBFEFG010000268.1, on the reverse strand, counting down.
ACAACCAGGTGATGAAAGACCTGATGCCGGGCATGTTCACCTGTCCTTCCACGCCGGAAGGTGGTGCTCCGATGAACAGCGGCAATCCCATGTTCCAGGGCTGCCAGACGTCCGACTACTTCTATCCGCTGGGTGCTGCTTCGGATGCCATTCCACCGGTGATTGCCAACGCAATCTTCTCGAACATCGGGTCAGGTGAATGGCGCAAGTTTGCCGGAATCACCGATGGGCTCTCGAACACGATGCTCATCTATGAAAGTGCTGGACGCAAAGACTGGTGGGTCAATAACAGCAAGATGAACGAGAGCATTCGCCCTTCGATCTGGGGACAGATGGAGGCCTGGTACACGGTCGCTCCGTTCGGCGGTTTGGCTTCCAGCTTCATGCGACAAAGCTTCACCTTGAACAGCAGCGATCCGACCGGAACGGCACCAATGATGGTTCCCTTTACCGGCGGCATTGTGAACGTGACCAATCAGTTCGGGGCTCCGTACGGATTTCACCCAGGCGGAATCGAGTTTGCCCTGGCCGATGGTTCGGTGCGGTTCCTGCCGGAAAGCACCAGCCCGGCGATCATCGCTGGCGTGGTGTCGTGTGACAATGGAGATGTGACAGGAGAATTCTAATGCGTTGCGATCGAAAGAAAGCGGCTCTTTCTGTCGCGTTGACATGGATGATGGTGGCAATGCTGCAGGCAGGCTGCGGGCAGCATGACTGGCAGGCACGGACGTTCCCGACCCGAGGCACGATCACCATCAATGGAGAGCCACCTGAGCAAGCGTTCATCAAGCTGATCAAGCTGGGCGAACCGGTCGACGAGCGCGAGTCCGACTGCTGGGCCCTGGTTCAAGCAGACGGAACGTATGAGTTTTCGACGTACGAGAGTGGCGATGGTTGTCCGCCCGGCGAATATGCCTGGATCCTGCGTTGGCCTGCCAACCTGGCGACGATGATGCCTGATCGACTGGGCGAAAAGTATTGGAATCAGGACGACCCCTACATGACCGTAACGATCGTGCGCGGGCAGAACGACTTGCCGGCGGTCGAGCTTACCGGTGTCGCCGTGAAACCCTTGTCGAAGCCGGCCTCGAAGGTCGAGCCTCGGTAACCCTTCCCCTCCCTAGTTCCTTCCGCCTTGGAAGGCGAACCCCCTAGCAACAGAGAAAGTTCGTAATGACCAAGTTCTTCCATCTTCCTCTTTTCAACCTGTCGAATCGTGCGTGTTCGGTCGGCATGCTCCTGCTGACGATGACGATTGCTTCGACCGCCTGTATCACCGAATCGGTCGCCGCCGACGCACCCGCGGCAGAAACAACCAGCGAAGAAGCCCCTGCCGAGAAGACCCCGCAGCATGTCGACTGGACCAGCGACCTGGCCGCCGCGCAAAAACAAGCCCAGCAAGAAAACAAAGACCTGCTGTTGTTTTTCACCGGTTCGGACTGGTGCGGCTACTGCATCAAGCTGGAAGAAGCGGTGTTGACCAAACCAGAAACGGCCGAACGCATCGGCAAGCACTACATCCCGGTCGTGCTCGATTTCCCCAATAAGAAAGAATTGCCAGAGGACGTCAAAACCCGCAACGCAGAACTGAAGGCCAAGCTCGGCATTCGTGGCTTTCCGACGCTGGTGGCCGTCGATGGCGACATGCTGCCTTATAGCACCATTGTTGGCTATCGCGAGCCAGATGCCTTCTGGGAATCGTTCGGCGGCATGACCGAAGTTGCCGACAAGCTGACCGCCGCCAAAGATGGCACCTCGGTCGCCCAGATCGAAGACGTTGCCCAGCTCGACGCGGTGCTGAAGAGCCTGCCGGACGAAGTGCTGAAGAACGGCTGGAATGCCCAGATCGAACGCGCTGTCGCGATGAGCGAAGGCAAAGACGAAACGATCCATGAGACCTGGAGCGACAAGCTGGCGGAGATCAAGAAAGAACAAGAAGACGCGCGCTTCATGTCACAAATGGTTGCCGATTACACGAAAGCTCGCCGCGAAGCGGAATCCCCCGAGATGGTGTTAGCGTTTCTCGACAAGGCTCGCGATGAATCGCAGGATCGTCCGGATCGTGTGACCATCATCGATACGCTGAAGGTTCGTTATCTCTTCGACCAAAAGATGTTTGACGAGGCGACCACCTTGGCCGACGAAGTGATTGCGTCAGAAGTGGCTCCGGCAAACATGAAAGCAACTGTCGAAGCGCTAAAGCGGCAAATCAAGTTTATGAAAGCTCGCGAAGCAGATGGAAAGCCAGCTGGAGTGCCGCTGCGGACGATCAACTAGCTAACGGCTTATTGAGTGCCGTAGCATTGCTGTTGGGGTGCGTACGGGAAGATGCTCATACCTCCCAGTCAGCATGCGACAAGTTCGTCGCCTAACAATCCCGGTGTGTTTGGCAGAAAAAATGCCAAACATCCCGGGATTTTTGCTTGGCTGGTTGATATCACGTGGCATAGAATTCATTCGCGGCTTCTTCAAATCTTCATGGAAAGAGTGATTTAGTCGCCCATGGTTTTTGACCCACGATGGGGTGCGCGTGGTCGAGGCTTCTCAAGGATTCAAGGGATCGAAGCTATTGTTCGACTGCCGTGAGCCGCAGATCCCACCGGTATCACCACCTCTCGCAAAGCCAACTTTGCTGCCGCTGCCTGGGGAACGTTCGACCGGGGGCAGGTACGGTTCGCCGTACGAGTCCGTAGAGCTAACCCGGGCAGCAGCGGCACCTTCTATCCGTTGGCATTTCGCCCACGCGATCCTGCATGGATTGCCCTTCTTTGAGAAATGTTCCGCCCATAGATCTTGGGTCGTCAAAACGAACGGCAGCGACGTTGCCTGCGGTTTGATTTCCCCTCCGATGTCGTATGAAGCGACACATCGTGAGTGAGAATCGACAACGCATCCTCTAGCCAAATAATCATTTACAAAAATGTCGGCAATCCGGGAAGAAAACGCCCGCTTCGATGCGATTACGGTTGATGAGGGGCCGCTTCTGCCTCAAAATATGGCCTTTTCGAGCTAGCAATAGGCACCCAGATCGGTTCATCCAGATCAAGGCACCAAAAGTCGCGACGCTTGGCAACTGTCTTTTTACGTAGCCAGCCCGTACAGACCCTGCCTTCCATTTGGAGTACCTTACCGTGCCACGCCCACGCCATTTTGGGTTTACGCTTGTCGAACTTCTGGTGGTGATCGCCATTATCGGTGTCTTGATCGCCCTGCTGCTGCCCGCCGTCCAACAGGCCCGAGAAGCTGCCCGACGGATGTCTTGTTCGAATAACATGCGCCAAGTCGGTTTGGCGTGTCACAACTATCACGATACGTTTCGCACGCTGCCGCCGGGGCGTCTGCTGTGGAACGGCGTCGATTCGAGTGGCAACAGTAAGAAGGTCGTCACTGGCTTCCTGGCGATGATCATGCCGTTCGTCGAACAAGGCAACTTATCCGATCAGTACAAGCAGCACTTCGGTTTCGACGACATCGTCAATCGCCAGGCCGTGCAGACCCAGATCCAGTCGTACCTTTGCCCAAGTGCCCCTGGCAGCGATCGTCAAACTCCACTGTATGCTGGCTGGAACGTCAGTTGGACGACCGATGTCTCGTCGCTCGATCCCGATGTCGTCGGGGCGCCGACCGACTATCAAGGTGTTCGCGGTATCCATATGCTTGATGCGAGCGGAGCCCATACCGACGTGCCAGGTCGCGACGTAGGGATCTTGCGTGAAACGGGAGCGACCAAGTTCGCTGAAATCACCGATGGCACCAGCAACACGCTTCTGTTGTTTGAAATGGCCGGCAAGCCAACCAATTGGCACAATGGTCAGCAGCAAGAGACCACCAACGCGCAGAACTACGGCCATGGTCCCTGGTCCGGCAACAACGGCGTAATGATCTACAACTGGGCTGCCGATGGTAGTGCCAAGGGATGCGATGATTGTCGAGCCTACGTGAACATTGACAACACCGCCTCGCCTTACAGCTTTCATCCCGGCGTGATGACCATTATGCTGGCCGACGGTTCGACTCGTAGTCTCGCGGAAACCGTCGAGTACGAGACGTTCGTCAACTTGTGCAACCGAGCCGACGGCAACGTCCTGGGCGATTTTTAAGCCGACGGGCAACTTTCATTCTGAGGAGCTTTTTCCCTTATGGATCGTCATCGATCGTTCGGTTTGTCGGACCTGCTGGTGATCGCCACCGCCCTGCTGTTGCTGGCTGCGATTGCCGCGCCGTGGGTCGCGATGGCGCGGGACGAGGCTCGGGCCAAGGGTTGTCAGGATCATATGCGAACCATCGCCAAGGCGTGCCGTGGTTTCGCCGAGGTGCATCAAGATTCGCTTCCCAGCAATCGGCGTCAGCCCCACACCGGCTGGAACACGTTGGTCCTGCCATTCATGGATCAGGCCAAGCTCTACGACAAGTACGACTTGAGTCTCGAATGGTACGAAGGGGGAAACCGCGACGTCGGCATGAACGCCCTTTCGACGCTCGTTTGTCCCGCCGCACCACATGCCGATCGCGTGATTCGTTTGCTCGATCCCGACGGGAAAGAGTTCTCGGCGAAAGCGACCGATTACGTCGCTTCGTCCGGGGCCTATCTGCATACGAACCAGCCAGAACGCCTCTATCGCGGCGCGATGGCTTCGCCCGGTCGGCACTACGGCGCCTCGAACGTGACCGCTGGCCATGCGGTTCGCTTGAACGAAATCACGGACGGCCTGGCCAACACCTTCCTGGTGGTCGAGATGGCCGACAAGCCGAACGGTTGGCGAGCCGGAAAACTGCACGACGACAAAACAGCTGACCAAACCCATCGGCCGCTGGTCGATGGGTTCAGTTTTGGCCAGTGGATCGCGCCGAATTGGAATCATTTGCGTTCATACGATCAACAAGGCCAGAATCAATTTGGCGACTGCGCGGTGAACTGTTCCAATGAAGGTTCGATCTACTCGTTCCATCCTGGCAAAGCGTACGCCGCCATGGCCGACGGCAGCGCCATGCCGATCCGGGCCGGTTTAGAGCAGGAAGTCTTGATCGCCCTGGTCAGCATCGCCGATGGCGAACTGATCGCGACCGAAGACTTTCAGGCCGACTAATCTTTCACCGCGAAACGCAAAGCGACTGGATGAAGCACACCTGGACGTTGGCGATCTTGCTTCTGCTGCTGGCGGCACTCCCCTGCTCTGCCAACGAGATCGCTGCGCAAATCGACAAGCAACTCGCCTCGATTCTGCCGGAAGGCACCGCTGCTACCACGCCATGCGATGAAGCGACCTTCCTCCGGCGTGTCTCGCTCGATTTGATCGGGCGGATACCAACCGCGGCCGAAGCCCAGGCGTTTGCATCGCAGAAAACCGCAACCGCTCGGGCCGAAGCGATCTTTGAACTTGCCAACAGCCCGGCGGCTGCCCAGCGACTGGCGACGTTCGTGCGAAGCTTATGGTTTCCGCAAACGTCAGTCGCTCCCTACGAATACCTGGCCCCCGATACCGAGGCCTGGGTCGCTCAGCAACTGCGACGTGGCGAACCGTTGAACGAGATTGCCCGGCAGTTGATTTCTGTTTCGTATGCACCCCATACCGGAGCAGGCCAGAACGAAGCATTGCTTTCGGTTCCCAAGACGATCATCGAAGCCAACGACCATCGACCCGAGCGAATGGCTGCCAACGCGACCGGTGAGTTTTTGGGGGTCGACTTGAGTTGTGCCCAGTGCCACGATCACCCGTTCCATGCGTGGTCGCAAGATCAGTTCTGGCAAACGGCCGCCTACTTCGAGCCCCTCAAGTCAGGCGAAACCGCCCACGATGCCTGGCAGAAGCAAACCATCGCGATTCCTGACACCGATCGAACGGTCTCGCCGGCGCTGTTCACCGGTGAAAGCTGGTCGCCTAAAGTCGCGCCGGCAACCGCGATCTCAGGCCGAGAGGTTTTCGCCCAGTGGGTCAGCCAGCAGTCAAACCGCTACTTTGCTCGCTGGACGGTCAATCAATTGTGGGCCGAGCTGCTGGGCCAGCCGCTGGTCACGCTGCACCCGGAACAATTCTCGCCTGCCGCACGCGAGGAAACGCTCGAGTTTCTTTCGGGCGAGTTCGTGAAGCACCAATTCGATCTGCGATGGCTCGCTTCCACGATCGTCGCCACGCAGGCATACCAGGCTAAATCGCTGGCTGCCAGCAGCATCGAAGGCGAATACCCTTACGTGCAAGTCCGAGGTCTGACAGGGCCGCAACTCTTCGATAGCCTTAGCGTGGCGGCAGGCCGTCCGCCGCTTCGGACCGATCTGGACTCGGCCGAAACGATCGGCCGGCGAAGTGACTTTGTCGCGGCGTTCCCCGCGTATCGAACCGTCGACGCTCAACGTTCCGCGACGCAAGCCTTAGCCTTGATGAATGGCCCGATTGTCGAGCAGTTTTGCGTGCCCCAGTCGAACCCACTGGTCCAAGGCCTGGCGGCCGCGCCGTTTCTTTCCGAAGAAGAATGCGTGAGCAGCTTGTTTTGGTCGACCCTCGGCCGAGCCCCGCATGACGAGGAATGGAAGCGACTATCGCAGCATGGTTTTCTGCAGGAAGATGCCGACACGCGAGCCCGCCGGTTGAGCGAACTGTTCTGGGTGCTGATTAACACCGTCGAGTTCAACACGAATCATTAAAGGAGAGCCTGTGCTGCAAGGAATTAGTCGACGCCTGTTCTGCTCTTCGCTAATGGCCGCTTCGACGGCGTCCGTCCCCGGCGGAAGCTGGCTCCGCAACCTGGCTGCGGCTGGCAAGAACGACACCGCCAAGGTGCAGCGGGTGATCTTGTTGTGGCTACATGGTGGCCCGGCGACGATTGACCTGTGGGATGTAAAGACCGATCATGAGAACGGCGGCCCCTCGCGCGAGATCGCCACGAAGACACCAGGCCTGAAATTCGCGGATCATTTCAGCCGCCTGGCGAACTGGTCGGAGAACTGCGCGGTGATTCGTTCGATGACGACCCGCGAAGGAGATCATCGCCGCGCGGTCCATCTCGCCCGAACCGGTTACGTCCCGCAAGCAGGGATCGACTTCCCAGACTTCGGGGCCTTGGTTGCCAGCGAACGCTTCTCCGCCGAGGCGGCCCTGCCCGGCTTCGTCAGCATCGCTCCGCCGCAGCGACCGGCGATCGCCAACAGTGGCTTCCTGGGGAATACCGCCGCGCCACTGGTTGTCGGAGAGATGGCCAAGAGCATCGACGACCTGACCGTCCGCGATCTGGAGCCATTCGCGGCGTGGCGATCGCACGATCAACGTCGCCGAGTCGATCTGCTGCAGGAAATGAATCAGGAGTTCCTCGGCGGAAAGCCAGCGACGAAAGCAACAGAAATCGGATCAGCGACGCAGCGAGCCTTACGGATGATGCACCCCGACGTGCTCGCCGCGTTCGATTTGAATCAGGAAACAGGCTCGACCCGCGATCGCTATGGCCGCACCGTCTTCGGCCAAGGGTGCCTTCTCGCGCGGCGGCTCGCGGAACGAGACGTCCCCTTTATCGAGGTTTCGCTCGGCGGCTGGGATACGCATAGCGACAATTTCAATCGCGTCGGCAGCCTCGCTCGCCAGGTCGACGACGGATTCGCATCGCTGATGCAGGACCTGCACGACCGGAGTATGCTCGACTCGACACTCATTCTCTGCCAGGGCGAGTTCGGGCGAACGCCGAAAATCAACGCCAACACCGGCCGCGATCATTGGCCGCGGGCCTGGGCGGTGATGATGGCTGGCGGACCGAATTGTCGCGGGCAGATCATCGGCAGCACCAGCCGCGATGGAACCACCGTCGAAACGCAGCCTCACTCGGTGCCAAACCTAATCGCAACTGTCTGTGCGAACCTTGGCATCGATCCGATGAAACAAAACGCCTCGAACGTTAACCGGCCGATTCGCGTTGCCGACCCAGACGCCCAGGTCATCGAGGAACTGGTGTGATGCGGCGTCTCGGTTTCTACGGCGTTGGTCTGCTGGGATTGATCGCGGCGACAAATGCTTTCGCGGACGAACGCTCCTCGGAAGTAACGATCACCTGGGGCAACGGCAGTCAACAAGCCTCGTGGAAGTTGGCCGTCGAAGCGAAAGGAAGTTCGGTCGCTACCCTGCAGCGAGAGGCGATCGCGAAGCTGTTCGCATTCTACGACCAGGACGGCAATGGACTTCTGGAAGGGAACGAAGCGGAGACAATCGTTTCGCCGTTCGGTCTCCGGCAAATGCCGCTGGGAAGGATGTTGCCTTCCGCCATTCAACCACCGGCCCGCGTCGATGTGGACAGCGATGGCAAGCTGAGCCAGGCGGAGTTCGCCGCTTACTATGCGACGTCTGCTCATGCCGGGCTATGGCTGGCCTGCGATCAGGTGCCACGTACCGACGCGCTGAACGAAGCCCTTTGCCGAGCCTTGCAGCTTGCGTCGGGGGAAGTTGTCGACGAGACGAAGGTGACCAACGCAGCGAAGGCGCTATCGAAGCTTGATGCGAATGGTGACGAATTGATCAGCCCAGGCGAGATCCTAACGGGGCACATCTATCCAGGCATCACGCCGACGCGGTTGATTCCTTCGACCGAGACCGAAGTTAAACCGCTGGCTGACCTGACCGTTCGTTCGGCCGCGTTCTCGGGAAAGTCTAACGACGGCGATTGGCTCGTGCATTTTTTGCCTGACGGCACGAAACTGACTGACCGTTCGAACGCGGATGAATCGTCTGCCGCAAAGTCACTTGCCAGTCGATCGCCTCAGGTATGGGTTCGGCTGCACGCCGCGCCGCTCGATGGAACGAAGGCCGAGAACGCTCTCGTGGCGCTGGCCTCGCAGTTCACAAGCACGGCCGGTGCTGACGATCAGGTACCGGCGAAGGAAGTGGCCGGGATTCAAAATCAAATCAACATGCAGAACCTGGTGCGTCTGGCTGATGCCAACCGAGACGAGGTGCTGACCCGAGCCGAGTTCGAGGCGTGGCAGGAAGTGGCGCGAGCCTATGCTAGGAGTGTGTTCGTGGTGACGATACTCGACTTCGAGCGGAACCTTTTCACCGCGCTCGACGAGAACTTCGACGGTTCGCTCTCGACCAGCGAGCTCGCCGACGCGTGGCCATGCTTCCAGGCAGCAGGAATCATCGTCGACGGGCGGCTGGTGATCGATCGGCTACCGAAGCAGCTGCGGATTGTCGTTAGCCAGGGACCTTGTCAGCAACTGACCGACCCTGGGCAAACGCAGGGGCCGACCTGGTTTCAGGCACTCGATCGGAACGGCGATGGCCAGATTTCCGCAGCCGAGTTTCCGGGAACCGCCGACAAGTTCGCGCGGCTCGACCGCGATGGCGATGGCGTCATCTCGCTCGACGATCTTTGACCGCCGCGAAGCGCATAAAAAGACCCCGCCTGGAACGAGCCAGACGGGGCGTGCAATCGGCTGCGTGCGCGGCGCGACCGCAATTATGGGGACGACATGTGCTTGGCGATGTAGGCCGCCTCGCCCATGCGTTCGATCAGGTCGAGTTGCAGTTCCAGCCAGCTCATGTGCCCTTCTTCGTCGATGACGATGGCTTCAAAGATCTGGCGGGTACCAATGTCGGAATCGGAAGCAGCTTGCTGCGAAGCTTTCGTATAGAATTCGATCGCTTCCTGTTCGTCGGCCAGGTCGGTCTTGAACATCTCTTGCAGGGTGGTGGCACGGACCGGAGGCTTCTGCAGCGTCAGTTGCGGTTCCCCTTTGAGGAACAAGATGCGGTTGAGGTACTGCTCCGAGTGCCCCAGTTCTTCGTGCATCTCTTCCCGCATACGCTTGGCCAGCAGATCGAGACCCCAGTCGTCGAGCACGGCGGCATGCAGTTGATATTGATGGCAGGCGGTCAGTTCCATCGACAACGCCTTCTGCAGATTTTCGATCGATTTCGCCTTAGACATGGGATGTTCTCCTTGCAATCGAGTTCACGTGGCCTCATCCCAGCGAGACAAAAGCCCCGTCGTGGTTGTTGTTCCTTTCATCATACCTTTTTCCAGCCCCCCCTGCTGCCAGGGATCGATGGCGAAATTGTCGCACGGCAAAATTGGGGGTTCGCAAAGCTTGGGGCGAGATGAATGGCCCGTGAAGCCAAGAAAAATGGTAGCCCAGGCTGCGTTATGCCTGGGCTACCCTTCCTGGACGCGGGGCAGAGCGTCCAGGAAGCGAGATGCTTCGTCTAGTTGTTGGTGGCAGCGCTGCGGTTGCGATAAAGCTGCGGATCGATCGAAGCGACCATGGTCTCGGTGTCGAGATGCCCGCCCAGAAACAAGTTCAGCCGGGCGATCTCGTCGCGCGGATTGGTCAGCAGTTCGTTGTAGCTCAGCTCCAGCAGGTTCAAATGTTTCTGATCGGGCAGCCACTCCATCAAACGTTTCAAGTGCACATCGAACGCCATGCGAATCGCCGATCGATCGGCCACTGGCTTGCCAAGCCGCAACAACATCTTTTCCTGCGAGTCGAGAATCTCTTCGATGTCGCGCCGCATGAAGACCACGCGATAGCTTTCGCTAGCAGGCAGATCGTACAGCAGCGAAGAGACCATCTTCACCACCTTGCCGCGAGCATCGCCAAGCCAACCTGGGTTGTCTTTGGTTTGCTTGACCGGCTCGAACTCGTAATAGCCTTTCGGATTGTCGCGATCGGCGGAACGAATCTCGTCGGTCAACGCGGGAATGCCTCCCCGATCGATCATTTGCATCATGAGCGAAGTGCCGGAACGAGGCAGCCCCGAGACAATCGTGATGGCGTTGGAAAATGACATGCCGGGAAAATCTCCATGAGCAGTGAACATGGTGGCCTTACAAGTTGACATTCAAGAGAGGTTTGGCAGCAAAGGCGGCGACCATGGAAACCAGAAACCAGGTAATCAGCCAGGTGTGGCTACCGTAGATCCACGAAGCACGCTCAGGGTATTCAATGGCGATCGACTGCACCGGCGACGTATCCCCGAAAGGGGATTCGCTAGGATGCAACAGCGTGTCGGTCCAGTCGAGCGAAGGCCGCACGAGGCTAACCGGCATCAGGCCAGATCCGATCGCCAATTGTTTGTCGATGTGATCGTTGCCGAAGGTGAACTGCATTTGATGACGCCCTGGCTGAAGGGCTTCGATCTCCCAGCAAATCATCTGCTTGCCAGGGACACGGACGGGACCTTTCGCCACGCGATAGGCAGGCGATTCTGCCAAAGCGATTTGTTGCACCGCTTCTGGATCGGCCGATGTTTGCACCGTGACGATCGCCTTCTCGCCTTCCACGAGTGGGCGGGCCTGGTACCAGAGCGCCAGTTGCGAAAGGACAAGGCAGGTCGGAACGATCATCACCAGCATCGGCACTACGGAGAGCGCGAGCAGTCGCCCTGCGAATTTCAGCAGGTTCCCTTGCATGCCCAAGCCGACGCGAAGGTCGTCCTTGAACATCGAAAGTCCGAGCAGGTTCGCTTTGATCTGGTTCCGGGTATGGCGAATAGCCGACTGGTGCGAGGTGTACTTGAACACCATCAACATCAGCACGCCGGTCACCGCCCCGATGATCGTGATCGACAGCCACGCCGGAATCCACGCGACCAGTTCCAGCAACAGCCCAAGGGTGGCGTTGGCGAGCGAATTCAACCAGGAAATCACGTTTGCGAGCATCGACTTACTCGATATAGCCAAGACCACGAAGCTGATCGGCGACTTGCCGTTCGGCGTCGGCTTCGCCAATCCGTTTGATTTCGTTCTCGACAGCGGTCGCGATCAATTCGTCAACGCTGCTGTAACCTTCCTTCGCCGCGGCGGCCTGGGCACGCTCGAAGAGTCCGCTATCTAGGTTCACTTTCGCCATCGGGTTGTCCTTTCTGGGGTACGTCGGCCAGGTGTTCTAAGCGAAGGGCTACTGCCCTGCGCTACGTCCGAAAGATGCTTCGGCCAGTCATGGTGATCGGGGTGGCGATTCCGAAGTCGTCGAGGATCGACGGAGCGATGTCGACCAGCGATGGATCGGATGCCGTGAACGGTTTGTTGCAGCACAGAATGCCCGGGACTTCCAAGGCATCGGCGCAGTGATCGGCGCTCCAGGCCGAAGTGTTGTCGAGTAGCACATCAGGCGTGAGTTCGCCCAGACAGGTTTCCCACGAGGCGCGATAGCCACGGGCATAGCCAATTATCAGATCAGGTGCCAATGCGGTCGCATTGCCCGAATAGATCTCACTCGAGCGGTAGACGTTGCGGATGACCTGCTTGCCGTTGTAATCGCGAACCCCCTTCAGACGGGCGATCAACTGTCGGGTCAGCTTTTCCTGTTCTTCGCCTGGTTCGACGATGCCGTCCCGTTCGCGACCTTTGAGGTTCAAGTAGAGACCATTGATCCCCATGCCATAGGCCCGCGTTCGCGACCAGTCGCAGTCGGTCAGAATCGACGTGCATTCGCGCGGGTTCAAATAGCCGAGGTCGCGGAGCCACGAGTTGACATTGAACTGCCGACCAAAGTTGGCGAAGCCATGGTCGCTCATCACGTAGATGGTCGCCTTGTCGCCATAGCGGTCGTAAATATCGCCGATGATGCCATCGAGCCGCTGGTAAAGGTCTTTCACGTATTGATAGCGACTGGCGGCCTCGGTGCTGGTTCGGGTCGGGTGATTCGGATCTTCGTCCCCGTCCCACCAGAACATGTGCGATTGCAGGTCACTGCTGCTGAAGTAGAAGAACAGCAAGCCGTCGTCGTAGTTCTCGACGGCGTACTCGAACAGCGCGAGGCGTTCTTCCAGCACTTCGGTTGCCTGGCGACGGAACTGATCGTCGTCGAAGACGCCGTTCGATCGGGCCTTGTGGTCTTCCTGAAAACCGGTGGTATAGAACAAGCCAAGGTCGTTCGAGATGTCCGAGATGAAGTTCTCTGGTTCCGAAAGCTGAACGGCCGGGGCCGATGGGTCGACGTTAATCGGCGTGACGTACAATCGAAAGTTCGGCGCCGCCTCTTGCAGGTAGAAGCGACAGATCCCGCTGGCGTGCTGTGTCGGCAAAGGACGCGGCGTTGAAAGCGCGAAGTCGAGCTTCGTCCAGTGGCTCCATTCACCGGCGTTGAGCATGATCTTCTGACCTTGCACTTCCAGCAGCACGGTACGGGAACCAGGATCGCGATGGACATCGATGTCGATCGAGACAGGCTGCGGCCTGTTGAGCATGCTGTTTTCCGGGCCAACGAGCGTGATGCGAGCCGAGTCGCCATCAAACTTCACACGGCTGCGCTTGCCTCCCCCTTCTTCGAGACCTTCGACCGGCGTGTCCTCGCTAAAGAACTGGTAGGTTCCGTACGAACCGAGCATGTCGGGCGTGCCCATCCCGCAGACGCACTTGTGGAAGCCATACTCCGACGGGCTCGGCGGATAGTTGGAAGGCAAGTCGTAGAAGACGGACGAAATCCGCTGGGCGTCGAGGAAGTCCCAGAACGGAACGCCCTGCCGACGCAAGACTGTTTCAGGTGGCTGATGATTGAAGGGCCAGAAGTCGAGCTGCAGTTGGTGGTCACCGATTTCGATCGAGCCTTCGCCCGGAATCGTTTCTGCCGCCGAGAAGAACGGCGCGCACTGCTGGTGCGGATGCCGATGAATGAAATCGAAGATCCCGTGCGAGCCAGGACCAGCTCCGTTGATGAAGTTGGCCCAGGCAACCGGACTCTGCGGCGGGCAGCTGGTTCCCAGGTTGCTAAAGCCGCCCGCCGCAGCCATCCGTTTCATGTTGGGCATCATGCCCGCGCTCATCAGTTTCCGACAGAGTCGCGGATCCATGCCGTCGACCCCGATCACAATTACCTTCTTGCCGAAGCTATGCGAGACGCGGTTCACCCCGCCCAGCCAATACGAAGTGGCTCCCAAGGCACCGATGCCAGCCGCCGCGGCCGCACCCGTCAACAATGTGCGACGCGAGATCGATGGTTTGCTTGGTTGCGTGTCGCTCATGATGCCACCTTGACGGGAGTTTCGCTGAAAGGCTTCTCGGTCGTCTCGACTTCCGGCGGAGCTTCCGAAAACTCCAGCGGTTGACCATCCATGTAATCAGGAATGGGACAACCAAACAGATTCAGAATGGTCGGAGCAAGGTCGAGCAAGCGTGGCGCCGCCGAGGCGATGCGGTCGCTGCTGAACAGGATGCCTGGCACGACTGAAGGATCGACGCAGTGATCACCACTCCAGGCCTTGGTGTTGTCGTGAAAGACCTGCGTGCTGGTGCGACCGACCGCGGCATCCCACGAGATGCGATAGCCACTTTCGTAACCAACAATCAGGTCGGGGGCGTTCTCCTTGTATGGACCGCGATATGCCCTGGCCGCTTGATAGGTACGGCGAATCGCCTTAGTGCCGGTTTGCGGATCGACCACTTCGTTCAGCCGGGCCGCGATCTCGGCCTTCAGGTTGTCGGCCTCTTCGCCTGGGGTAACGATGCCATGCTCGTATTTCCCTTCCAGGTTCAAGAAGATGCCGGTCAGGCCGAGGGCGAACGCCTTCGTTTTGCTCCAGTCGATGCCCGCCAGGTAGTCTTCGCTGCGTCGGGCCTCGTCGACGACCAGGTAGCCGTTCTCTTCCAGCCAGCGATTTAAATCGATGCCGCGACGGAAGGTGTTGAAGCCATGATCCGATAGCACCATCAACAGCGTGTTGCCATCGTCGCACTTCTCCATCGTGCGGCCGACCAGGCCATCCATGCGGACGTAAAGGTCTTCGATCGCGTTCTCGAGCTTCGCCGGTACGTGGGCCGGTCGGGCCGGGTGCGACTTATCGAGATACCGCCAGAACATGTGCTGCATGCGGTCGGTGCCATCGAACACGCAGACGCACAAGCCTTCGCGAACTTTGTCGAGGCTATCGAAAAACATCGTTTCGCGTTCGACGTCGATATCCATGCATTGCTGCAGGAAATGTTCGTCTTCAATGACTTGTTCGCTGAGACTCCAGGTATCTTCCGCCAAGCCGAGCGTGGCGTAAGGACCTTGCTTCTTGGCCAGGTAAATCGGATAAACCGAAGGGTAACCGATCGCCATGGCAGGGTTTTCAGGATCGATGTTGATCGGCGTGACATACAGCCCGAACTCTGGTTCCGTTTCCAGCAACATCACGCGGCAAACGCCACTCACCGCAACGCCCCAGCCTGCTTTGAAGGTGACGTTCAACCAATCGGTGTGCACGCCTCTGGTCAGCTTCTGCTTGTTGCCAGGCAGATGAAGCCAGGCGTGATCTTCGTCGATGATCTCAACTTGGAACGGAACCTTCAGCGAACCTTTGCTGGCGTCGGTTGGATGGGGTGGACCGAGCAGTTCGCATTCGACCCAGTTGCCAATTCGTTGGACATAGTGGACTTCGCCGCCCGTTTTCACCCCTTCTTCTTTGGCGCGGGTCGTGTACTGCGAGAACGTGCCTTGCGTGCCTCGCAGGTCAGGCACGCACATCGCCGACAACTGCACGCCCCGCAGTTTCTCCGGCGGAAAGGTGATCGGGACGCGGATGATGCAATTGAAGATGCCGTAATTGCTAAGCACACTCCAGAACGGCTTGCTCTTCCGCAACATCCGCACATCAGGCTTTTGATATTCCCATTTCAACGGCCCGATGCCGATCGACTTACTGATGGTTCGAATCTCGACCGAACTCAGCTTCGGCTGATAGGTCGATTCGTCCGGCGTCAGGAAGTCGAAGATATTGTGCTTGCCGGGGTTTACTCCGGTTTGAAACGTCGACCACGCGACCGGCGAAATCGGTGGCAACGTGCTGGCCAAGGAATGAAAGCTGCCTTGCTGCTGAAGCCGAGCGAGGTTCGGCAGCTTTCCTTCGCTGAGCAGTTTCGCGGTCATGCCATGGTCGAGGCCGTCGAGCCCCAGCACAACAACGCGAGGGTATTTGGGCTTCTGAGGTGGACGCTTTCTTAAAAGAACGCGGAAGACGCGTCGCAGCGGCCACAGAAGCAACATCGAGATGGCCGATGCAATCGCCCCAAACACCGCCAGGAAAGATCCGGCCAGAGCGAACCCGGCTCCTGGGCCGATATAGCTCAGTGGCAGCAAGCCAGCGAGCGTGTCAGGGATGTTGTTGAACCATTGCATGCGTCAAACCATCTCGCGGAAAGAGAAACCCGTGGCCTGGCTATAAAGCGGCGAGCCAAGCCACGGGTAACAGGGGGTTTTGCAAACCAAAGACCCCAGCACTACGGGCGAGGAGGACCTTGCTGCCCAGGACCGCCAGCCGAAGTCATCGCTTCGACAAGCAGCTTGCCCGGCTTCAGGTCTTTCCCCTCAAATGCGGTATACTCGGTGTCGTAGCGATAGGCGCGGAAGACACCACCAGGACCTCCAGGACCGCCACCGCCGGGGCCACGTCCACCGGGGCCTCCGTCAGGGCCACCCGGCCCGCCTCCCGGACCAAATGGGCCACCCCGGCCGAAAGGGCCGCCCGCGCCGCGACGATCGGGACCTCGATCGCGGCCGTCGGGACCGCCAGGGCCACCCATTCCAGGAGGCGGACCGAATCCGCCAGGTCCACCAAAGCCGGGACGGCCCGCTCCAGGACCACCGCCCATTCGGCTTTCTAGTTCATCGAGATTCTTCTTCTGCTCTGCGGTCCAGACCTTCTTCAAGGCCTCGTCGACTTCGTCCTGCAGGGTCTTCACCTGCGCGAACTGTTCTTCGCTGAGGTCTGCCACCAGCGAGACCGGGACCACTTCGCCAATTCGGGGTGGGCCGCCGAAACCGGGACCACCACCGCCTGGGCTCTTAAGCTTTTCAAGCTGCTCTTTAGTAAGCACTTTCGCCAACTTCTCATCGATGTTCTTTTGTAGTTCGGCAATCGTTTTCAGTTGGCTTTCGCTCAAGCCGAGAACCCGAGCCAGGAAGGTCGGCACGAATTCGCGTTCGCCAGGACCTCCGGGACCTCCACGTCCGCCAGGGCCACCCATGCCACCGCCAGGAAGTTGCAGCACCCACACGATTTCGTTGTTGGGCGTGACTTCAAACAGCATGGCCTGATTGCCCGAGCAGATCAGCGTGTTGCCGTTCGGCTGACGCTGCGTGCCGGAGATCAACATCGAGAAGAAGTCGGACTTCTCTGGTGCCGAGTACGACCATTTCGCTGAAAGCGGGCCATACGGCAGGTATTCTTCTTTCTCATAGGTGCCGTCGTTCTTCAGCGGAAGTTCGATTTCGTCCGACGTCGAATACGATCCGTCCGGACGACCCATTCCGTTGTTGAACACCAGCATATTGCCGGCACCGGGCAGGCCTTCAGCAATCCAGTGGGCACAGTGCTGAGCGAACAGACGCTGATCAACATTGGTCCCGCTGCGATAGACGCGTGGGTTCCCCCAGCGATACAGCAGGTCGCCACCATGGCCACGCTTGCCACCCTGGTTGGAAGCAGCTTCCGCCGTGGTGGTGCCGTGATCGATGATCCAGACTTCGCTGAATTCATGAACGCTCAGCATGATCTGATCGAGCTTCGCGTTGTAAGCCACCGCGTTAACATGCATCCAGTCGCCGCCACCCCCTGGGCCACCTCGGCGATCGTTTCGGCCGCGATTTCCATCGCGACCTTCGGGGCGTTGCCCCCCGCGTGAACCTGGCGTGCCAGCTTGATCAGGTTCACCACGAGGGGCGCCGCCGCCGACGTAGCCGAGCGAGCGCAGACGCGCCAATTGAGCAGGGTCTTGCAACATGCGATCCATCATCGCCGTGCTGAAGTTGATATCGATGCGTTGTGGGTTCTCCGAAACATCGCCGTAGTTCGGCAGGTTCGGATCGACATCTTGAACCAGGTGATCCCACGCGTGCCATTGCCACACGATCTCGCCGGTTGTCTTGCCGGTGGGCTTGATTTCCAGCAGACAATCGGGAAGCAGTTCTTCCGTGACCAACTCAGCGCGACGGCCCACGGCGGTTTCTTCGGCAGCGGTTTTCGGATCAGAGGCGACAACTAAGACGTTGCCGTTCGGCAGCGGACAGATATCGTGGTGCGGTCTTAATTTGTCGTGTTGAAAGACAAAGTCCCAGACCAGGTTGCCATCCCAATCGAACTCTTGAATACGACCACCGCCGCCCGGTCCCCCGAAGCCACCGCGACGTTCGGCGGCCGGTCGCAGCAAATGACCGTTGGGCAACAGGTACGAACTGAGAGCAGGCGTGTATTCGCTTTTCCACTCGTTGACGACATGCCCTGCCATATCGATCAGGTAGGTCGAAGTGGAATTCATCGGAGCGATCAACGTGTAGCCTTGCTGGGCTTCAGGAGCGTTGACACTCACGCCATCCTTCGCATCCTTCAGCGGACGGTCTGGCGTCGATTCCGCATGAAGCAAGGTCGTCGCGGCCGAACAAACGACGGCCATCGCAAGCGACCAGAAGTGGTGAAGTCGGGTGGTCATCGACGATGTATCTCCGTTTCGGATGGTGAAGAGCGAATCCGAATTACACTTGAAAACAGTGGCGGAAAAGGTCTGCTACCCACCAATGCGAAAAAGTCTTGGCGAGGGTGACAGCAAAATTTCAGGAGCGGTTCCAGGCCCCTGCGATCGCCGAAAACGCTTGTTTGAGACGCATCGGCACCATTTTGAGACGCAATCGCATCGTCGAGCGCGGATCGATGACCGATCTTTAAAGACAGAAAGTAAACGTGGACGCCAAAAGCCTTTCGCAGGAAGCGAACCATAGCGACGCCCACAGCCAGTTCTGTTTCGGGGAGCTGTCCGACCGGAAAGCGCGGTTTCCCCTTCGTTAACTCCAAATGGGCGAGGCAGACCGATGACATCCATTCAAAGCACCAGCGCGGCCAGTGTTTATAACTTGCAGCAATCGCAAGGCGCGGCCGGCGGTCGTGGGCCTGCACCAACCGGCCAACTTCCGCCAGGGCTGAAGTCCGATCTGGCCAGCATCGCGGAATCGGAAGGGCTGACCGCCGAAGAAGAAGCATCGCTGGAACAGGATGTTCAGGACGCGTTGGCAGAACTGTTCGAGTCGAGCGAAGGCCGTCCGGATCCGTCGACCGTCAAAGACACCATCGCCACGGTGTTCGAAGAATATGGACTCGATGCCGATCAACTTTCGGAACGCCTCGGGCCTCCTGGGGGCGGACCTCCCCCAGGCGGACCGCGTGCCGGTGGACCCCCTCCAGGCGGAGTTCCACCCGAAGCTGGCGGTAGCGAAAGCACCGAAGAAACGGAAGAATCGAGCCTGATCGAAACGCTGCAGACGCTGCTGGACGAGCTGGCCGAAAGTGAAGACTCGGACGCGGTGAACAAGATCTCCGAGTTGCTTGTCTCGGGACTTCTGGGCGTCGACGAAGAAGCGTAGTTCTCCACCGGCTTGCAAGGCTCTGCCGGCCTTCGAGCCACAGGCTATGTCAATGGTTGGCGGTACTCGTCCGCGCTTGGGGAGTAGTCACACGCACCCGTCAGGCATTGGCATAACCGGTGGTTCCAAGGCAAGTGAAGGCCGCCTGCATACCGGTGTGCTTCCGGAAACCAACGCAAAAGTTCTAGCTTCTGCTAGACTGACAATAGACCTCGCGGAAACAGCTGCTCCCGTTTTCGCGGGGGCAATTGGATTATTGGCTTGTTTTTCGGCAGCGATTCGAAGGGAAATTTTGTGACCCAATCGGATGTAACCCAGATTCTAGGAGCCCTCGAGCGAGGCGATGCGCACGCTTCCGAGCAGTTGCTGCCGCTGGTTTACGAAGAATTGCGGAAACTCGCATCCGCCAAGATGGTGCAGGAAGTGGTCGACCACACGCTGCAGCCCACCGCCCTGGTTCACGAGGCCTATTTGCGACTGGTGGGCAACGGTGGCAGTTGGGAAAATCGCGGGCACTTCTTTGCCGCGGCAGCCGAAGCGATGCGACGTATTCTGATTGAAGAAGCCCGTCGCCGAGCCAGTCTCAAGCATGGTGGCGAGCACACCATCGTCGAATTGCCCGACGATTTGATCTCTGCCGACCGCAACGACAACGATTCGCTGCTGGCACTGGACGAGGCCCTCACCAAGCTGCAAGCGTCCGATCCCGAATCTTATCGGCTCGTAATGCTGCGGTATTTCAGCGGGCTCACGGTGGAAGAAGCAGCCCAGTCGATGGGTATCTCGGGAAGGACGGCAAAACGTTACTGGAGCTTTGCCCGGGCCTGGCTGCAGCGCGAGATCGAGCGAAAATAGCGGTTCCAACGACGAAGAACCCGCGCTGCAGGAAATATCTGTCACCTTTTGCCGCAAGAATTCGCATATCCTTACAGTAGGGATACCGCACGTTCTGTTTGTCACCGGGGCTCCATGTCGTTCGATCGCGAAAAATCGATCTTTCTCTCGGCACTTGATCTGCCGATGGGGCCGCAGCGCGATGCGTATGTTGCGGAAGAGTGTGGCGACGATCGCCAGTTGCAAGCGGCGGTGGCCGATCTGTTATCCGCCCACGACCGCAGCGTGAATGTGCTCGATCAGCAAACACCTTCCCGGATGGCTCTGCAAGGGCAAGTGAAATCAGCGGCGGAAGCGATCGCCATGAATGCGACCTGGGGGCGTGACTCGGTCGGGAATGTCATTCCCGACACGATCGACGGTGGCGAGTTCATCGGCAACTACGTCCTGCTCGAAAAGCTGGGGGAAGGTGGCTTCGGCCAGGTCTATGTCGCCCAGCAGCAGCAGCCGGTTAAACGCCGCGTAGCGATCAAGCTGCTGAAAGCGACGGCCCTTTCGTCCGACGCGATCGCCCGTTTTGAGGCGGAACGGCAGGCGCTCGCGATGATGGATCACCCGAACATCGCCCGGATTTTCGACGGCGGCACGACTGCCTCAGGCCAGCCTTACTTCGTGATGGAGCTGGTCCGCGGCGTTCATATCACGAAGTTCTGCCGCGACCACGATCAGACCGTCCAGCAGCGATTAAAGCTGTTTCTCGATGTGTGCCATGCGGTGCAGCATGCCCATCAAAAAGGGATCATTCACCGCGACTTGAAGCCATCGAACGTGCTGGTCACGCTGCACGATGCCGATGCGGTGGTGAAGGTGATCGACTTTGGTGTGGCCAAGGCGCTGAACGAGCCTCTGACCGAACGGACCATCTATACACGGTTCGCCCAGATGATTGGGACGCCGATGTACATGAGTCCAGAGCAAGCGGAAATGAACTCGCTGGACGTCGATACTCGCAGCGATATCTATTCGCTTGGCGTGCTTCTGTACGAACTGCTGACGGAGCAGACACCGTTCGATCAGCATCGCTTGCAGACGGCCTCTTTCGATGAAATGCGCCGGATGATCCGCGAAGAAGATCCGCCACGTCCCAGCGCGAGGCTAACCGGAACAACGCGACTCGACACCACCAAACCGGTCGCGCGGCAAGTCAATCCACGGCACCTGGCAACGGAGCTGAAAGGTGACCTCGACTGGATTGTGATGAAGTCGCTCGAGAAAGATCGTCGACGCCGATATGAAACGGCCGCCGATCTGGCTCGCGACGTTCAGCGGTTTCTCGATCAGCAGCCGGTCGTTGCCCGGCCTCCTTCCAGTTGGTATCGCTTCACGCGATTCGCGCGGCGCAACAAGACGATGTTCCTGGCAACAGTGATCGTGCTGCTTTCGCTGGTGACGGGAACGATCTTCAGTACCTGGCAGGCCATTCGAGCCACCATCGCCCAGCAAGAGACGCAAGAGCTGCATCTCAAAGAGATCGAATCGATCGAGCACTTGAAAGAAGCGAACGTGCTGCTCGATAGTGCTCGCGCGAATGCCGACGAGCAGCGATGGCAATTGGCGCTCGAACAGTACACCAAAGCGGCCAACTTGCAGCCCAATCACTTCCTGACGTTGTCGGGACGGGGAGCCTTATTGGCACAACTTGGTGGCTGGGATCAGGCCGCGAAAGATTACGCGAAGGCTTTGGAACTGGGGGCCACCGCCAACAATCCTGCGTGGTGGGGCGTGCCGCAGTTGACCTACTTCGCCGGGCAGATCGATGCTTATGACGATGTCTGTCAGAAGCTTCGTAGCCAACTCGAAGTCACCGACGATCCCCCGCAGATCACCATGATCGTCCGCGGCATCTGCATCAAGCCAGGCAACGAGCAGGACTTCAAGTCGCTGGCGTTGCGGATGGAATCGCAGCTGTATCACAAGGATGGACGACCTGATCGCGGTCCAAGGCCTGGCAGCGATCGGATGCCTCCGATCCTGGGTGGTCGTCCTGGTCCGATGAATCCGTTCCGCGACGACGGCCCCAATGGTGGCCCCGGCGGAGGACCTCCTGGCAAGCATGGCATCATGGAAGCGGCCGAGATTTACGCGGCCGGTGTGGCGAACTATCGCGCCGGCGACACGAAGCGGGCGATCGAGTTGTTGTCGCAAGCACGGTCTTCCAACGAAGCAGGCCCGATCGCTGCGACCAGTACGGCTGCCCTTGCCTTGGTAATGCATCAACAAGGGAATGACGAGCAGGCCGAACTCTACCTGGCCGAGACGAAGGTCTGGCTTGATCAGTGGATGGACGAAATGAGTGTCTCGTCCACGTCGACTTCCGCGCCTTGGTTCGATTTTCTGGAGGCGTACATCTGGTATCGCCAGGCACGCACGGTAATCGAAGGAACGGTACCCCAGGAAGACGTCCGTTTGCGATTGATCGAAGTTGAAGCGGAAGAGATGCTGCGTGCCGCCGAAAGAGCGGTCGCGCCTGCTGCATCCAGTGAATAACGGTTGCAGCGGCATTCTAATTTACCGTGAAAGCTGGCCAGTTCTGGCTTGGCGAGCACAAATCTGAAAAAAGTTGGCACCCTTTCCCCGGCAATCTCGCATTGGGCAATGGACATGCGCTGGTACGTTTCTGGCACGGAAAGAGGCAGTTGGCGAAGCAATGGGGAATCTGCAACCGACGGAGTTCGAAACCGGCGAGACGGCATGCGGCAGTTCGCTGCGTGTCGATGCCGATCCGACGGCTTCGCTGCTATCTCACTTGAAGCCGGCCTGCATGTTGACGCACGTGTTGCCTCTGACGGCAACGCAGTCGTGGCAATGGCATCCGCGCGAGGCGTCGTTCCACTACGTGCTGGAAGGTCGATGTCAGATCGAAGGAACCGATGACGGCCCACTGAGCGCCGAAGCTGGCGACTTCGTCCTGATCTTTCGCCCGGTCCACCGAATCTTACGAGCCGAAGCGCAGCCTTGTCGCGTCGTGTCGGGAACGATTCAATCGAGCGGCGGAGATCTGGCACCTTTGTTGGCTGGCGTACCGCCGCTGCATCGGGCGCATGCCGAAGGACCGACTTCGCTGCTGACTCAGGTACTGCCGCTGGTGACCGATGACTTGCTGGTGGAACGAACCGGCGGTATCGCGGTGGTGAACTTGATGCTGTCGGTCGTGGTGATGGAAGTCATCCGCGAACGACTGCAAGCGTTGCCGGTCGAATCAGTTGGCTGGATTGGTGCCCTACAAGATGACGACCTGGCGCCGGTCTTACTGGCGATGCTTTCGGAGCCGGAGTACCCTTGGACGGTCGAGAAGTTAGCGTCGGTTGGCTGCATGGCACGTTCGACCTTTGCCCGACGGTTTCGCGAAGTGGTCGGGCAATCGCCGATGGATGTGCTGACTTCAATCCGCATGCGAATCGCGACCGACCTTCTACAAACATCGCTCGGCCTGAAAGCCGTTTCCCGGCAATCAGGCTACGGATCGATCTCGGCGTTTACGTCTGCTTTTCGTAAACGCTATGGCGTAACACCGGCTCAGTTTCGGACCGACCCGACTAGTGGCATGACGCGTTAGACGCTCACCCACGCAGGCTCCCAGCCTTTGGCATAGCTCTTGGTGAGATATGCATTCGCTTCTGGAAGATTGGTGAACTTCATCATCGGGGCATCCCAAATCAAGATTTCCCGAGGGAAGCGAATGCCGACGGTGCCCAGCAAGACGGTCTCGGTCAGCGGGCCGGAGTAGTCGAACGACGACGTCGCGGTCGCTTCGCCCCGGGCTGCGTCGGCCCACTGCACGTAGTGATCGACAGCAGCAACTTCGTCGATCTTGGTTGGCTCGGTCTCGCCATTCATGAACAGCACCGGCGCGGCGACGTGCGGGATGATTAGCGTCCCCGTCTCGCCGACCAGCACCGAGCCGGCATTGGGCAGCTTATAACTGGAAGGAAGGTGCGCGGTGACTTCGGCAGGTGGCCGCACGCCGGCGCCGTCGTACCAGGTGACCGGCAGCAACTTGCCTGCCGTGCGGCTGGTGCCTGGGAAGGCGTAACTGACCGTCGCACTTTCAGTCCAGGTCTCTGGCTTCAACTCAGGAGCTTCGGCATACACCTTCATCGGCGCGGTTAGTTCCAGCGACTTAAAGACCGGGTCGAGGATATGGCAACCGAAGTCGCCCAATTGTCCGGTACCGTAATCTTGCCAGCCGCGCCAGTTGAATGGATGGTACATTCCTTCTTTATAAGGCCGACGCGGCGCGACCCCTTGCCACAGATCCCAGGCCACATGCTTCGGAACCGGATCGGCGCCGGAAGGACGATCGATGTTGCGCGGCCAGCTTGGCGTGCCTGCTTGCCACGAGTGAACTTCCTTTACCTTGCCAATCTTGCCGGAGTGAACCAGCGCGACGGCCGTTCGATAGAACGCGTGCGACTGGATCTGATTGCCCATCTGCGTGGCGACATTGTACTTATCCGCCGCCAACTGCATCTGCCGCGATTCAAAGACGGTATGCGTCAGCGGTTTCTGACAGAAGACATGCTTGCCAAGCTGCATGGCGGCTAAAGAAACCGGCGCGTGCATGAAATCAGGCGTCGAAACGATCAGACCATCGATCGTGTCGGACTGATCAAGCAGCTTCCGCCAGTCGCTATAGGTTTTGGCAGACGAATACTTCTCGGCAGCGCGACCGAGGTAATTCTTCGAGCTATCGATATCGCACAGCGCGGTGACTTCGACCGCCGGGCTCGCAGCGACGCCGTTCAAGTCGCTCCAGCCTTTGCCACCGGTGCCGACACTGCCGACACGCAAGCGTTCGTTCGCACCCAGGACGCGTGAATATTGAGCAGCCGGCAAAGCCATCGCGGTACCAGCGACGGCGAATTGTTTTAGAACCTGACGACGATTGAGCGCGACAGTCATCGGAGAGCCTCGTGTGTGGGTGTTGAGGATGGAAGAAGGGAGGGATCAGGCAGGAGCTTGAGGTTATGCCAAACAGGCAAGGCAGAGTCAACACAATTTCTGCGCGACCAAGAATCGATCGAAGCGAGACGATCGATGGTCAAGAAACGCCAACGGGGCGACATGTTGGTTCCACGTCGCCCCGTTGGGG
The DNA here is from genome assembly GCF_040718835.1 of Bremerella sp. JC817. Classification (NCBI taxonomy): domain Bacteria; kingdom Pseudomonadati; phylum Planctomycetota; class Planctomycetia; order Pirellulales; family Pirellulaceae; genus Bremerella; species Bremerella sp. JC817. Next base: position 558,649 of record NZ_JBFEFG010000268.1, on the reverse strand, counting down.
CTCTAACTTCTTATCGAAGCGGACGTAATTGGCGGCGCTTCGAGCTGGATTCCTCGTCCCTGGGCGGTGGCGAGCGGAGCGATCGTCTCTGGATGGTTGTTGGTGCTTTGTGTGGCAAGCTTATGGAGAAGATCGTCGAAGGCTGGCTGAGGGATTAATCGTCAGGAACCAGTGCTGGGTCGATCGTCAGTTGTTGGCCATCAGGAAGACAGATGATTCGTTCTTCTTGCCATTCTGGGAGATTGTCTTCCACGTAGCGCATGGCGGCGACGAGAGCCTTTTGGTCTCGGTTGCTGATAGAGTCGTCGCCACCGTTGAGAAGCGTCAATACTTGAACGCTGCCGGTGTCGGCTCCATACGCGCGGACCGCGCTTACCATCACTTGTACGCAGAGGATGCCCATCCGATCGTACAGATAATTGAACGCTTCTTCATTGGTCGTGTACACGATGAATTCTCCGTCGGAAGAGGAACAAGGGGGGAGCGTCAGCTTGAACGAAGAGACACGGTTCAAGCATTGCGACATCAATTCAAGGTTAAACCTATCTCGAAAATGGATAAGAAGCGTCGAGTTTTCATTTTTCGAGAGAAGTTCGACCGGACGTCGCCGTTCCGACGGTAACGCTTGTAGCGATTAGCCGGCAGGTTTGTTCCACACGTCCGACAGCTTCTGATTGACGTCTAACAGATGGTTGGCGGAACGATGAAGTTGTTGTTGCTCTTCGGCGTTCAACGCGATGCTCAGTACCTGGGCGACCCCTTCGCGGCCAATAACTGCCGGTAAAGAGAGGCAAACGTCTTCGATTCCGTAGTAGCCATCGACCAGTGTCGACACCGGCATCGTGCGATGCGAATCGTCGCGAATCGCCTGCAAAATCATCGATGCCGCACTCGCCACGGCGAAGTTGGTGTACCCCTTGGCAACGAACACTTCCGGGGCGGCGGTCAGTGTTTGTTCGAATGCGTTTTTCACGACCGGATCTTTCCCCATGTGCCATCCGCCTGCGTAAACAGCGCTAAGCACCGGGAACTGCGATTCGCCATGCTCGCCCAAGACATAGGCCCGGATGTCATCTGAGTTGATCTCGTAGTGGGCGGAAAGCAGCGAACGGAAACGAGCGCTATCGATCAGGGTACCGGTCCCCAGAACGCGTTTCGGATCGAAGCCGGAGAGTTTCAGCGTAGCGTAGGTCAGCACGTCGACCGGGTTGGTCATCACCAGCAAGATGGCGTCGGGGCTAAGGCGTGCCAATTGGGGCACCACCTCTTGGAACAGCCGAGCATTAGGTGCGGCCGACGCGATCCGGTCCATCGCATGGCCCCCTTTATCGGCCGATTCGGCCAACGAGAGGACAATCACCGCCGAATTGCGGGTCGCTTCCAGGTCGCCGCCGCGCACGGTGATGCGTCCCGGGTGAAGCGCCGCGGCATGCTGCAGATCGAGGGCTTCGCCTCGCAGCCGCTGCTGATTGCGACCGACCAGGACCAGTTCGCTGGCCAGACCATGCGAAACAATCGAATAGCCAACGGTAACGCCGACCTTCCCTACCCCAACGATCGAAACCTTCATACTTGTCTCTCTGGCGGTCTCTGCGCGAAAAAGTTCAATCTCGCGAACCGAGCCCGATCGCTCAAGTGCCCTCCCCCTGCTTCCCGCCTGTCATCCCCGCAAACGGAGCGATTATTCTCGGAAGATTCCCACAACCATCCCTGGCGCCCGGAGAAAACGCCGTCTGAGGGGCCGAATTCGATCGCGTCGTTTGCAAATGCATTGCAAGTACGATAGAATCGAAGGTCCCTATCTTTCCCCAGTTCCGATTGGTACGAAGCATGCCCAGTAAACGCAAATCTGGATTCTCGATGGATGCCGCCAAGGCTCTGCTGCGGTCGGTTAGCCTGCGCTGCACGGCAGCTCGAATCGCCGTAGTGCAAACGCTGGCCAATCATCAGACTCCCCTGAGTCCGACCGAAGTGGCCGACGAACTGGCCGAGTTCGGTTTCGACAAGTCGACCATTTACCGGTCGCTGACTGAACTGGGAGAAGCAGGCATCGTGGCACGGCTTGATCTGGGAGATGCCGTGCGCCGCTTTGAACTGTTGCCGCAAGGTGCCGAAGGGAAGTCAGAGCATCCACACTTCATGTGCATCGATTGCGGTAAGGTGATCTGCCTATCTGGTTTTCAGATCGACCTGGTGCCGAAGGACAAGTCGCAGAAGCCCCCTGGCCAATTGGATGAAGTCCTGGTCAAGGGGCACTGCAACGCTTGCCTGAAAGCCTAGTCACCCATTTCGTGGGTGCTGGCTTGCTGAAGGTGCTTGACGAATTCGGTCCGGATCGATTCCGAAACGCCTTTCGCGTCTTCGACCGCTTTAACGACCTTCGACGTCACGTCTTCGCCATGGCCGAGCGATTCCATGTGCTGAATCTTGGCGACGCAGTCGGCGGCAATCGAATCGACCGCCATTGGATCGGGGCGATCGCCATCCCCGCCACGCCCAGGGTCCGCTTCAACGACCGGCCCACGCGGCTTCGCTGGCGTTAAACGAGCATGTTTGAGCCGGCCGATCATCTCGTTGGCTAACATCTCTGGCGTATAGCGAAACTCGTTCATGCGGTCCTGGATGGCCGAGCTTTGATACTCGCAGCCAACAACCAGGGGCATGCCAACCAACAACAGCAACAGCAGACGACTGGTGGTTGAAACAAACATGTATGCAATTCCTGCAAGGTTGAAAGAGAAAACCGGCAGGGAAGCAATCGCCCCCCTGCCCTGACGATTAGAACTCGCCGCTGACATCGCCACTGCTGGAAGAGCCCAACGCCCACCAGGTTTCGATGTTGATCGTATCAGGGATGAATCGCACCGAACCGTCGGCGAGCGATACCTGCACTCCGCCAGGATGGTTCGACGAAGGGGTGATCGCTCCATCCGCTTCGCTGCACTGGAACCAGGCCGTGTTGTACGAAGGAATCGAGATCGTATTGGGTGGGAACACATGGTTGTACAGATGCTTTTCCCACGAACTGCTATAGATCCAAGTCAGCCCTTTGTACTGGCTCCAGCTTTGCCAGTTGCTCGCGTTTGCCAGGCCGTTGGTGACAACGTCAGCAATGTTCGAGCCAGGCGACTGAATGATGCCCGAGCCGGTGTAATAAAGATTGCGGCGTTTATCTTGATGGTTGCCGCTGCCATCGTTCACCAGCGATTCGCTGAACGCCGCCGTGTTCGACAGACCATCGGTCAGGTCTTTGAACGAAACGATGTGATTCGATCCGGCCAACCAGGTTCCCTGGCAATTGCCAGCACCGGGAGTTCCATCGGTCATCCGCGAATGCGAAATGTAACCCCGCGACGTGCTGCTGGTGCCAGCGCGAGGCAAGCTGAGCTGACGTGGCGGACCCGCATTGGCGACGTAGCTGAAGTTTCCGAGTTGCCCCTGAACCTCAGACACTGCGTTGACGACACTTTCGCTAGGACAAAGAAACGTATCGACGCGGATGCGGGCGATTTGACCGAGAGGCGTGCTACCATCGACGACTCCATCCCACGAAAAGCCAGCCCCGCTCGTTTCCGAAGGAATGCGATCTTGCGCGGCCGACTGTTCGACGCTCGGCAGAATACCGTAGTACCAAGACAAGTTTCCACTGTTTCCCTTCGAGCCCGAGAAGTCGTGCGCGGCGCGATGCATATGGAGCGGCGTGGTCTGGTGCACATCGTGATAGATATGGCTGGCCAGCGTGATCTGTTTCAGGTTGTTCGTGCACTGCATGCGGCGGGCCGCTTCGCGCGCTTGCTGCACGGCCGGCAGCAGCAGCGCGATCAGCACTCCGATAATGGCGATCACCACCAACAACTCCACCAGCGTGAATCCGCGACGTGTCGGACGGGTCATCTGAAGTTCTCCCAAAAGCCTTGAAGAAAGAAGATCGAACGAATGAATTCGTTAGCGCGCAAGTGACTACAGCAGTAAATAACTTGTGCGGAAGTGTTAAAAAACGCTCTGTTCCATGAAACGTCCATCTCTGGACATAACGAGGCACATTGTGCGCGGCCGGGGTTGCCTTCACCACGGATGATTGCGCAAGATCGTTGATGAATCGCGCATCTTTTCCAAAACGTTCAGAATCTTCCTTGAATTGTTAACTTCCTGTTAAAAGACGATTCATCCGGTCGATAAACTTCAAGATCTCAGTCATGCTTACGGATTCTGTGACCCAGGAGTGCTTAAATAGATGACGAATTGCGCAACCCACAATCTGTTGGAAACAGACCCGATAAGTGTGGGGCGAACCATGAAAAACGTGATTGTCTTGATCGAGACTTCGACCGGCTGGGGCTCTGGTATGGTGCGCGGGATCGGCACGTATCTCGATGAATGCGGCGAGCCCTGGAATGTCTTTCTCGAGCCACGCGGAAAGTTCGAGCCACTGCGGATTCCAAAAGGTTGGCAAGGAGATGGAGTGATCGCTCGTGTCAACAACGAGGAGCTCGCCCAGGACATCCTCGCTGCTGGCATCCCCTGCGTGAACGTTTCGTGGTACGACTTCGGCCCTGGTGTGATCGCGCGATGTACCCTCGATGAAGAAGAGAGCGGTCGACTGGCAGCGAGGTATTACCTGGAGAAGAAGTACACCCACTTTGCCTACTGCGGTTCGCACTGGCGACCGACTTTCTACGACGACCTCTTCGGCAGAGCCTATGCCCAGTATTTGCAGTCGGCGGGCTTCGAATGCCATATCCATGCAGCGAGTGGCATGAGTCCAGAGCAACCCTGGATCGAACAGATTCGTCTGTTGGGGGATTGGCTGCTCACCCTACCGAAGCCCTGTGCGATCTTGGCGATCGATACACAGACGTCGCGGCAGTTGATTGAAGCTGCCAAGTACGTCGGGCTGGGCGTACCCGATGCCGTGGCCGTGCTGGCGGGGGAGTACGATGAACTCGCTAGTGGGATTACCCGTCCGAAGCTTTCGATGCTGGACAACGCCGCCCAGAGTGTGGGGTATCAAGCAGCTCACCTGCTCGATCGAATTCTACACGGCGAAGCGGACGGCAGCGAAGTGGTGACGATCTCTCCGACGCGGGTCATTTCCGAACAATCGACCGATTGGACCGTGTTGCCGGACGAACGACTGGTGGCGGCCCTGCGATTTCTGCGAGACAACTTTCACCGACCGATCCAGGTGACCGACCTGGCCGAGCACGCCGGCACCTCGCGAAGGCTGCTCGAGCAACTGTTCGATCGGTATCTCGACGTTTCGCCGAGCAAGCAGATCATGATGGTGCGGCTCGACATGGCGAAGCAGCTACTCGATCGATCGGTGTTGCCGATCGCCGACATCGCGGCCCGCTGCGGATTCGATTCGCCGGAAGTGATGTGCCGGGCCTTTCGTCGCGAGATCGCGATGGCGCCATCCGAATATCGCCGCAGCAGGCGATCTCAATGAGTTGGACGCATGGCAACCGTGGCCTCCACGATCGCTTGGAGCGAGCCGGAACAGTCCGCACCATCGCGTTCGCGGCGGTGACTTCGTTCACGGTCTACTTCTGCATGTATGGTTTCCGCAAACCGCTGGCGGTGGCCACCTATGCCGGTCACGACTTCGCCGGAACGGGCGTCCAGCTAAAGACCGCGTTGGTTCTTAGCCAGTTGGTCGGTTACGTCGCCTCGAAGTACATCGGCATCAAGTTCTGCTCGCAGTTAAAGCGCGAACAACTCTTTGTGGCGACGGTCGCGCTGATTGGCCTGGCCGAGTTGTCGCTATTGGGTTTTGCCTTGCTGCCGACCGACTGGAAAGTGGTGGCGATCTTTTTCAATGGCTTGCCCCTGGGGATGGTCTGGGGGCTGGCGATGCGCTACCTGGAAGGTCGCCGAGCCACGGAACTGTTGGTCGCGACGCTTAGCTGCTCGTATATCTTCGCCACCGGCGTGGTAAAAGACGCCGGCAAGTGGCTGCTGCAAACCTGGGAGATCGATCCGTTTTGGATGCCGTTCTGGGTGGGGCTTATCTTTCTGCCGCCGTTGGTGATCTCGGCCTGGCTGTTGGATGCGCTTCCGCGACCGGACGAGAAAGACCGGATCGAACGATCGGAACGCACCGCCATGACCGCCGGCGACCAGTGGACCTTTCTCGCCCACTTCTCGATCGGGTTGATCCTGCTCAGTTTTATCTACGTGATGCTGACCGCGTTTCGCGACTTCCGAGATAACTACGCGATCGAGATCTTGAAAGAGCTGAACCTGGCGGAAGTGCCAGGCATCTTCACGCAGATTGAAGTGGTCAGTGCGATCGTGATCACGGTGACCCTCGGCGGGCTCAGCCTCTTCCGGCACAATCGCCATGCACTGGTCGCAACGTTTGGAATCATGATTTGCGGTACGCTGCTGATCGGAACCAGCACCATGCTGTGGCATGCGCGGGTCATCAATGGTTTGAGCTGGATGATCCTCGTGGGGCTCGGGGCATACCTGGCCTACGTGCCGTATACCGTGCTGTTCGATCGGATCTTCGCCGCCACGCGGGCCACCGGTACTTCGGTCTTCGCGATCTACCTGATCGATTCGCTCGGCTACACCGGTTCTTTTGGGGTGCAGCTTTACAAAGATCTTTGGAAAGGTGACATCTCGCGGCTGGTGTTCTTTTCTGGCTTCGCGCTGACGTTGTCGGTCGTGGGGCTGGTGTCGCTGCTATTCAGTGGCTGGTACTTTATCCGAGAAGAACGCCTCGCGCGGCTGCGGTTACAGCGAGAAGCAGATGCTTCACTCGGCGTCGATTTCGCCGACGATGCTTCACTGGCTGATGACGTCATCGCAATAAACGGATTGGGAAATCACTCGCCAGCGGATACAACTTAAGTTCAGGCTTCGAGTTTCTGAACGTCCGCAGGGAGAGAAATGGATTACTACAAGCAGTTCCTGGTCAAGCCAGGCAGCAAAGTCGATCTCAGTAAGTTCGATGCGACGGCGAAAGATCTTTGCGACGACCGCAAGAAGGCGGAGAAGCAAACCGACGACCTGCGCGAAGAGATTCAAGAGCTGCAATATCAACTCTACGCCGAGCGAAAACGTTCGTTACTGGTCTGTTTGCAGGGACGCGATGCCGCCGGCAAGGATGGCACGATTCGTCACGTCTTCCAGGCGATGAACCCTCAAGGTTGCACGGTGACAAGCTTCAAAGTCCCCTCGACCGTCGAGGCCGAGCACGACTTTCTGTGGCGTGTGCATAAGGTGACGCCGCGAAAAGGGCATGTCGCGGTCTTCAATCGTTCGCACTACGAAGAAGTCCTGGTCCAACGTGTCCACAATATGGTGCCAGAAGATGTCTGGTCGAAACGATACGATCAGATCAACAACTTCGAACAGTTGCTGGTCGCCAATCAGACACACATTCTGAAGTTCTATCTGCACATCGATCCGGAAGAACAGCTCGACCGTTTCAAGAAGCGGCTCGAGAGTCCCGCGAAGAACTGGAAGATCAGCCACGCCGACTATTCCGAGCGGCCTTATTGGGACGAGTATACCAAAGCGTTCGAGGATGCCCTCAGCAAGTGCAGCACCGAGAACGCTCCGTGGTTCATCATTCCAGGCAACCGGAAGTGGTTCCGCGATTTCGTCGTGGCCAGCATCCTGGTGCAAGCGCTGAAGTCGTTCGACATGAAGTTCCCAGAGCCAACCGTCGACATGGACGAGATCCGCAAGCTGTACCATGCCGAGGTGAAGAAAGAAAAGAACGGCAAGTAGGCGATGCCAAGCGTCAGCCGCGGGGACGAAGTTTCTACTTGATTTGTCGTGCCACAGAGCCGATGCTGGAGGACTCGCCCCTTACTCTTGCTCGCGGAAAGCACCCACCATGACGCGTTCGATCGTCGCAGCACTCCTGCTTACGCTGATTACCTTCTCGACAGCCCTGATTCCCGCCGGCCGCGCCGCGGAACCAGATCCGCTGGAGCCATCGAACCTGGTGGCGTGGTGTATCGTGCCGTTCGACGCTTCGAAGCGTTCGCCGGAAGCACGCGCCAAGATGCTGAAAGAACTTGGCGTCACACGCTGTGCTTATGACTGGCGAGCCGAGCATGTGCCGACCTTCGAGGCCGAATTGCAAGCGTACAAAAAGGAAGGCATCGATATGTTCGCCTTCTGGGGAACGCATGACGAGGCGTTCCGTTTGTTCGAGAAGTATGGCGTACGCCCGCAGATCTGGCAGATGATTCCGCAGCCGAAGGCGGAGTCGCAAGAGGCCAAGGTCGAGGAAGCCGCGAACTGGCTCAAGCCGCTCGCCGAGCGAACCGCGAAGGAAGGTTTATCGCTGGGGATCTACAACCATGGCGGCTGGACCGGCGAGCCTGCGAACATGGTCGCCGTTTGCCAGAAGCTTCGCGAGATGGGATATCCGCAAGTCGGGATTGTCTACAACTTCCATCACGGGCACGAGCACATCGCCGATTGGCCCGAAGCGTTTCGGCAGATGCAGCCTTACTTGCTTTGCTTGAACCTGAACGGGATGAACGCTCAGGCTCAACCCAAGATTCTGGGCATTGGCAAAGGGAAGCATGAGAAGCAGATGATTCAAACCGTGCTCGATGCCGGCTATCAAGCACCGATTGGGATCCTTGATCACCGGAACGAACTCGATGCGAAAGAATCGCTGCAAGAGAATCTCGATGGCCTGCAGCAACTGCGTGCTGACCTGGCCACTGAGTCTGCGAAGAAGTAACTACTTCCAGCGGTCGACTATTTGCCCGGCGACCAGTCACCCAGGTCTGGGTCTTTTTCCAAGGGGAAATCGACCCGCTGGCCGGTGGCGGCTGCCTGGTAGATCGCCAGAATCACTTCGACCGAACGGCGACCTTCCGGTCCGTTGATCGCCGGTTCGCGATCTTCTTTCACGGCGGCTAGCAAATCTTCAAACTGGGCCCGGTGACCATGATGACCGATCGCCTTCGGGTCGGCGGCACCACCACCCGTTTCGGTCTTGCCGGCGAGACGGGCCTTGATCGCTTCGTCTTCCGCGGTTGGTTCGGCGAAGTCCCAGGTCTTGATATCTTCTTCTTCCATCACGGCCGTGCCCTGGGTGCCGTGAATCTCGATGCGCTTCAGGTAGCCTGGGAAAACAGCCGTGCTGGCTTCGATCGTGCCGAGGGCACCATTCTTGAACTTCAGCGAAGCAACGGCAACGTCTTCGACTTCGATGCGTTCGTGACCGATCAGGCTGCAGTTGGCGGTGATCGATTCGACATCGCCCATCAACCAGCACAGCAAATCGACGCTATGGATGGCCTGATTCATCAGGGCGCCACCACCGTCGAGCTGCCAGGTACCACGCCAGGCACCGCTGTCGTAATAGGCCTGGGTACGGAACCACTTCACGTAGGCATCCCCGAGCGAGAGCGTGCCGAAGCGGCCTTCTTCGATCGCCTTCTTCATTTCGGTCGCGGGACCATGGAAGCGGCTGGGGAAGATGGTGGCCAGCTTGACGTTGTTTTCCTGGCAGGCCTGGATGATGGCATCGCAGCGAGCGAGCGTGACGTCGAGTGGCTTCTCGATGATGACATGCTTGCCAGCTTTGGCGGCGGCAACAGCGGGTTCCATGTGGGCACCGCTGGCGGTACCGATGGTCACGACATGGATGTCGGGATTGGCCAGCATGGCGTCCAGATCTTCGTACGCGGTGATGCCATGCTTCTCGGCGAAGGCCTGAGCCTTTTCAGCGGTACGATTGAAGCAGCCCACGAGTTTGGCGTCGGGAATGTCTGCGATTGCCTTCGCATGGAATTCCGCGATCATGCCGGTGCCGATAATGCCAAAACCGAACGCCATTCGTCTCTACTCCGCTACTTGGATGGATGGGGGAACGACCAGGGAACGGAACCAATGACAGACGTCCTGATACCCTTTGTCAGGCAGGCATTATAGAGGGATTGCTCGGGCAGTTAAACCGGCGGCTCGGTCAGCCCATCGCCAAAGATCAGTTGCAGCAAAAGCAGCAACATCGATTGCCCGTTGAGCAGCATATGCACCACCAGGCTTGGGGTCAGCGTGCGTGTTTTCTGATAGACGTAGCCCAGACCCAACGCCAGCACGAACAGCGGAATCGGCGCGGCCCCTTGCCCCAAGTGCAGCCCGGCAAACAGCAACGAGCTGACCAGGATCGGCACGGCCATCAACTGCGGACGGGCCTCGTTTCCGTTCACGGGAACCTCCGCGGCGACGGTCTCAGGCAGCGGGGATTGATATGGGTTGGCGCTCTCTTCCACGTCGGAAGCTGGCAGCGATTTGACGAGAGGCTCGCTGGCCACCTCGAAGGTCTCGGAACGATTGAGGTCTAGCCCCACGATCCGTCCCAGCAAGATCTCGACTCCGTTATGCAGTCGACCGGAGAGGACATCTTCCAGCCAGCCTTGCAGCACCAGCCGAAAAGCGAACTCTTCGGTCAGCGGGGCGATGATCACCGCCGAGAATACCACCGGGATGATGATGTTCGACGTCGGGTTGGTCAGCATCATATCGATCAACTGGTGCTCGTACGGGACGAGCAGCGCCAGGATCATCTGTAAAACGAGCACCGGAACGCACAACGCACCGAACGCGGCGATACCGATCTTCACGTCGTTCAAAAAGGTGCTTGGCGAGTCGCCGAAGATCTGATTCCTGCCACCTCGCAGGAAGATCAGCCCCAGGATGATCAAGCAGACCAGCGACTGGGCGAACATCTGCGCCCACATCATTCCGCTTTGCTGCTCGATGGTGAGTTCCGAGGAGGAAGATCGTGGTCCAACGGCAATTGCCGAGAAAACAATGATCAAGAAGATTACGCCGATCGCTCCACCCAGCACATCGACCAGGCCCCAATTGGCTGGCGGAGCGGGACGGGCCTCGAGGACCGGCGTCCCTTCGCGGAATCGCTTGAAGATGAAGATCCACAAACCGACGCACGCGGCAATCAAGGTCGCGGCGTACAGTAGTATGGCGAGTCCAACAAGCGATTGCATGGCAGTGGCGAGCTTATTTCGAGGTGAGCTGTCCGGAACGGATCATCCGCATGGCATCGACGACATAGATCCAACCAGATGCCAAGGTAAGTCCCACCATGCCCCACAAGTTCAGATTGAACAAGTAGGCGACAAACGCATCGCTGCCGATCGCGTTGACCAGTGTCGGCGAGTGGAAGTTCGACAGGCCATACCAGGTGGTGACCGCGGTGCCGTCGCTAAGTTCGAGGGCCAACATCGAAAGAATTGCGGCGGCGCACTGCAAAACCATCTTCCATTTGCCAGGCCAATTGGCCGAGAAGTCGCCGCCATGTTGTTCGACAAAGCTGCGAATCACGGTGACCAGCATCTCGCGGCCCATCACCACCACGGCCACCCAGGCCGCGATCCCGGATCCCGGCAGAGCGACCAGAAAGACAAACGTGCCGCAGATGATGATCTTGTCGACGAATGGATCGAAGATGCGGCCGAACTGAGTCACCTGGTTGTATTTGCGTGCCCAGTAACCATCGATCCAGTCGGTCGAGACCGCAATGATAAAGATCGCCAGGGCGCCCCATACCAGGTGCAGTGGCAATAGCACGAATCCCACGATGGAAAGCACAAAACGGATCGCTGTCAGCGTATTGGGAACGTTGACAATCACGTTGGATGGGATCGGCTTGTCAGACATGAAGACTCCGCTAGGATGTGCAGCCGCAGGTAGTTCTCGCTATTTGGCGGCGTCTTTCGCCACGCCGACCAGATCGTAATCTTTGTACATCACAATCTCGGTCGGAACGATATCCCCTGGCTTCAATCCTTTGCCGGTGACGTAGGTCACGCAGTCGACGTCAGGAGCGTCGGCCTTGGTGCGGCCGATCCAGGCAGTCTTTTCGCCGGGGACCGGCTGGTCGATGATGACATCCAGCGTCTGACCAACCTTCGCTTCGTTATGGTCGAAGACCACTTCCTGCTGGATGGCCATCAGGTGTTCGCGACGCTGTTCCATCAGCTCTTCTGGAATGTGATCGCTCAGCTTGACCGCTGGGGTATCTTCTTCCTTCGAGTAGGTAAACACACCGACGCGCTCGAAACGCTGGGCTTCGATGAAATCGGCCAGTTCCAGGAACTGTTCGTCGGTTTCGCCTGGGAAGCCAGTGATGAATGTCGTACGGATGTTCAAGTCCGGAATAATGTCGCGCATCTGGCCGACCATGTCTTCGGTCTGGCTCTTGGTCACACGACGAGCCATGCGGCGAAGCATGGTGTCGTTGATGTGCTGCAATGGGATGTCGACGTAAGGGACGATCTTTTCGCTATCGGCGATGGTCTGCAGCAGTGGCTTGGTGATGTACATCGGATAGAAGTACATCAGGCGAATCCAGTCGATGCCGTCGACCTGATTCAATTGCGTCAGCAGCTCGGCCAGGCGGGTCTCGCCATACAGGTCCATGCCGTAATAGGTGGTATCCTGGGCGACGATGATCAGTTCGCGAACGCCGTCGGCCGAAAGTTCGTGCGCCTCGGCGATCACTTCTTCCATTGGCTTGGTGGCGTGCTTGCCGCGCATCTTCGGGATCGCACAGAAGGTGCACAGGCGATCGCAACCTTCCGAGATCTTTAGGTACGAGAAGTGTCGCGGCGTGATACGCAGACGTTCACGGTCGTTCAACGCTCGGACCGGAGCTGGCTTGAAGACGGTGCGTTGTTCTTCCAGCTTGCCCAGCAGGCGATCGGCGACCTTGGTGATCTCTTCCCGCCCGAACACGCCGACCACCTGGTCGATCTCAGGGCAGGTTTCCAGCAAGGCTTCTTTCTGACGCTCGGCCAGACAGCCGGAGACGATCACCCCTTTGATCTTGCCCTGACGCTTCAGCTCGAGCATCTCGTGGATCGCGGCGAACGACTCGTCACGAGCACGCTCGATGAAACCGCACGTGTTGATCACCACGAAGTCCGAGCCTTCGGTCTCCTGGGTCAATTGATAGCCATCTTTGTCCAACAGCCCCAACATCCGTTCGCTGTCGACCAGGTTCTTGGGACAGCCGAGACTGATGAACGAATACTTTCCACGGGCTTCGCCGCTGCCACTAGTTTCGGCGACGGAAGGAGCAGGCGTATTCGGATCGATAATGGGAAGACTGGTCATGAAGCTAAGAATCGGGGTTAACGGAAAGCGGATCCCCATAAGAAGGGCCAAAGCCGCTGGTCGAACTCCTCATCCTACCGGCTGCCCTGGGGATTGACGAGGGGCAAAATGCCGCAATCTGGGCGGGTTTCAAGTAGGTTTGCCAGGTCGGCCAGGCGGAAAGGTTGCCCTAAAACGGCTGAAACGCCTGTCGAACGTAGCTTCTGGTAGTCTTCCCAGGTCGGCGTGGCCAGGCAGACCAATGCCAACTGCTCGGCATGGGCGGCCAAACGGGCCTGCAGATCGTCGAACTCGGCCCCGTCGGTTCCGGGGATCAAACCAATCAGGATATCGCACGGGCTCTGCGGTTCGGACTGCAGCCAAACCGAGGCATAACCTAGCGACTGGCAAGCGGAACGCAGATAGTCGAAGTCGTCCCAGGTATTCGCCCAGATACCGACCTGGCGGCTGTGCTGCGTGCCAAATCGGTCTTCCAGCGAGCCAAACAGTTGCTCTTGAGGCGTTGCCGTGGCCGGAACCTGCGGGCCGACTTCCAGCAGCGAAGGCAAACGGTAAGACCACTCGAACCACGCAACCCGAACCAGGCCATCCGGGACCGGGCCGGTCCGTCCTTCGCCATGGCACCACGGGCCATACAGCAGCACGACGGTCGCCAACGGGTAACGATGCCGTAGCAAATCGATCTCGCGCGGGGTGAATTGCCCGGGACGCTCGCTGCAAAGGATCAGCAGATCGAACGGTTCGTCTCCGCCGATTTGCTCGTCGCTTACCAGTTGAACGCCAGGAACCCAGCGCAGCCAGGCGACCATCTCTTTGAAAGGACGAGCATCCAGGTTGCCCAGGGCCAGAACGGTACGCGTTGGCATATCCACTTACAGTTGGTCCTCGCGTTCTTCGATCAGCTCGAGCACGTCTTCGGCATGGTTAGCGGCCCGGATCCCTTGGATGAGAGTGCTGTCGTTGATGATCCGGCTCAAACGAGCCAGCGTTCGCAGGTGCGATGGGTCGTCGACCGAAGCGATCAGAAAGAAGACGTCGGTCAGCACGCCACGGCTGCCACCAAACGGAATGCCCTGGTAGGTTCGCCCCATCGCCAGAAAGCTTTCTGACAGAATCATCGGCAAAGGACGTCGCGGGTGAAGCAGCGCCACGCCGTTGTCGAGCGCGGTCGAGTGCATGCTTTCACGCTGCAGGATGGCGTCCATCATCTTGGGCGCGTCCCACAAGTAGCCCGCTTCCATCGAGACCTCGCAGATTTCCGTGATCACTTTCCGCGGCGAACGCGACGTGATCGGAATCTTGATGGTGCTGGCATGCAGCATGTCGGAGATCCGGACCGGCTCTTCATGCTTGCCATGCCGGTCGAGTACCCCTTCGACCCGTTCCAGTTGTTGGTCGTCGTAAACACCAATGCGATGTTCCAACCAGTGATGGATGTCCGCTTTAGAGAACTTCCACTTGCCAGCAACCTTTCTCCCGGGGATGTCGTCGCGGTTGGCGAGCTTCTCGACCTGAGGTGGGGTGAGGTGGAGGTAAGCGGCCAGTTCGTCTAGATCGAAGTCTTGCGAGGGCATGTGTGTGAAATAAGAAAAAAAGTGCTAGCTGGCATGTGAATCGGAACATTCCCGACGCTTTGCCGAATTGTTGAGGCTTTCCAGACCGAAGAAGTTGCCCCTGTCGGCAAAGATGGGTTGACTCTTTAGCGGAAATGGAAAACATTAGCTCCAGCGTCGAGCGACCACCTTATTTTAGGCATCTCCGCGGTGAGGAAGAACCAGGAGACTTCGCTTGCGTAAAAACTTCGAACGGATTCGGGGTTTTTCTCAGTCTTAGTTCGCGCCCAACCATTGGCAAGGAGGCCAAAGATGTCGCAGACACTCACTTCCCGCGTGGGAGTATCGCTCCGCAATCTGCTGCCAGGAGCCAAATTCTTCGGTGCGAGTGACATTCTAGCCAAAGGTTGCTGTGCTCGACCCGAGCATGTTCTGCCCGGCGAAATATTCATGGCCATTTGCGACGACGATCAAGATGGCCACGACCATGTCGAAGATGCCATCCGTCGCGGTGCCGCGGCGGTTGTCTCCGAGAAGCCACTCCCCGTTAGCGTGCCGGTGTGTGTGGTCTCGGACAGCCGCGAGGCGTATGGCCAACTGTGCCATGCGTTGGCCGATCAACCAAGCGATCGGATCAAGGTGATTGGTGTCACCGGAACCAACGGCAAAACGACGACTTGCCTGCTGATTAAAGCCATTTTGCAGAAGGCTGGCGCCAAGGTTGGCAGCTTGACCAGTCTCGGTTTTGATAACGGCTACGACGAACAATCGTGGAGCCATCCAACGCCGAATCCGGCCATCATGGCGGACCTTCTTTCACGGATGCAATACAACGGCTGCACCCACGCCGTGATTGAAGCTTCGAGCGAAGGTTTGGTCAAACAACACCTCGCCGGCATCCAGTTGGACGTGGCAGCCTTTACCAATATTCGCCAGAATCACATCGAATTGCACGGTTCGGCTCGCAACTACTACCGTGCCAAGAAGAAGCTTCTAAAATACCTCCGCGACACAGGCGTTGCCATTTTCAACGGCGACGACTCGAACTGTACGCGGCTGATGAATCAGTCGGAAGTTCCATCGCTGTCGATTGCCGTCCACGGAGTGGGCGAGATCACCGCGACGGTTGTCGAACGCCACAAGAGCGAACAAACTTTCCTGCTGACCGCCGGCAGCCAGACGATGCCGGTTTGCACCCGCATGATTGGTGACCACCATGTATACAACTGCCTGGTCGCCGCCGCGGTGTGCCTTGTTTATGGAGTGGATATGAAAACGGTCGTTCGCGGCTTGGAATCGGTGGAAACGCTTCCAGGTCGAATGCAGCGAATCGAATGCGGACAATCGTTCGGCGTTTTCGTCGATCAGGCCCACACCCACGATGGGCTGGCGGTTGCCTTGAAGACCCTTCGCCGCGTGACCCACGGCCGCTTGATCTGCGTGCTGGGGGCCCACGAATCGAGTGACAAAATCAATCGTCCGCTGTTGGGCCGAGTGGCTGAACGAGGAAGCGATGTGTCGCTGATCACTCTCAGTGGCAGCTATGGGCAGATGCAGAACGAAGTGGTTCACGACATCGTTGATGGCTTCGCCCGACCTGCTAAGGCCCACGTGGTTGCCAACCGCAAAGAAGCGATCCGCTATGCTTTGAGCCAGGCCGAAATTGGCGACACCGTGCTGATCACTGGGCAAACCACCGAACGACTGGTGAGCGACCGAGTCGAACAAAGCGATCCGCGCGACTGCGATGTTGCCCGCGAACTGCTTTACGAGATGGTTCAGGACGAAGATCACTCGATGCCAGAAGCCAAGGTTATCGCGTTTCCGCGCTAATTGATCTGCCCAACGGAAGCAACTGCTTTGCGGCAAGCGCGGTCATTTGAGGACCGCGCTCTCGACGAATCTGGCATTCTTGCCACGCCGCAACCGATCAAAGTCTGCCTACCTTTCCGTTGGTGGTTATTTGGGCTACGCTTAGGTAATCGATTCTTCACATCCTACACCCAGCCAACGTTGTTCTCTTGATCGTCGTTCGACCGTTTATCAACAGCGATCCTCCGAAACTGGTGGAACTTTGGAATCACCAGCCTGTCAGCCGAGGGCTCGCGCAACCGATGACCATCGCGCTGCTGGAAGCCCAGGTCTTCGCCAAACCTTATTTCCTGCCAGCCAATCTGCTGGTGGCGGAAGTCGATGGCAAGATCGCTGGTATGGCGCACCTGGTGCCGGATGGTCCGTTGGTCGAAGAAGGCAAGCGGCTCGAGACCGCCAACATTCCGATCTTGTTGTCGGCAAACATCCCGGAGTCGGCCGCGGTGGAAGATGCCTTGCTGACGGCGTGTGAAGCCCGCATGGCTGAGTTCACCGGTCGCGCAATGCTGCTGGGTGGGACTGCCGAACCGGGGCCGTTCTATTTTGGGCTGGCGAAAGGAAGCTGCAACCGCGGAACGCTGGTGACCGATACGCGGATGAACGAACTCGCCGCGCGGCATGGGTATGTCGCGTCGACGCGATGGGCGATTTGCCATCGCACCCTGCGTGGCTTTCGCCCTCCGGTCGATCGCAACCAGATCGCGGCACGTCGGGCGCTGAATGTCGTGCGGGAAGATGATCCGCCGTTTCGTTCCTATCACGAAGCATGCATTTACATGCATCATCACCAAACGCGCTTCTCGCTGGTGAAAAAGCTCGGCTGCGAAGTCCTCGCGCAGCTAACCATTGTGCAGATGGAAGCGTTCAGTCATCTGCGCGGGGTCCGCACCAGTGGCATCGTCGATATGAATGCCCTGGAAGGTTGCGACGACGTGCAGGCACAGTTCTTTTTGGCTGAAACCTTGCGGCAAGTTGCCGAAGAGGGGACCTCGGTCATCGAAACCCAGGTTGCCACCGCCAGCGACATGCTGACCTCACTCGCCACGAAGCTCGATTTCGAGACCGTCGACGAAGTTCACTTGCTGGTCAAACGGTTCGACTAACGCGCTGCGGCATGTTTCGCGCAACGCGTGGGCACTCTTTTCTCCGCGAGATTTCAGGCTGCCAGCGGCTGATTCGGCTCAAAGTTTTACGGAATAGTCTCCGTTTTACGGTTTCAGGTGTAGATATCGCGGGGAGTCAGTATGCTTGGGTGGGACAGCATCCCAGTATTTGGTCAGCACGCCCCACTCGTTTCCCCTCGAATCTTGCCGGAGATCTTCTCGCATGGCCCACACCACGACCATCGCGAAGCGCGGGCGGTTGCTTGCGTTGTTCGCTTGTCTTTGTGTTCCTGGATTGTTTGCTGGTTGCGAAGGTGAGTCGTTGATCGACGATCCCTCGACCCCGCCGGCGCCTTCCGCCAGTTCGCCTCCGCCGCTGAATCCTCAGCCGCCAGGCACGGAACCAGCCACGACTCCTTCCACCACGACTCCGCCACCGATGGCGGAACCTGGGACCGCTCAAACACCAGCTGCTCAAACACCAGGGTCGACGCCGGCGCCTAATTCGTTGCCGGTCGATACGCCGCCGCCTCCGATGGGACTGGGGCCATCTCCTGTCACGCCCGCTCCCGCAATGACACCGAGCGGAGCACCCGGGGCTTCAGCTCCACCGGCCGCCACGCCTCCGGCCCCTGCTCTTTCGCCGATGGCGCCCGGCACGACCGATGTGTCGGCGCTGCGAAGCAAGTTGCTCGGCTTCTGGGCTCCTGAGAAAGACCCCAACAGCGGCTTTCAGCCACCAATCTTAGAGATCGGCGAAGAAGAGTTCTCGATCGCGGGTGGCGAGTCGGGACCTTATCAACTGCTCGATGCCACCACGCCAGCGCGAATCATTTTGGATGGCGGACACGAGAAGATGCACGCGCTGGTTGACCTGAACGGCGATACGCTGCGGCTGAGCATGCTCGACCCGCGCGAGCATCAGGGAGATTTTCCGAAGTCGATGAACGACAAGCGCGGTATGCAGCTCACCTTTCGTCGAGGGGAATCGCCTCCACGGTCGATCGCGCATTTCGGCCTAAGCGTCCGCGGCGTCTACTACCAGGCCGGCACACTTCGGCCCGATGGCAAAGCAGTTGCTATGCGATTGGGAAATCAGCTGTTGGTGTGGGATCTGGAGAACCAACGCAAAGTCACTCGACTCTCGTCGCTGAACTGTGGCGAGATCGGGCAGATGTCGTGGTCGCCCGATGGCAAATGGTTAGGTGTGGCTTCGCAGTATGCGCTGCCGAACATTGATGGCGGTTATGTAATGGATGTCGACACCATGAAGCCCTTGGCCACCTTCGAAAAGGAGTGTGCCTACGTCGTCTTCAGTCCCGATGGTCGCTTCTTTGCCACGGGCGGTCGCGAAGTGAACCCGAAACTATGGAGCACCACCAGCGGCAAGCCGGTCATCGAGTTGAAGACGCAAGCGAATCGTTCCGAGGCTGGGGCGATCAGTCCCAACTCGAAATGGCTTGCCACCTATGGCCATGGTTCCGACACGATCGAGTTGTTTGAGACCCAGAGCGGGAAGAAACTGGCGGAGTTGCCACTGAAGAAAGATCAGCAGGTCAGCAGAATTTGCTTCGCACCCGATAACCGCTCGGTGTATGCGTTGACGACCAACGAGGAACCCGGGGTCTGGAAGTTTGCCCTGGATAGCAAACAGCCGATGCCCCAACGGATTCACGAGACCGAGTACGATGATATGGCGTTCTCGGCCGATGGTTCGGTTTTTGTCGCGTCGGCGGAAGAGGTCTTGGAGGTTCGAGAAGATCCCGACGCAAGAGATCCAACCGAAACATTCGCACTGGCGATCGACGGAACAACCATCGATGTTTCACGCGACGGTCGTTTACTGCTGGGAGCATCGAAGGGGCGCTGCGAAGTATTCGATCGGAAGGCCACCTCTGATGAGAAAGCGGTTCGTTGGCCAGGTCGACTCAGCGAGGAGCAAGACGCGATCTTTACTCAGGACAGCAAGTTCTTCGACATGAGCTACACGCTGGTGGGAGAAGACAGAAATATCATGCAGGATGGCAATCCGGTCCTAAGCTGGCGGGTTCGCGTTTTTGATCGATACGATGCCTCGGTCGAGCACGAGTTAGCCCCTTGGGACTCGCAAGAAAACAAGGCCTTGCTCGAAACGCCTCCCAAGTTGTTTCGTCTCGACAAGCCTGAAGACAACAAGGCGTATGCGTTGCACGTGACCGGCCCTGGAACGGTCCGCGATCCGAACGGAATTTCCACCCAGGAAGGCGATCCTCATACGATTCGGTTCGTACTGGTAGGCCCGGAATCAGGCGTTCCGTGGACCGCTCCGCAAGACTTCGTGTTCGATCCGAACGATCCCTGGAAAGGGCTGCCGAAGGAAGGCTTTTATGCCAACCTTACCAGCAGTTACTCGGTGTGGGTGAGAGGCGACACGCCTCCCGACGTACTGAAAGCGATGTTCACCATCAACGGCAAGGAAAAGGTCGACATCAACAAATGGACCGAAATCGTCACGGTGCGATTCGCCTATGGCCCAGAGGAAACGAATGCCTTGCCGCCGTTTTCGCCGAACTAAACTCGCGACGAACAACTTTGAAGAATCGAACGCCCCGCCGTTGAAAGATGGTGGGGCGTTTTTGTTTCCTTGCTGCGCGATGCACGAAGATCAGGCCGCGAAGAACGCCATCAACTTCTTTCCACGGTGATGACAAAATAGCGGAGCACGACGACGCGGATTCGGATTGCTGGGGAGGAAGTGGCCCCCAAATAATGAGGGCATCGCTGGCCTGCGTTCGCGTGGCTGGCGAATCCCATCTCTCCCCTCAACTCTCTTCAAGGCCTTCCCATGACAGCCCCACATCGTTTGCGCCGCGCTTTTACGTTGGTCGAGTTATTAGTGGTGATAGCCATCATCGGCGTGTTGATCGCGCTGCTTCTTCCGGCCGTGCAGCAAGCACGCGAGGCGGCTCGGCGGATGCAATGCACCAACAACCTCAAGCAGTACGGCTTAGGCCTGCACAACTTTCACGATACGTTTGGCCGTCTTCCGGCGGGTGGCTATGGTGTCGACACGCCGCTGAAGCATGACCGGATGAGTGGGTTCGTCCCGATGATGCCGTTCTACGAACAAGGGACGCTGTACGATCTGTTCAACATTGACGAATCGGTCGACCATGCCGACAACGCCAACGCGATCCGAAACCTGGTCGGCATGATGTTCTGTCCATCGCGACGCAGTCCAACCGCCGGGCTCACGTCGAGCTATTACATGCAAACCTGTTCGCGAGGCGACTACGCGTTCTCGGCAGGTGGCGAAGGAAGCCATAGCAATACAACCGATCCGAACTTGTTCAAAGGGATGTTCAGTCAATACGGCAAACTCCAACTATCGCAGATCACCGATGGCCTCTCGAACACGATCGCGATCGGCGAGAAACGGGTCGAACGACGCTCGGACGCCGAGACCGATACGCAGTTGATCAACATGGATGGTCCGGCCTATCGCTGGGGTTTTCATGCGACGCGAAACATCAAGTCACCACTCAGTTCGCCGCTGCTGACGTCGCTCAGCGATAACGACGCGAACTTTGGCAGCTCGCACGCAGGCCGAGGCGTGAACTTTGTGTTTGGTGATGGTTCGGTGCACTACATTCCGCAAACGGTGAACTGGACCGTGCTGCAGAACCTGGCCAATCGTGCCGATGGCAATCCGGTAACGATTCCGTAGCCAGCAACCTTCCCTGGGTGTTCTACTCCTTTCGCTTATTCTTCAAACGTGGTGATTGCCATGCTGTTTTCTATTGGGCGTACGGTACTTTCGGGACGGTACGGTTTGCGAGGCTTGTTGCTGGTGACATCCCTACTCTGTTTGCTGGGATGTGGTCCGCAGAACGAATCGGTCGTGCGCGGCACGGTGACCTATCAAGGAAAGAAGTTGACCGGTGGTTCGGTCTTGTTCAATCCAGTCGATGAAACGCAGCCATCTGCCCATGCTGCGATCGGACCAGATGGCACCTATGAAATCCGGGCGGTCACCGGCGAGAACAAGATCGTTATCAACTGGTATTCCGAGGTCGATCCAAGGCTTGAACCTGGCGATCCAGGCTATGCGATTCCGCGGGCTTTGATCCCAGAGAAATACTCTAGAATCGATTCCACGCCTCTCATTCGAACCGTGGAACCGAAAGAAACGGTGATCGACTTCGACCTCGACTAGTCGTTCGTTAGGAAAGCTGTGGGGTGAGATCTTTGATCGTGAGCCACAGTGTCAGCGAATCACGGCGGATCTGTTTGACTGGCATGATCTGTTCGTTGGCGATCCGCTGAGCGATTGATTCCAGTTCTCCCTTAATACCGTCGGCGATCAAGCAAATCCGCCGACGTTCGCCATCGATTGTCGCCACCAGGTTCAACTGACTTGGAATGTGTTCTTCGTTGCTGGCGACGCCTTTCATGTAGGGCGTCGTGATCACTTGTAGATGATCGATGTCCGACAGCGGAATGGTCAGGCCATGTTGGACCAAACGCACAACCTGAGCGGATCGATCGATCACGATGGCATCGGCCCACTTTTCAGCAGCCTGCTTACTTTGATAAATAAGGATCGTCCCGGCGGCAGAAAGGCCGGAAACAACGATTATCAAGGCAAGCAAGAAGATCTTAAGCCAAGCGTAGTCAGCACCCTCAAAGAAGTAAACATACCCCAAGGCGGCGAATAGACTCCCGATAAACAACCCGATCCAAGGCAGGCAACCTTGCCCCTGGTGCGCGACGGGGACAAAGGTAATCTGCTCGGGCGAAACATCGAGTTCCCATTTGCCTGCAATGCATCCAAACGGATGCGGCAAGACAAAAAGTTCGGGATCGTCGGTGGAAGTGTGGGACATGCGTCGTCGTTAGTAGGATTGATAAGTGATGGCTAGTTTAATGTCATCTTGCCTCGTGCCGGGCCCTTCGTCTAGAGATTTCTAAAACAAGGCTTTCCAATAGGCAAAGCAAGTCTTCGAGACGTTATACTGGCACCCGAACATTTCCGAATCTTCGCCGCCAGGTAGCCAGACCGATGCATCCCCAAGTCGACGAATACTTTGCCAAGTTGAAGCAGTGGCATGACGAATTGCAAGAATTGCGCAGCCTGCTGCTCGATACCGACTTGGTCGAAGAATACAAATGGCGTGCCCCTTGTTACACGCTCGATGGAAAGAACGTCGTGATTCTGGCTTCGTTCAAAGAGGCCTGCCTGATCAGCTTCTTTAAGGGGACGCTGCTGAAAGACCCGAAGGGGCTGCTGCAGAAGCCGGGCGAGAACACCCAGGCCGCTCGCGTCGTGCGGTTCAGCAGCGTGGCCGAAGTACTGAAGCAGAAGAGCAGCATCAAGAAGCTGATTCAGGAAGCGATTGCGGTCGAGAAATCAGGCGAAAAGGTCGCCAAGACAACCGAAGCCGAACCGGTACCCGAGGAGCTGCACGCGGCCTTCCAGCAGCATCCGGCGCTCGAGAAAGCGTTCGAGGCGTTAACCCCAGGTCGCCAGCGAGCGTACCTCATGCATTTCGCTGCGGCGAAGCAGTCGAAGACGCGTACCGCGCGGATCGAGGCCTGCACCGATCGGATTCTGGATGGCAAGGGCCTACACGACTGCACGTGCGGCCTTTCGAAACGGATGCCTGGCTGCGACGGATCGCATAAGACGCTCGTTTAATCGGGGATGCCTGGCCAGCGGCTATTTGGTTGTCAGGTCGATCGTTCCCATCTCGATCGGGCCGCTGCCGTCGACCGCCAGCCGGATCGGTGATTTGTCGGGCTTGGCGTAACGATTCTTCAGCTTGTCAGGCCCGCCATAGCTTCCTTGAATGACCTTGAATTCACCCCAGTAAAAGGTCAACGCATAGCTCCCGGGCGGAACACCGTCGCCGTCCTCGTACGTTGAAAGGTGGAAGCTGCCATCGGGCAACGTCAGCCCCTGGGTCACCGACGGATTACTGGCATCGATGCCATTTTCCGGATGGCATTGAATGACAATCGGACTGCCAGGGGGCGAGCCGTTGACGGTTACCTTGCCGGTAACGGGGTGGGTCTTCTTGGCATGGTACTGGTGTTCGTCGTAGCTGCATCCAGCGACCACGGTGCAAACGATCAGACCGACCCACAGACATCGTGTTGGGGAGTGCATTGCTTCTCTCTTTCCGCCAGAAACTACTCGCTGAAGACTTCGCCTTTGGAACGCGTGATTTGGGCGGCGAATGCATAGGCGGCAATGTTCGAAGAGACGAATCTCACCGAACCGTCGCACATCAGGAACTCGGCGCCGCCAGGATGAAACGAGTAATATCCATACGTCCGCGCGTTCGTGCAATTGATAGCGCACGGGCCGCCGTTCGAGCCGAGCGTTCCGTCGTAAAGCGAACCTTTGTTCCAGTGTTCGCCGACCAACACATCGCCCCAGGCCCCACCCTGCGTCGAGCCGAGCGCCGCGGTAAGTGTTGGATCGATGGCACGTTTGCGATAGACGTTGCTGCCACCGAGTCGTTCGCCGAGAAGAAACGTATTGGAAGTTCCATCTTGAATGTCGGCGATGCGAGTCGTATTGGTACTGGCCCCATAACCGGTGTTGTTGAGCGCGCCGGTGCGGTCACTACCAGGGGTGCCGCTATAGGCGGTGGTGGCGAAATCGCCGAAGACGCCCGAGGTCGCGCTGTAATCGCAGCGAGCCGCGGTCCAGGTAAGATCCATCGGGGGCACGCCACTGCCGAGACCATCTTTCGGGACTTTGTAGTCGTGAACTTTCGCTTCCGGAGCGGACGGGCACATGAAGACATTCACCGGCGTCGCGATTGCCTGCACATTCGAGTTCACGGAAGCCGCGGGATAGCCAAGCGAAGCGGCTTCGTTGAAGGCAGGCACCTTCGAGTCGATGCGCGAAGCAAGCGCCGGTTGTTCGATGTAATCGAGAAGCTGAATTCCCCAACTCGACCCGTTTAAATCACCGGTGATGTTCCAACTGAAAGGAAACCGTTGTAAAGCTGAGTGATAGTTGTGAAAGCCGAGCCCCAACTGTTTCAAGTTGTTCGAGCACTGCATCCGGCGAGCCGCTTCCCGTGCTTGCTGCACCGCCGGTAAAAGCAAGGCGATCAGCACGCCAATGATGGCAATCACGACCAGAAGTTCGACCAACGTGAAGCCACGTCTGCGATCGATAAGCATTCCAATGAGAGCATCGTCCATGAGAGACCCCTGAGATGAGAAGAGATGGAACCGAACGTCAGGAACGGTCGCCACGAGGAATCCAGCTAGGGGGCAAGATACACCCTGTTTGAGAAATTGTCATTAACGATTCTGTCAATTCGAAAAGGTTTTGCCCGCCTGCAATCCCAGTGAAAACCAATGAGGTAACTAACGATCTTCCCGAAAACGTTCACTAGTCTTCGCAGCCTGCAAACTAGCAGACAAGCCAGCATCGACAGGCAAACAATTGCTATCAGAAACCTAGGAGCAACATCCCCCGAATCGCCAGCGTCGATTCGTTCGGGCAAGCACAGAACGAGGCATGCCTGCGGGACCAACTTGCCACACGCGACGTAGCCCCAGCGGCATGCGATCGCGAGTCGAATCGGGGAGAAACATGCTTCGCGTAAAGAACCACGCAAGGTCCCCGTTGAGGGCGAAGACCTTGCCATGAAATTCAGGGGCGGAACCCACTCGTTGCCGGACAAATTCCACTATGGATCGGCCAAGTTGGGGCTCAGAAACTGAAATTGGAATCGCGAACCATTGTCCGCAACGATTGCAGTTGCCCGGCATCTAAGCAAGCACATGCTGCTGCGCGATTCTGGGACTGGGATGCAAGGGAGAAGAGAAATGTCGGTAGCGTTGGTTCGATTGCCTCAAGATACTGGTCAGGTCAGCACATATGTCATGCAAGGCTCGGCCAAGACGGTCCGTTTCTACCAGGGACTGCGGCACGCCCACGACTTCCACCAGGTGACGTTACTGCTGTCGGCTCCGCGAAGTTTGTCCTGGTTGGTTAACAACGAGGCGCGGTCTGCCAAGTCGCTATCGAAAGGTGAACTCGTCATCTGTCCGGCGAACGTTCCGACCAGCGTCACGGCAACCGATCCATTCGACGCGATCTCGGTTCGTCTGAGCCGATCTTTGGTCGATCGCGTGAGTCGACAAACGGGGCGAACTGGATTTCAGTTGCGGCCGATGGTTGGCACGCGTGACCCCTTTCTGGAAACGCTCGCCGAGAAGCTTGCTGAAGATGTTGGTAGCGAATGTCCCGTTCTGTCGGAATCGCTCGGCACGGCGCTAGCCGTCCATTTGCTACGCGAGTACGCCGACTTTTCCGCGCCGACTCGATCGATCACCGAGCTAAGCCAGGATGATCTCGACGACGTGCTACGTTACATCGACACGCACCTCGCCGAAAAGCTTTCGTTGGAAGAGCTTGCCGCACGCACGAGCTTGAGCTCGCATCACTTTCTGCGGAAGTTTCGGGCCGCGACCGGGCTAACGCCGCGACAGTATGTGATTCAATGCCGCGTCGTGCGTGCGAAGGAGATGCTGCAGCGCGGCATCGGAATCACTGAGACCGCACTGACGGTCGGCTTTTCCAGTCAAAGCCATTTGCATCAACATGTGCGAAACCTGTTGGGGGTCACGCCGGGCGAACTTGCGCGGCCTCTTCCGCCAACATAAACCGATTCGCAACGGCCGCGGCGAACGCACCTTCTGCGGCCGCAGCCGCGACGCTTGGTGGTCCGGCGGCGGCGTCTCCTACGATGAAAAGCCCTGGCACCTCGGTCGCTCCGGTCGGCTCGGTCTTCACCATGCCTGCCATCGGGCCTTCGGCGATGATCGTGCATCCGAGATCTTTCGCCAGCGAAGATCGCTGATGGAATGGTGCCCGGAACTGCAGGATCGAACAGTCAACCGCGGGACCCGTTTCAAACTCGATCGAAGTGAGTTGACCGCTTTGGGAAACGAGCTGTGCGATCGGTTCTTCCCGGATGGCGATCGAACGTTCGGTCAGCCAGCGGCGATCAGCTTCAGCGATGGTACCGTTGCCGTTGGTGACGTAAGTCAACTGATCGGTCCAGCCGCCAAGCAGCGTCGCTGACTCGATCAAGAACTCAGGCGGGGCCATGAAGGCCCATGGTTTTCCGCGGAATTCCCAGCCATGGCAATAAGGACAAAGGATCGCGGTCGATCCCCAGATCTCGTCCAGGCCATTCAGTTTTGGCAGCTCGTCCACGATGCCGGTCGCCACGATCAACTTGCGGCAAACGACCTGGCTTCCGGATCGCAGCGAAACGAGAAAGCCATCGTCGGTGTCCTGGGCGGTGTCGACCAGGACTTCCCGGTATGTCACGTCGTATGGCTGAAGCTGCTCGCGACCCAGCCGCCGCAGTTCGCTGGGGGGCGTTCCGTCTTGGGTGAAGAAACCGTGGACTCCTTCCGCCGGAGCGTTTCGTCCTGGGCTGCCATCGCAGATCAGCACTTTTCTGCAAGCTCGCCCCAGGACCAAGGCGGCGCTCAGGCCACCGGGGCCTGCTCCGACGACGACGACATCGAACGATTCGATGGATTGATTCACGGACGCTGCGTTCACGAAAGTTCCCTTTCCCGAAGACGACGCCGAATCGACCACACAACCTGCGACCCGTTCGTCGACTCCTTCTGTTGAAGTGTGACGAGGTCATGGTAGGCGTTCGCAGCAAGGGCATCTTCCACAATCTTGCGGTGGCGTTGCAGAGAATTGCGCGGCGAAGAGAATCGTCGACGTTACTTGCGCGTCGAGGCTTCCGAAAAACGTGCTTCGCGCGGGGGCAGGTTTTCGGCCTGAGGCTCGGTCAGAATTCCGTATAGCTCGGGCCGGCGCCCACGAATCCAACGGCGACCGGTGCACTTGTCAAGCAAATCGAGATCGAGGTCAGCTGTCACCCGGCAATCTTCCGGCTGGGAAGCTTCCGCAATGATGCGACCGTAGCAATCGAGAATCATCGCGTTGCCAGTGCGGACTTCGTCGTCGTCGAGACCGATGCCGTTGCTGAACAGCACGAACATGCCATTATCGTGGGCCCGAGCGGGAAGCCAACGCAAGATCCACTCGCGCCCCTTCGGACCGTTAACCTCGGCCACCAATCGCTCGGGATCGGTGTGTCGCTGCTGCCAGACTTCAGGTTCAATTCGCCCCATGGCAAAGGGACTTCGCGACGCCGTCCCGCCGGTCTGATGCGGGGCGAGCAAAATATCGGCTCCCAAAAGCGCCGTGGCCCGAGCGTTCTCGACCAGGTTGTTGTCCCAGCAGATCAGCACGCCCAGCTTGCAGCCCAGGGGCGAATCGAAAACGGTGAAGCGGTCGCCGCTGCTCATATGCGAGCTGACGAAACAGTGCAGCTTCCGATGCGAAGCGATCTTGCCATCGGGCATGGCAACAACATAGGTGTTGTAAAGCTGGCCATCGGCGGCACGTTCGATCAGGCCTGCCCCGATCACCATGTTGGTCTGCTGCGATAAGTTCGCCAGCGCCGCACTGCTGGAACCGTCGGGTACCGTTTCGGCGAGGGCCTCGACGCCGTCGCGATCAAGATTCCGGACATGCCAATACCCGGTCAGACACATCTCGGGGAACGTGATCAATTGCACGCCGTCACTGGCCGCCTGCAGAGCGAACTGTTGGACGGTTTTCAGGTTCGCGGCTTTATCGCCGGGGGCATGTTGAAACTGAACCGTGGCGGCGCGGATCGGCATGGCGGTTACCATAGAAAAAAGTGGGTCGGATAAGGATCGCACCTGAAACGAATGCCGTCGATTGGCTAAACGTTACAGCCGAGGCCGATCGGCAGGCTGGATCCTGGCAACATGCGTCGCGAGCTTTGTTTCCGCGGTCGGAATGGTGGTGCGGATGGCAAGTGGAATCGGATCGACAATCTGCTTGTCGCGGCGGGCAACCAGGTAATCGCGAATGATCGGGCTGCGTTGGTTCTGCATCAGAAAGTGAACCCACAACCACGATTCGGCATAGTCGTTGGCGGTCATCTGTTCTGGCTTGGCAATCGTCGCGAGGCGTTCCAAATTCGGCTGCCAGGTACCGCGCTGCAAACCATCGGACAGCCAAGGAAGGTGTTCGCGATTGAGTCGGCCTCGTACGCCAGCGACTTCGTAGTATTCCGCCAGCCCTTCGTCGAGCCAGAGCGGAAGCGTACCGACCGACGAATTCAGATAGGCATGCGTCAGCTCGTGCCGCAGGTCGGAGAGGACATGATCAGACCAGGTCGCGTAGACATAATATTCACCTCGTTCGACGACGAACAAAGCCCGACGCCCACCAAGCTGTGGGAAGTGAACCCGGGTGAAGTTCGCGAAGTTGTCAGAATCGCGGAAGATGCGGACGTGGATTTTATTGTTCGAGAACGGAATCCCCAAATCGTCGCGGAGTTCCATCTTCAGGTTGCGAACTTCCTGCAGCACCTGGCTGTCGTCGTGCAGATCGAAATCGGCTTCGATCTGCAGCGGAACGTCATCGACGAATTCTGGCAGAGGAGCGTTCAGCCGATTGCTCCACATCGTGCACCCCAGCGCGAAGCAGGCGCCCAGCAGGATCAGAAATCCTGTTCGAGGTGCGGCAGGTGAAGCGTGGCAGGCCATCCGTGGTCCTTAGCAAGTTGCGGCGAGGTTCAGCCAACCGTTTGGGTAGCGATTAGCTGGTCGAGCTCGTCCTTCAAGCGAACGAGGACTTCGTCGTAACCGAAGGCGCCCAGAGGCTCGCCTCCCTTTTTCAGATTCACATAGTTCGGACCACACCACAGGCCAAGGTCGGCGTCGTCGGTCTCGCCCGGGCCGTTCACACGGCAACCCATGACCGCGATGGTGATCTTATGGTCTTTGGCGTAGGCGGTCAGATCTTTCACCTTCGCAGCCAGGTCGACGAACGCTTCGTTCTCGACACGCGAGCAACTGGGGCAGCTGATGATGTTGAGCGTTTGCAAACCGTAATCGAGCACGGTGCGAACGCGACCCGCCTTGATGTCGTCGAGGATCTTGCGACCCGCTTCGATCTCTTCCCCTTTTCGCGAGTTGGGAACGGTCAGCGAAACACGGAGCGTGTCGCCAATGCCGGTACCGATCAACTGCTCGAAGGCGATACGCGTCTTGATGATGCCATCGGGCGGCATGCCAGCTTCGGTCACGCCGAGGTGAATCGGCACGTCAGGTCGCTTCTCGGCGAAGCGGCGATTGACCTGAATCACCTTTTGCGGATCGCTATCCTTCAGCGAAACGCAGTAGCGATGGAAGTCCAAGCCGTCGACCAGATCGCAGTGCTCCCAGGCACTCTCGAGCATCGGCGTGATCGAGTCTTCTTTTTCGTACAGAGCGAGCTTTTCGGGATCGACACTGCCGCAGTTCACCCCGATGCGAACGGCGCAGTCGTTATCTTTGGCGACGCCAATGATGTACTCGACTTT
Organism: Bremerella sp. JC817; assembly: GCF_040718835.1. Lineage (NCBI taxonomy): Bacteria > Pseudomonadati > Planctomycetota > Planctomycetia > Pirellulales > Pirellulaceae > Bremerella > Bremerella sp. JC817. The sequence continues at coordinate 528,556 of NZ_JBFEFG010000268.1, read as the reverse complement.
CTCTTGCCACGGCTTTTCGCGCTCGTGGTGATAGAGATGCCCAGGGTTGTAGCGGATCTTGTCGACGTGCGGAGCGACCAGTTCGGCCAGCCGATAATTCTCTTGCAGGTCGACCGAAAGATTGCCGGAAGTCTGCCGCCGAATTTCGGCCAACGCTTCGGCATCCTTCTTGTTGTCGACCGCAATGCGGATCACGTCGGCGCCTGCCTTTTCCAGGTCGATTACCTGGGCAACGGTGGCATCGATGTCCTGGGTCTTGGTGGCAGTCATGCTCTGCACGGCAATTGGATTGCCGTTGCCGATGGTCACACTGCCGATTTTCACGCTACGCGTCGGATTGCGCTCGATTTCCAACGTTGTAAACTCCACGGTTGAAAGACTTTTGCCCTATTCTCTCTAACCGGGGAAGTTTTGACAACATCACGATTTCACTTGCTTTTCGATTGCGCGTGAAGAGTTCGCTAATTTTCGCGAACGACCTTGGTCAACGCTTCGACAAAGAAGTACTCGCCGAACATCACCGATTCGTCGACGCCCAGGTCTTTTTCGGTGTGATACACCCCATGTTTGAGGATCCCTTCCCAGCCTTCGTCGTTGATGGCCAAGTATTCCGGCTGAACCAGGGCATCGAGCGTTTTCAGGGCTGTTTCGCGGTATTTGGCCGCTTTGGCAGGGTCTTTGACCTGCTTCGACAGATCGAGGAGCCCTGATGCGGCGATCGCTCCGGCCGAAGTCTCTTTCTGGGCACCCCATGGGGCTGGCTGCGACAAATCGGCATCGAAGTCCCAGAACGGCACCCCATCTTCGGGCAGGTTTTCAACCCAGAAGTCGGCGTTTCGCACGGCCACATCGAGGAACTCTTCCGAACCGGTCAGGGCGTACACTTTGCTGTAGCCATACAGCGACCACGAAAGGCCGCGGGCCCAACTGCTGTCGCCGCGAAGACCCTGATGAGTAGTTTCCTTCAGAAATTCGCCCGTTTCGAGGTCGAACAATCCTTCATGGGCGGTCGAACCGTTCTCGCGGACAATCTTGTCACGGGTCGTGCGGCAGTGGGCAACCGCTTTCCGCATCAGCTCTTCATCGCCTGTTTCGATGGCGGCATAAAAAATGATCGGGACGTTCATCATGATGTCGATGAACAGCGAATCGTCCGACACAAAGCTGCGAAGATACTGTCCCTTTTCCTTAAACCGCATCGCCAACGTGCGACCGGCCTGGATCAGGACATCGTTCAGTTGCTTGTCGCCGGTCAGTTTGTACCACGGCAAATAGGTGCTCAAGAAGATAAAGCCGAGGTCGTGCACGTCGCGGTCGTGTTGACGATGTTCGAGCAGCTTCGAGTAGTGCTCGGCCCGTTCGCGCCAGGTCGCATCGCCGGTCCGCAGATGGAACTGCCACATCATCCCGGCGAAAAAGCCAGCACACCAGTCGGTCCACAACTCCTTATCGTGCCGCCACTTCCCTTCTTCGGTATAGATGGGAAAGTAATCGGGATGCTGGGCCACCGTTCCGGCAACCTGCTTTTCAGCGAATTGAAGGGCCTGCGTGTATTGGTCGATGCGTGCGTCAGACATGATGGCGAAAAACTCTTACGGGGAAACGGGATAGGAACGCGGTCGAGGCGTTAGTCGCCGGTTGGAGATGCTATAATGCCGGTCCAACTGGGCGCTATCGTAGTCCTCGCGATCTAGCCCGAAAAGCCATTGGACCCAGGAACCCTGAAAATTTCGATGTACGAGCCTGTCTTCCATATCGTTTTGCTGGAACCAGAGATCCCGCCGAACACCGGCAACATCGGGCGAACGTGCGTCGCCACAGGTATTAAATTGTGGCTGGTCGAGCCGCTCGGATTTCAGGTCGACGATGCCACGCTCCGGCGTGCCGGAATGGACTATTGGCAGCATCTCAATTGGGAGGTCGTTCCCAACTGGCAAACGATTGAAGAGCGTCTTAAGTCCAATCGAAAGTGGTACTTAACCAAGACCGCCAAGCAAAGCTACGCCACCGTTGAGTTTGAAAAGGGAGACGTCTTCGTCTTTGGCCGCGAGTCGCAAGGCTTGCCGCGCGAACTGGTCGAAGCGAACGAGAACACGTCGATCTCGATCCCCATGCGGACCGATGTGCGAAGCCTGAATCTGGCCTCTTCGGCGGCGGTCGTCGCCTACGAAGCAGTCCGACAACAGACGGTTCGGGGCGAATATTCTTTACCGATCGGCGAGTCCCCAATCGGGTAAAACAAGCCCAAATTGCGATTCAGTTGCGACGTTCGATCGTGGATGATTTCGAGGCGGCTAAGAACCAACATGGTTTGGCAGAAAATGGATTGCCTGCCTTGCCTGGATTCGCTGAATTATCAGATTGCCGAGGAGGGGTTAATCAACAGGTCGCTGCTGATCGTTTTGGTCTTTCCCGGAAGTCGGGAATTCTCCAGAATACGCCCGACCTTTTGACCCATCGGCCAAGCATCGCAGGGAGGCGAAATGAGGCCCAAGCTCGTAGTTGATTATCTGGTTTACCTGATTGTGCGCATCTTTATCTGCGTCGTTCAGGCAACGCCTTTGTCGGTCTGTGCCCGGGCCTCGAAGTTCCTGGCATGGCTCGCCAACGACGTGTTGAAGATCCGCGGCAAGCTGGTCGACCAGAACTTGAAACACGCCTTCCCAGACCTGACCGCCGACCAGCGCCACAAGCTGGCCCGTCGAAGCTGGTACCACTTGTGCCTGATGGTTTGCGAAATCGCCCACGCTCCACGCAAGCTGCACGATACCAACTGGCATAAGTCAATCCAGATGCACGATATTCATGTGCAGATCGAACAAGCCCTGGGACGTCGCCCGGTGGTCGTTCTGCTGGGGCACTTCGGCAACTTCGAGCTGATGGGATACTGCACCGGTTTGCTCGGCTTCCCGACTTACACTGTGGCTCGGCCGCTCGACAATCCGTTTCTGCACAAGTACCTGGAAGAGTTCCGCAGCGCGACCGGTCAGATTATTCTGCCGAAACAAGGAAGTGCTCCGTACATCGAGAAGGTGCTGGAACAGAACGGCACGCTGGCTCTGTTGTGCGATCAGAACGCCGGTCCCAAGGGTTGCTGGGTCGAGTTCTTGAACCGACCTGCTTCGTACCACAAAGCGATCAGCGTCTTCTCGATGACCAGCGGCGCCCCGGTCGTGTTCCTTTACATGCGACGCATTGGCGGCCCGATGCAATTTGAAATGGGCGTCGAAGGCATCTACGACCCGGCCCGCGACGGAGCCAAAGGGGTCAAGGAAGTTACGCAGTGGTACAACGACATGCTCGAACGCGTCGTCCGCCGCGATCCGGAACAATATTGGTGGGTCCACAACCGCTGGAAAGACGACCGCCCGGCTACTAAACGCCGCAAGGAACAGGAAAAGAAGGAAGCGGCCCGCGTCGCTCAGGCCGCCTAGCCGGTCGCCTCATCCGATGGTCCGTCAAGCCACACCACCTGGTCGTATCGCTTGGCGTCCTTGGGGACTTTTCGTCGGCGATATAAATTCGGGAAATACCACGACATCCGCTCTGGTTTCAGGTCGTGATTCCATTGCCGTCGTGGGATGAATTCTAACAGGTTCCAAACAAAGCCACGGATAGAGTTGTGGACTGTTCCGTCAATGTTGGGCTTCGTTTGCGGATGTTTCTGATCGCTACGTCCCAGAAAGAAGTCAACCGTATCTTGCTTTAGCTGACACCCAGCCGCCTTTGCTTCCTGATACATCCACTCGAGCGTGGCCTTTGCGATACCAGCTTCTTCTTCGGGGTAGCCACCGCCAACATCGCCGTGGGAACCAGGAAACCAGATCTCCTCGAACGACTGGTGCTGGTCCGTCTTGTCGGGGCGAAACAGGTTGGCTTGAAAGCAGGTCCGTCGCTCGTCCAACGCGACAGCATGGCGAATATGATCGATCGATTCGTTATTGGCCGTGTAAGGAAGCGTTCGATAGTTCGTAATACTGCCAAATGCGCTCACGGTGTCCCAGACTCCCATGAAGTGGACCCGCGGTCGCCCCTCTTGCGAGAACGCAAATCGGAAATTCGCCGCCGCGCGGAACTCTCCTTCGCAATAGACCGTCCACCCCAGCGTGTCGAGGTGTTCCAGTTCTCGGCGAGCCATACCAAGGCTATGTAGCATCCCGGCGAGGGCTCTTACGGCATAAGCTCCACGGCTGAAGCCAATCAAGTAGATCTGGTCGCCCGGTTCCCAGTGACGCACGAGAAATCGATAGGCTTTGCAGGCCTGATTCTCGACGCTGGAACCGATCGCCATATCGATGATTCGACTGGCCCGTTGCCCCTTTTGGGTCAGCATGCCAGGGTTGGGCAAGGTGCCAACGCCCGAGTCGTAGTAGGCAAGCTGTTCTTCGTTTCGCTCGAGCGAACGGTAGAATCGCAAAACGTTCGTTGGGTCGTTTACGAGACCATTCGACGTTCCATCGCAGCACACAACAATGTTCTTCATTGGCTGGCCACCCCATGATATTTGTGTCATAACAGCATCATGTCATGGCATAACAGACTATCAGGTCGGATATGTATGTCTATGAAAACCTCAAAATAAATCGCCAGGACAGTCGAAATGAGAAGCGCCGCCTGTCCGGTCGGCAATGAAGAGAAAGCCGAGTCATGCTGAAGATTACGCTAATCGTCCTGGCGGTTCTTACGGTGGCGATGTTTGCCGGAATGACGCTCTGGACGGCGAATTACATTGGGGCAAAGAACCAGCTGGATTCAACATTTACCGTCGAGGGTTGCCGCGAAGCGATCAAGCGGATGACAGACGACGAGAAGACCGCGCACCTGCAGATGACGCTCTACGCAGATACGCTGTTCCCGCTGCTTTACGGAAGCTTCCTCTGCGGTTTGCTGGTTCTCTTCAAGGCACCTTGGGGCTTTTATCTGGTGCCAGCCTTCACGGTAGTTGCCGATTACGTCGAGAACTTCTGCCAGTGGAAAGCGCTAAAGAACGGCGATGGTTACTTGTTGCTGAAAGTTGTGATGACCGACCTCAAGTTCGCCGGTCTTGCGATCGCTTCGGCCGTTTTGCTCGCGCTCTTCGGCCGATGGTGGTTTTGTACAACCGGTCGCTAGATCAGCAGGTGGTCAACCGGTTCGACCGGGGCAGGCAATTCTTCCGCTGGGTAGCCGGACATCTGCCGCATGTTGCGTTCGATCATCGTCGTCAGAAACAGCAGCGGAAGGTCGTTGTCGTCGATGCTGAATGGCTGTTCGATCTCGTCGCCCACGGCGTCCAAACCTAAGAACGCGTAGGCTACCAGTCCGACCACCACCGGCGTGAGCAGGCCGACCGTGTCGTGCAAGCCACACGGAAGGGCCAGGCAATACAACAGCACCGTGCGGTGAGTCAGCACACTGTAAGTGAACGGGATCGGCGTGCTGCGAATGCGTTCGCACCCTCCCTGGATGGCCAGCATTTCGGTCAGGCTCGTATGCAAGAGCGGCACGTGATAAGTATGCAGCGTACCGCTTTTCCAGGCCGCTTGAATGCAGTTCGAGATCTCTGCCGCGACCGCAGCCGGGATGTTGTCTTGCGCCAAATAGCTTTGCAGTTTTGGGTCGTCGTGTAGACGTAGCATCAACTCGTCGGAGGCATCCGTATCGCGCAGACGATGTCGCACCGCGTTGATATAAGCGATCGTCAGTTCGATCATGCGACGTCGCTGGGCGACGGTCACGCTTTCGTCCGTGGCGGTCGCGTCAGGATTGGTTCCGTCAACCAGCGTGTTGACCTGCATGGTGAAGCTGCGGCAGACATTGACCATCCGGCCCCACAGCTTGCGTCCTTCCCAGTAACGGTCGTACGAAGCATTGTTGCGGAAACCAAGGAAGATGGCGATCGCCAGGCCGACCACCGTAAACGGCGCCATCGTCAACGTGAACTTATGATCGGGAAAGTAATAAGAGATCAGCGTCGTCACGATCGAAAACGAAACCACCACCAGAAAACGTGGCCAGATCTTATCGAACGTCGTTCCATGAACGGCGAAGATCATGCGGAGCCAACTATCTTTTTCGGTGACGATCATGGAGGAAATAGCCTGGTCTGATGGTTTCTGGAACGACGCGTTCGCGTATCATCGATGGTTGTTGTCGAACAAGTTACCCGATCCGGCACCCCGGCGGCAACCAAGCCGCCCGATTGCTCGCCCCCCCTTACGACTTTCAAGAAGGCATTATGCCCGCTACCAGTTCGCCGAAACGATGTGCCTGGGCTGGAAACGACCCCGACATGCAGGCCTATCACGATCAGGAATGGGGCGTTCCCCAGCACGATTCCCGCATGCTGTGGGAGATGCTGATGCTGGAAGGCTTTCAGGCAGGCCTTGCCTGGATCACGGTGCTGAAGAAGCGCGAGGCGTTCCGCAAAGCGTTTTCAGGCTTCGATCCGAAGAAGGTCGCTCGCTTCAACGAAGCCAAGGTCACCAAGCTGCTCGAGAACCCAGGCATCATCCGCTCGAAGGCCAAGATCGCGGCGACCATCCAAGGGGCGAAGATCTACTGCGAGATGCATGAGCGAAGCGAATCGTTCGACCAATACTGCTGGTCGTTCACCGATGGAAAGTCGCTACGTGGCGATGGTAAGACGGTGCCCGCCCAGACTGAACTATCCGCCGTGATCTCGCAAGACATGAAACGCCGCGGCTTCAAGTTCGTCGGGCCGACGATCGTTTATGCCTGGATGCAGGCCGTCGGCATCGTCAACGATCACAGCAGTCACTGCTTTCGGCGGAGGACCTGCGATGCGAAGTGATAGCCTCTGGCGGCGAAGCCGTTTAAACTGAGGTGGATCCCCCCTTGCTTGTTTGAAACGATCTGGCCCTGAATGAACGTGGAAAAACGTCCCCCACCTATCGATCCCGGGGAAAACTTTCGTCGTCGCGGCGAGATGTTGATGACGGCGAAGCGTTACGAAGCGGCGATCGAGCAGTTTCTGCAATGGATGGCGGTCGATCCCGAGAGTGGTTGGCCCCATAGCCGGCTGGGCATTTGTTTCTCGAATCTGAAGAAGCATGACGACGCCTTGTACCATGCGCGAAAGGCGGTCGAGCTTTCGCCAGAGTCTGCTCCGTATCGCTTCAATCTGGCGCTGGTCTACTACCGGACAGAAGATTACGACCAAGCGCGAATCGAACTGCGCGAGGCACTCCGCTTCCGCCCACAAGATGTCCAAACCCGGGCACTGCTAGGCTGGTGCGACTTCTACACCAATCGCGAAAAGCGTGCGATCGCGCATGCCAACAAGTTGTTAGCGATCGAGCCCGACAACTATGAAGGCTTCTTTCTGCGCGGGGCATCGTACTTCGATCTGGGGCTGTTCGATAAGGCGGCGATCGATCTCGACGAAGCGCTGCGACTGGAACCGGAAGAAGGACGCGTCCATAGCTGGGTCGGCTGGTGCCGGCTGCATCAACGCCGCTGGGACGAAGCCCAACATCACTTTGAGTCTGCCCTGCGGCTTCGTCCGCAAATGCGCCGTGCCCGCGATGGTTTACTCGAAACGCTGAAGGCGCGATCCCCCTTGTCACGTTGGGCGGTCGGACACGTGCGCTGGCAGGAACGAATCACCAAGAGCCGTAAGACGATCTTGCGCGTGATCTACGGTATCGTGGCCTATGGCATGGTGTGGGCACTGCTGGGGCACTTGACGGCGGTGGCCTGGCTCCTGAGTATCTTGCCACTGCTGCTGATCGCCGGGCTGACCGATACCTTCTTGCTGCCGCTCCTCGATGGGCTGGTTTCGTGGCATCGCCTCGGTTCGCTGGCGATGGGACGCTGGCAACGGTATGGCAGTCGAGTCCTCTCGGCGATGCTGCTGGGTGTCGTCGGCGTTGGGATCTGGGGGCTGGTTCTCTGGGACGAGGTCATCTTCGGCGCGGCGCTGGTGCTGGGCTACCTGCTGGTGATGTACGTTCAGATTTGGAAGCCCTTGTATCGCCATGCCCGTCGAAAGATGGCACTTTACGCAGGTGTTGGGACACTGCTCGCCATTCTGCTGGCGGTCGATCTGTTTTATCTCGATCCGGAACGAGCGACCTGGGCCGAGGCGATTCTGGAAAACATGATCGGCGCGATGGCGATCTGGTCGATGCCGATGCGGCGACTGATCGACTGGCCGAATAATTAGCTGAGCGGAGCACCTTCGGCTGGGGCTTCCGCTTCGGCGGTTCCCAAATCGCAAAGCGGAATGCTCGGGTTCGCCGAGTTCAAAAGCTGCTCGATCGTCACGTCACGAAATGCCTCTTCCGTGGCGGCGTATGCTTTATCGAGTTCCGCGTGTAGCGGGCAAAGCTGTTGATGCGAAGGGAGACCAAGCGGGCACGAACGGATTCGTTCCAGCGGCGAGACCGCGTCGATGACCTTCAAAATAGTGATCTCGGCCGTCGAGGCCAGCAGTTCATAACCACCCCCAGGCCCAGGACGCGAACGAACCAGCCCTGCCCCTGCCAGATCTTGCAGGACGCGATTCAGATAACGCCGTGGCACCTTCGTCTTCACTGCCAGGCAATCCGCCGAAGCGAGATGCGACTGCTGCGTGGCGAGGCAGGCGATCGCCCTCAAAGCGTATTCGGCAGTTTTCGAGATCATGGCTGAGGCTCGGCAATCCGTATCGAGGCTGGCAAAACGTTTACCTTGACGTGCACGTTTAATTGTGTACCTTAATATGCAGATATCAACTCCCTTCCTGGCTCGATTGGCGAAAAAGGGGAAACAATCGTTTCGCCCAGCTAATCCCTTCCTGGGCCGTGGGATCGTTCGACGAGGTGCCGTGATGAAGAACGCTTGGTTATCGATTCCGCTGCTGCTGGTGGCGGCCACGTTGTTGCTCGCGCAAGATCCCTACGACGAACCTCCGATTAACTATAGCGAAACGTCGGACGATAACCCAATCGCCGAGTTGCAAAAGAAGCTGGACGACGGCAGCGCTCAGCTCGAATACGACGAAGAGCATGGCTTCCTTCAGGCGGTGCTCAAGGCGCTTGAGATCTCGGAAGAATCGCAGGTCCTGGTTTACTCCAAAACCAGCTTCCAACTTTCGGCAATCTCGCCTCGTAAACCGCGGGCACTCTATTACAACGACCACTCCTACATCGGCTGGGTGCAAGGTGGCGACGTGATCGAAGTCATGACCACCGACCCTGTCCGGGGCGAAGTGTTCTATACGCTGAGCCAAGAGAACGACGAGGCCCCCAAGTTCGTTCGTGACAAAGGACAGTGCACCGTTTGTCATGCGTCGTCGCGAACGCAGCGCGTGCCAGGCGGCCTGGTGCGATCCGCCTTCGTGAATGCAGGAGGCATGCCGCATTATGGTGCCGGGACCTTCAACACCGATCAAACCAGCCCCATGTCGGAACGCTGGGGCGGATGGTATGTCACCGGAACGCATGGAAAAATGCGGCACATGGGAAACGCTATCTCGCGTGATCGCCACGACCCGGAAAACATCGATCGCGAAGCAGGCGCGAACGTGACCGACCTGAGCGAGCTGTTCAAGGTCGACAAATACCTGACGCCGCACAGCGATATCGTCGCCTTGATGGTGCTCGAACATCAGTTGCAGATGCAAAACCTGCTGACGCTGGCCAGCCACGAGGCACGTCGGTCGGCACATCACGATCAGGTCATGAACGAAGCCTTAGAACGCTCGCCTGACTTCGAGAGCGAAACAACGCAGCGCCGCATCGCAACCGCCGCCAACAAGGTGGTCAGCTACATGTTGTTTGCCGATGAAGCGAAGTTGACCAATGCCATCCAAGGGACATCGCAGTTCGCCACCGAGTTCCAAGCCGCTGGCGAAAAGGATAGTCAGGGGCGATCGCTACGAGAGCTCGACCTGAAGTCGCGACTATTCAAGTATCCTTGCAGCTACATGATCTACTCGACAACGTTCGACGAGTTGCCGCTGAACATGCAGACCGCCATCGCCAGGCGACTGCGGGAAGTGCTGGAGGGACGCGATACGAGCGACGAGTTCGCCCACCTCAGCCAGACCGATCGCGCGGCAATCGCCGAGATCGTGAATGAGACGAAGCCGGAATTCTGGAAGCTGGGCGACTAGTCCCGTCCTTTTGGGATCGAAGACTCGCCCCGCTTCTTGTCACCGCTGCCGCTCGTTTCGCCCGAGCGGAATCGGGCGCGGTATTCTCCTGGCGGGCAACCTTCTTCGGCGATCATCAGTCGCCGGAACCGTTCCTGACTGCCAAACCCGGCCAGGTAGGCCACCGACTTGACCGACAAACTCGTCTCGGTGAGCAGCCGCTTCGCGCGGAACAGTCGGCAATGGTTGATCTCGTCGAGCACTGTGTGCCCCAGCGCCGCCATGATCTTTCGTTCGAGCGTTCGCCGCGTGGTGGGAAGCGCGGCGACAAGTTGATTCACCGAAAGAGGCCGGTCGCTTCGTGTCCAAATAATGTCGAGGGCCCGATTTACGATCGGGTCGTCGACATGGTGGGTCCTTCCCTTCGAGTCGGCAGCCAGATCGTCGGCGGACGGAAGGCGTTCCAGGGCCAACGTCAGCAGTTCCATCGCATTGGCACACACCGCGGGCGAGTGCTCCATCGGGTCGGCATGAATTCTTCCCAGCAGCCGATCGAAGGCTGTCAGAAAGGGACCGACCTGATCGGGGCGAAGTCGCGTGAACGCCTTGCCTGGCGAGATCGTGCCGTTGGCATAGAGCCGATGTAGAAACTCGCCATGGATCGAAATCCAGCGCTCGGTCCAGCCGACCGAGCGAATCGGTCGATAGCGATGCCAGACGCCCGGGAACAGCAGAAAGAGGGTATCGGACTCGATGCCCATAGGACCGGTCGCCGTCGATTCGAACTCGCCGCGCCCCTGGCTGATGTATTGGATCTGAAATTCCGGCAACTCGCGACCGCGTTCCCAAGAGAATTGGTACACGCCCGGGTGCTGGTCTGGCGGATAGTTCGAGTTCGGACGAACCGTTCCCCACCCACCGCCGGTGACATAGAAGCCAAGCTTCATATCACGATCCGAGATGGGCAGGTAATGGAAAAAACTTTCTGCGGTATCCATGAGATATCAAATGAAATCGAAATTAAAACGGTTGTAAAAAACCTCCGAGCGTCGTTGTCGCAAAATAAGGTGTATCGCTGCGACATCGATGGACGTTCCGCATTCCGCAAGAGCGTTGCATGGGGAGATAATGGTCAATTATAGACCAATCTAAGGGAGAAATTATGGAATGAGCACGGGTTTCCGCAAGCAGTCCACGAGCGACATTGTCGCAAACCGAGGATCAAATGTTCAAGTGAAAAGAGTGCAATTCGTTATAATTGGTGGACGAAGTCCAATGATTACGTTTTGGCCCATCCCATCTTTTCTCATACTCTTCGGAGCTCGCAATGAATTACGTCGCCCTGCCCTGTCGACGACAATCTTCCCTTCGACGCGGTTTCACTCTCGTAGAATTGCTGGTGGTGATTGCCATCATAGGTGTCTTGATCGCACTGCTGCTGCCGGCAGTTCAGCAAGCCCGCGAGGCAGCTCGGCGGATGCAATGTGCGAACAATATGAAGCAGATGGGGCTCGGCTTACACAACTTCCACGACACCTTCAATCATTTGCCACCGGGCGGTAGCCGAACGGGGCATGGCGGTTACACGTGGGGCACGTTTATTTTGCCGTTCGTCGAACAGGCTCCGATGTGGGATGCCATCCTGCAGGAAGCGGGCAACTATCCGCCTGACCCGACCGGCCGGACAGGTTCGATTTATTGCGGTTGCAGCAAGTACGGTGTCTGGACGACTCCCGGTCCGGAAGCCAACACGATCGACATCTTCATGTGCCCCTCCGACACCCTGGCCGAAGTTCGCAACTCGACTGACATTGGTCTGCAGTGTGGCAAGTCGAACTACGCCGGCAGCCTCGGCTGGGGACATGCGTATGGCAACGGCATGTTCAATCGCTTCATCACCTCGATCAATAAGTTCTCGGACATCACCGACGGTTTGTCGAACAGCATCGCCTTGGGCGAAGTGGGTGGCGGCCGTATTTCGTCCGCTCCTGGTGGCGAAAACCCAACCTACCCAGTTTGGGCTGGCAGTCCGAAGGGAGCTTCGGGTTCGGCACTGACTCACTGGGGACCACTGCGAGAAGCCTGGCATGGTGTGCCGATTAATCTGTCTAACGGTGGTGGCCCAGCCGGAGATCCGGATGCTTGGGATAAGGGTTTCGGCAGTCTGCACCCAGGCGGAGCGCAGTTCCTGTTCGGCGATGGCTCGGTTCACTTCCTGGCCGAAACGATCAACCTGGACGCGTACGATCACCTCGGTCAGATCAACGACGGTAACGTGATTGGCGAGTTCTAATCGCCCCGTAAACTTCGGCAGAGTGGCTAGCAGTCAGGTCGCTCTGCGAGGGGCTTCGATTGAACCTGAAACTTCCCCACGAAACGGTTTCGCCCTGCATGGCAGGCCTTTCGTGTTTCCCATGGATAAACGAACAATGCGACAAAAACTTTTAGGATTGGCAAGTGTAATCGCCCTCGTAACGCTTGTTGGTTGCGGGAGCAGCGCGAGCGTTACCGGGATCGTCACCGCGAATGGCGAAACGGTCGATGGAGGCAGCATCGTCTTTAAGCCAATCGAGGCAGGCATCAAACCCGCGCTCGGCAAGATCGGTGCCGATGGCTCGTACATGCTGCAAGTGGCGGGTGGCGATGGTGTCGCCCCGGGCAACTACCAGGTGATCTACATGCCCCCGGATCAGAAAGAAGATGAATCGGGTCGCGCCATCGGCCCACCGATCAAGTGGCGAGCCTTCCAGGCCCCGCGCGAGCCGGTAACGGTCGAAGCGACAGAAAACAATATCCCCATCGAGCTCTCGAAGCGGTAACCCTTCTCCCCCGGCCTAAGTCGGGGCCGTGACTCGACCGACGTGCGTTGCGGCGATAACGACCAGTATCGCCAAGACAAATGTGAGAAGCGATTGCATGATGATCGTCTGCTCACTGCGAGTCACTGCCCCGACAATACCGGCCACGTTTGGGGCAACTGCGTAGGCACGCTCTTTCCGCCACGCGATCTTCAAGCCCATAAAAAAAACGCCGCAGAAGCAAGTCCTGCGGCGTCGCATTGATGGCCACCAGAGCCTGCTGCCCAGCAAAACTCCGTTGGGGCGTCTCGAGCGGTTGTCGGATTATTTGGTCAGGTCGAAGTTAAAATCATTCGGTCCTTCTGGCTTGACTTCGGCATCGATTCCTGGGGAACCGAAGGCGTACTTCTTGGGGATCAGGTTCGGGTCGACTCCCTCCCCTTTTAGCTCGAACTGAACGTGGTGCTTGCCAGGGATCGCCCCCTTTTCGTTCAAGGTGAAATAGACCTCGAACTTGCCTTCATCGTCGGTTGTGCCGCGCGAGGCACCGCCTGATTCGACCGGCTCGAACATCACGTTGATGCCAGCCATCGGTTTGCCGTTGACCGTGACGGTTCCGGTAACCGGGGCCAGCTTCTCGCCACTGGAATAGCCAGACGAGCACCCGACGATGGCCGCCAGTGCGATGACGAGCGGCCAGGCCTGGGCCAGTTTTTTCGTTGCTTCAATGGTCGTCATATTCCGCCTCGGAGAGATTTAGTAGTCGCTGATCACTTTGCCGTCGGCAATGCGTGCGAGGTAAAGCAACGTGTTCTGGTCGGTGGTTTCCGACAGGAAGTGGATCGAGCCATCCCCGAACAAAGCGTTGCAGCCGCCAGGATGGTGGCTACCCGGAGCACGTGCATACGGACGCGGATCTGGAGGCGTATAAGGCTTGTTGATCCCTTCCGACATTCGCAGCCAGAAGGTGTTGGTCCACGTTCCCCAGAACGGGCCCCAGTCGTGATCGTACTTTTCCATCCGTGATTCGCCGACGATGACCGAGTTGCTCAGCCCGTCGGTGACATCGCGAAACTTGCCGGAAGAGTTGATCCCGAAGACAGGTCGGCGTTCCGCAGTATTGTTCGGGGCATTCCACAGCAGACGAGCGTTGTCGCCATGATCCGACCAGTCGCTGTTCATAAAGCTGTAACTGGTACGGTAATAGTTCTGACTGTAGTAATAGTTGGAATCAGTGCTGGTGCCAGGGCGATCGAACGGATCGGAAGGACACGCGAACATATCGATTCGAGTTCCCTGCAGAACGGCCATATTGGCAGCGGCATCAGCCGCGGTGGGGGTCGTTGTGTCGCCATGCGCGGCCAGGCCCATTGGCTTACGGAAGTCAAGGCGATCGTGGAGGTTGCCCTGTTCCAGGAATGGCAAGATCAGCAGATGGCCGGTGATGTCGCGAACGTTGTCTTTCATGTTCGTTGGAAACGGCGACGAACCACCACCGAGACAACCCGGGTTGATCACGGCCGGCGGGAAGGCCAGATGGACATCGTGATAGTTATGGAGCGCCAAACCAAACTGCTTCAGATGGTTGGTGCACTGCATTCGGCGCGCCGCTTCGCGGGCCTGTTGAACGGCCGGCAGCAGAAGCGCAATCAAGACGCCGATGATCGCGATCACCACCAACAACTCGACCAGCGTGAACCCAGCCGTTTTGCGGCCGGAACGCAACCAATCACAGCGATGACTCATAGGGTTACCCTTTAGCGAGTCCCATAGCGGTACTATGGGGAATATGGAGAATAAATGAACTGCGCCGAATGGGCAGAGATAAGGCATGCGAAAAGAATCTTGAGCCTAAAGCAGTCACAAATAGGGGAAAATGGCCCCTAAATGGGCAGTGCTCATATCAGTTTAAGGTGACCTGAAGAAACGTTCAACGAAAAAAAGCTTTGTGGCATTGTAAAAATATCTGATTCGTTGGCGCCAACCAGGGGGGCAGCGAACCTGATTGCGAAACAATGCTCAGAAGAGATGAGTGTCGCATGGTATTGGGATGGGGCTGTCAGAAGAATGACAAGTCGTCGTATAACGAAGTCGCCCCATTGCTTAAGTCAGGTTTCTAGTTCGTTAGAAAGTCCTCCCGTCGTGTCATTGAATATCTCAGCCCCTGTTTCCGATCTTCCGCAAGCTCCATTGGACCTCGACGCGTACTTTTCTCGGATCGCTTACACCGGATCACGCGAGGTCAGTGTCGAGACGTTGCATGGCATTGTCGAGCGGCATGTTCTGACCATTCCGTTTGAGAATCTCGATCCCCTGATGCAGCGACCAGTCCGGCTCGATTCGGCTTCGATCCAGCAGAAACTGATCCACGATCGTCGGGGTGGCTACTGTTTCGAGCAAAACGGTCTGCTGCTACTCGCTTTGGAAACACTCGGATTCGAGGTCCGGCCGCTGAGTGCTCGGGTCAAGATTGGCTACCCGCGCGAGCAAGTCACGCCGCGGACCCACTTGATTGTGCGGATTGAACTGGAGGGCATGTCGTGGCTGGCCGACGTGGGGGTCGGTGGTCTTAGCCCGACCGCCGCCTTGCGGTTGCTGACGGACGAACCGCAGTCGACCCCGCACGAAAGGCGACGCATCGTGAAGTCGGGCTCGCTCTATTACCACCAGGCGCTGCTTCAAGGCGAATGGCAAGACTTGTACGAGATGAGCCTGGAAGAGATGCCGCTGATCGATCGCGAAGTGGCCAACTGGTTCACCTCGACGCATCCTGGCTCGCGCTTCCGGAACCTGTTGATGGTTTCCCGGGCCGCTCCCAATGGCGTGCGATTAACGATGCTGAACGACGAGTTCTCGATACGCGATGCCAATGGCGTGGCGAAGAAGCATCCGATCGGTTCGAAACAGGAAATGCTCGACCTGTTGGCCGAGCATTTCGGTGTGAATCTTTCGCCGGACGATCCTATCGTTTGCCCGGCGGTGCCTTGGCTGGCAGAGTAAGGCGGAACGTGCCTACTTCGACGAACCGAGGGCTTCTTCCAGAACCGGGCGGAACGCTTCGGCCTGACGCATGAAGCCCAGATCGCTGGCATGCGAGGCGTCGGTGGCCCCTTCGGTGTCGTCACCGTAAAGCGTGTCCCCTTCGATGTAATAGAGGTTCTTCACGCCGGCATCGGTCAACTGCTTGTAGGCAGCCTTCAACGCCGCATGGTTGGCGGTGTGATGCTTGCTGCGACCAGGCAAGATCCAATCGTTCGTGTTGCGACGATCTTCGACCAGCACGATCGGCGTCTCTGGCTTGGCGGCTCGCAACTGCTTCACGAGCGGCACGGTTCGATTTTCGACCATCTCAGCGTTCATGTTTGGCAGGCAGTCGATCACGTAAACAGCCGCGTCGACCTGCACCAGATAGTCGGCAACTTCTTCATGCATCTTGCCGTTGCCCGAGAAGCCCAGGTTGGCGACAGGACGATCGAACCAGCGACCGAGAATCGCGGTATGCACCATGCCAGGACGGCTGGCACATGCACCGTGCGTGATGCTCGTGCCGTAGAAGACGATCGGATTGTCGCGTGGGGCCAAGCCCTTGAACTTAGCGTCGGCAGGCACACCGATCTTCAGAAACTCGATACCGTTGTACAGCGGCAAATAGGCGGCGTACTCTCGATAGCCTGGAGCCAGACCATTAATCCAGGTCGTGTTCATCTCTTGGCTGGAAGGCTTGGTCACGGCGACCCACTTCCATTTGCCGTCGCTGTCGCGGGCATACAAGTCGACGCCGCTGACGCCGGTTGCCGGCATGTGTGGCATCGCGAGGCCCGCGTCCTTCAGCTTGTAGTGAATCTGCAGATCGGTGGCGTCGGTTTCAAAACGGACCATCATGCCGGCGCTGTCACGGCTGAGGTTCCACACGGCGTCGGTGACTTTGCCTTCCGCCGAAGCTGGCAAGCGGTCGAACCAGCGGGCACGTTCCTGATCGGGCAGAATGCGTCCTTCGACACCCCACGTTGTAATATCGTGCCACGTGGTTTTGTCGGCGTCTTTTTCCTGAGCTGAGACCGGCGAGGCTGCAAGTGGCAGCAGCAAAGCAAGCAAAAAGAAGAGAGTCAGCGACAATCGCATGGTAGGTTTTCCTGTGGCGGGATGGGGAATGGTTTCCCTCGACCCTACTTCGTGCCGCGGCGCGAGGCAAGTAGGTACCTCCATTCCCCATACGGTGAAGCTTCTGGCTAGAATGACCGCAATCGATGATGAGTCACCCTCAAGGAACCCGATCATGACCATCCGCAACACCACCCAGGCCGAAGCGTTTGAACTAGTGGAATGGGCCGCTGGCGAAGGCTGGAATCCTGGCCTGCACGACGCGGAAAGCTTTTGGCGAACCGATCCTGAAGGTTTCATGGCGATCGAAGTCGACGGTCAGATGGCGGGGGCTGGTGGCGCGTTCTATCATGGGCCGAGCTATGGCTTCATGGGCTTGTTCATCATGAAGCCTGAATTTCGTGGCCAAGGTCTGGGGCGGCAGCTTTGGTATGCCCGACGCGATCGACTGCAGTCGCGGCTGGAATCAGGCGGAACGATCGGGATGGACGCGGTCACCAGCATGATTCCGTTCTATCACAAAGGTGGCTTCGAGATCTTCACGCGGCATTGTCGCTTCAGCGTCGATGCCGAGAGTATCTCGGCTGGCGAAACGCCCGATGTCGTCGAGCTTTCCGCCGCCGATTGGGATGCCGTGGCGAAGCTTGACCAGTATGGCTTTCCGGGACCGCGCGATGCTTACTTGAAGGCGTGGACCTCGCAGCCAGGCGTCCATTGGCTGGGCGTTCATCAGCAAGGAGAGCTGAAAGGTTACTGCGTTTTAAGAGCATGCCGCAGCGGTTGGAAGATTGGGCCATTGTTCGCTGCCGATGGCAATGTCGCGCGGCAATTGATGCACGCGTCGTTGGCCCGCGCAAAGACCGGGCCGGTTTTCCTCGACGCGCCGGAGAACAATCCGGACGCGTGGGCGATGTGCCAAGAGTTTGGCATGCAGCAAGTCTTCGAGTGCACGCGCATGTACCTGGGGCCGGTGCCGGCGCTAGATCATGGGTGGATCTATGGCGTCACCAGCTTGGAAGCTGGTTAGCTCGCCGAGTCGACCGCTTTCTGGGCTTCTTTGCCGAAGTGCGTTTCCGGATAACGGCTAATCACGCGACCCATCGCGCGGCGAAGCGTCACGGCGGAGTTCGCTTTCTGCATGCCTTGCTCGTACAGCTTCTTAGCGGTCAACTCGTCCTGAAAGGTTTCGTCTTCCTTCAGCTGATCGACCAATTCGCGACAGGCACGTCCTTGGGGCGTCGACTTGAAGTCGGTGGCCACTTGTTCGGCCAGTTCGTACCCGGCCAGGCGTTCCGGCATCGAGCCTTCGCGGGAAGCCTTGATCTTTTCGACCTGGCGATTGAGAAAGCCGCTGACTGCCGAGTTAAACTCAGAGATGAGGTCGTCGTCCATGTTCTTCCGCATCGACAGTAGCGAACGCTCGTCGAGCTTGCTGCCAACTTCGGCCGGCCAGAGCAGTTGCTTCAAACCTTCCGACATGTCGGGGCTGAGTACCGAGAACTCGCCGTTCATGCCGGTCTTCAGCTTTCGCACGATGGCGAAGTCTTTGGAGTCGTTGGGACCGGGGAAGTACGATCCGACCGAACCGCTGTCAGACTGCATGCCATCCTGGAAGACGGAATACTTGAACAACTCGGAGTCGAGGCCCATCCGTTTGACGATCGAAGGATCGTCGCCATGAAAGATGTTGGGGCCGACCAGATTGCGCTCTAAGGCGTAGTTCACGCCGCGGGTCGTTTCGTCAGCGTTGATCGCGAATAAAACGATCGGCTTGTCTTTGATCGATTCGCGAATCTGATTGAAGGCGTCCGGCGACCAGACGTTGCACTTGGGACACCATGAGGCGTAGACCATCACGATCGGCGTCTTGTCGCCAATGACCGCTTCCGATGGCATCCGGCCTTGCCAACGCACCCCGGCCAGTGCCTGGCCAAGCGAGATGGACGAGCCCGAAGTGTTGCTAGTCGTCTGGGCATATAGGTCACCATTCCCGGCGATCAACAGCGAGCAAGTCAAAACCAGGGCGAACGCAAAACGGGGCATCCGAAACTCCTTAAAGTGAGTGTCTTCGATCCAACGGCGATCGATTCCCATAATAACCCATCGGTAGGGATGTTTGCGACGGCAAACTTCGATTTCTCGGCAACTGTCGCGGGAAATTGGCTTCAGTTGAGCATTTTGACTTCGTGTTGGCCGCAGTCAGGAAAAGTTCGCTCGAAGCTACACTTTTGATGGCAGCTTCCGCCCGCCTGCACGGGGAGTTCTTCAAGGTGTTGGCACAACCCGAGTTAACCATTGCCACTCGTCACGGGAGCCTACAATAGGAAAGCACCTGACTTACTGGCTGATCGACGATACCACTTCCTCTGCAATGACCGATCCTGTTACCTCAGCAACCGAGCCATTTGCACAACAGACGACCGCCGACCCGGTTTATCGGTCGGGCCGGGTGGTTGTGATCCATGGGATCGGCGCGAACACAATCGTGATGGGGCCCTTGGCGCGGTATCTGACCCGGCACGAATTCACGGCGACGCGTTGGGGTTACTGGAGCACCTTCAACGGGCTCCGCGATCACGCTCGAAGGTTGCGGCTGTTCCTCGAGACGTTTGCCGACGATGACCAGCCCGTCCACTTCGTCACGCACAGCATGGGTGGCATCATCTTGCGAGCAACCCTCGCCGAGATGAACTGGAGCCGACCTGGCCGCGCGGTGCTGCTGGCGCCACCCAACCATGGCTCGCTCGTCGCTGGCTGGTTTGGGATGGGACTGCGTGGCATCTGCCCTGCCCTGAATGAGATCTCGGCCGCCCCCGAAAGTCTGGTCCATCATCTGCCTCCGTTTCCATCGATGGACATCGGCGTGATTGGTTGCCGGCAAGATGCCTTGGTGGCGATGGCCAGTACCTTCGTCGCGAATCAGCGCGATCACATCACGGTGGGGTGTGGTCACAACTGGGTGTTGGTGAAACGGGAGGTCCAGGCCGAAGTGGTTCATTTTTTGCAGTTCGGCAGGTTCAGCGATTCGGCCGACCGCCTCAGCGCGGACGACTGCCCTGTGCTATGATGGCCTGAAAACGTTTCACCGCTTCAAAGACCACCTTGTATGACGTTTGTCACTTGCACCTACCAGGAACATGCCGCGGCGATCCTGGATATCTTGAACGACGCGATCGTCCATTCCACGGCGCTTTATGACTATCATCCGCGGCCAGCGGAAAGCATGGTGACCTGGTTTGAAAACAAACGTCTGGGCGACTTCCCCGTGATCGGAGCGATCGACGACGCAGGCCAACTGATGGGGTTCGCTTCGTACGGAACCTTTCGTCCTTTTCCCGCTTACAAATACACGGTTGAACATTCGATCTACGTCCACAAAGATCATCGCGGCAAAGGGCTTGGGCAAGCGCTGCTCGAGCAGGTCATCGCGGCCGCAAAGAAGCAAGGCAAGCATGTGCTGGTGGGCGGAATCGATATGAGCAACACTGGAAGCATTCGCCTGCACCAGAAGCTTGGCTTTCAGCATTCGGGAACGATCCCGCAAGCGGCGTTCAAGTTTGGTCGCTGGCTCGACCTGGGCTTCTTTCAACTAACGCTGGAAACGCCTGAGAATCCGGTTGACGGTTAGTCAGCCCCAGGGAGTTGAGTGGCGCCGCGCGTTGGGCGAGAATAGAGCTCACCCCTCGACCTATCGTTCCTCCATCTCTCGTCCCGGAACCCAACTCATGATCCGTCCCTTCACTGCCCTGCTGTTGATTCTGATCGGCTGCTCGGTCACGTTTGCCGCCGACGTGAACGTCGAACGTGATGTTGTTTACGGCAAAGCGGGCGATGTCGAGCTGATGGCCGATATCTACTCACCGGCGGAAGCATCGGCCGAACCACTTCCCGTTGTGCTGCTGGTGCATGGTGGTGGTTGGCGGGGCGGAAATCGCCAGGCCGGAGCCGAAGTCGCCCTGGCCCATCACCTGGTACCGCATGGCTACGTCGCGGTTAGCATCTCGTACCGTTTGGTTGGTCGCGATGCCGAGGGGAAGCTCGTCAATCAATGGCCGGCCGCGATCGACGATTGTCGCCAGGCAGTCCGCTGGATTCGCGAGAACGCCGAGAAGCTGAACATCGATCCTTCCCGCATCGGGGCCGCTGGCGATTCGGCGGGTGGGCACCTGGTTTCGCTGCTGGGAACAACCGACGTGGCGGCTTCGGGTGAAACGTCGACGCGCGTGCAAGCGGTCGTCAATATTTATGGCCCGGCCGATCTTCGCGATAAAGCGACCGCCGATGCGATCAGCGGCAATCCAGCCGTGAAGCAAATGGTTGACGAGTTCGTAGGTGAAGGCCCGACGCAAGCGAAGATCGATGCCTCGCCGCTGCTGCATATCGACGATAAGACCGTGCCGATCCTGACATTTCAGGGAGACAAAGACGCCCTGGTCTCTTACCAGCAGTCGGTCGAGTTTGACGCGGCTCTGCGAAAGGCAGGACGCGACTCGAAGCTGGTGATGTACGAGAACGAAGGGCACGGCTTCAGCGGACCAACGTTCCGCAAGATGCTGCTCGAAACGCGGAACTTCTTCGACAAGCATTTGAAGCCCGAAGACGCCAACAACTAGACTTGCCACGAAAGGATTTGCGAATGCCCAACTGGGTTGATGTTGCCGCGGAAGCCGACTGTCCGGTCGGCCAGGCAATGGAAGTGGTGGCCGCCAAACAGATGGTGGCCATCTATCATACCGAAGATGGATTCTTCGCCACCGATGGCATGTGCGCGCATCAAGGTGGCCCGGTCGGACAAGGCGAGTTGTGTGGCAACATCGTGACGTGTCCTTGGCATGGCTGGCAATACGACGTTACCAGCGGCAAGCATCAGCTCAGCTCGATTCACCTCGATTGTTTCGAGGTGAAGGTCGAAGCGGGCCGCATCTTGGTCAACATGGAAGCCGACTCGGCATAGTCGCGTCGGCGGTTAGTCTCGCCATTTCTGGTCTTGGATTGTGCTGCGTCCGATGCTTTGTGAAACTTCAGGTTTCAAGATACGGGGCGGGATCTGCAGTCGCGAGAAGTACTCAGGGTCGGCGCGTTCGTAACGGGTGACGGCCTGTTGCACGGTCTCGCCATCTTCAATCCGCAGGAGACGTGGCACCATGTTCTCGCGGTGACGCTTCCACAGAATGTCGTCCCCATGACGGATCTCGAGACTGTTGGTGTAAGGCTTCAGGCGAGCCGTTTGCTGAGCTCCGGCCGGTGCGCCGCCGATAAAGCGGAAGTTCAAGTTGATTTCGTCGGCACGGTCGATCTTCGCAACGAGAACGATCGAGGCGTCCGGATTTACCACCCAGCCGGCACGTTCGACAGCCGTTTTCAACCCGTCGAGGATGATCTTTTCGTCGACGTCAGGCAGCGATTCGACCTTCAACGCGACTTCTGTCCCTGATCGTGTCAGGAAGATATCGTCTCCTCCGTCGGCCAGTTTCTGACGGACTGCTTTAACGGGGGCATGCGGTACCTCGACTGCCAACATCGATTTCGGCGTTGTCGACGATCCGTTGAGCATCACCACTCCGCCTGGCTGTGTGGTTGGGGTCTCGTTCCCCGGGGGAAGCGTATAACGCCAGAGGGATGCGCCGAGTGCCGGGTCGATCACGCCTCCCATTTGGGTCAGCAGCAGTTCGTCGTCAAGCCAACCGAAGAAGACGCCCATCGTCTGCGCGATGGTTCCTTCATGCTGGACGGAAGCCTCGGGCAAGTTCCAGGTCTGATACTGATTTCCGGCAATCATGGCTAACTTAGTGCCATCGGGCGAGAACGCTACTTCTGGCGTGGTCGGTGTTGAAAATGGCAACGCACAAAGTTGCTTCCCTTCTTTCAAGTCGACCACGCAAACGGCGCCTCGGTTGGGAATGGCCAGGTAACGCTGACCTCCACTGAGTTGCAGCTTGCCGGGGCGAGCATCTTTCATGGTGAAGATCGATTTGCCGGCTTGCAGGTCCCAGACATAGATCGAACTGTTGACCTGAACGACAGCCTTCTCGCTGTCGAGTAGCCGGGCATATTCCACTTTCGGCTTGAAGCCTGGCTTCTGCCATTCGGGCAAATGCCATCGTGCCAGAGCGGTTGGCATTCCAGCGGCAAGACCTTCCAGCAGCACCAGGTCGCCACCACGTTGGCTGGGGCTGTCGACACCCACAACGATCAGCGTGCGATCGGTTGCCGGATAGTGATCGAGCAGGACCAGCGTTTCGGGCAGATCGAGCACGACCTGACCTTCAGGGTGCTGAGGGGAAGCGAGGTACAGCCTTCCGAAGTGATCGGGAGAAACCGAATTCCCCACGCGATGTACCGAGATGGCGTACAACGCTTGCTCCGGTTCGACCAGGACTGGTCGCGATAGCTTGGCATAGGCGTCGACCTTCTCAAGCTCGGTCGAGAATGGATGGAAGGTGGCCGCGGCCGGGCCTGGGTCAGCCGCGATTGCCGTTGGCTCGCTGTTGATCGATAAGCCGATTGGCTGACCTCCGACCGGAAGTTCAGTCGGCATGGCTTCTTTGGTTAGCAGCTCTTGCGGTGGCCCGGTCGGGGTTGGCTTTGTTTCTGGCTTGTTAGAGAGCATAGTCCCGCCGCCAAACGGATTCGCGGCAGGCTGCTTCTTCAATAATGCCTGATCTTTCTCGCTCAGGACATCAATCGCAACGGCGATCTCGCGACCATCTTTGGTGTGCAGGGTGACCTGGTTTCCCTTCACCTCGTGCAGCCGCGCTTCGATTTGAAACTTGCCGGTTTGATCGGTCCACGTGCGAAGTTCTTCTTCGGCATGAAGGCTGACAGGCAGCAGAATCAGGAAGGCGAACACCCAATAAGGCACGGTTGATTGATTTGTTCTCATAGGGGGATGGGGGCTATTTGAAGTGGGGGGGTGAAGATATGGCCGAATGATACCAGTCGCTGCCAGATAAAAAAATGGAAAAGTTGGGAATCATGCCAACTCGGGATTTTCCAGGGAAAAGCCCCGAGTGAATGATTGACAAGGATTGGTGTACGCATGTATACATGTGCCAGCGAAGGGAAATTCGTTTCTGGTCTCGCAGGAGAGTACATGCCATGTTGTCGACCCCCACGATCCCCGATCGGGTCAAGATCGATCAGTTGAACGCCCAGCTGCGTGAGATGGAGCGATCTCGGCCGGCCAGCCGAGAAACGGTCTCTTGCGGATGCCGGGCTTTGGACCGAATGCTGCCACGCGAAGGCTTACTGCGAGGGAGCCTGATCGAATGGTTGGCGGAGGGAGCTGGCAGCGGGGCCCAATACCTGGCGCTGACCGCGGCCCGGCAAGCTTGCCGCGCGGGGCAGACGCTGGTGATCGTCGATTCATCAGCCCGCCGAGGCAGCACGCTGTACTCCCCTGCTCTTTCCGGCATGGGGCTCGACCTGAATCGTATCGTGCTGGTTCGCCCCACCGACGAGAAACAGGCGTTGTGGTCTTTAGAACAAGCTTTGCGTTGCCCGGCAGTAGGTGCGGTGCTTGGCTTTCCGCGCCAGATGGATAGCTACGCTTATCGCCGCTTGCAACTCGCGGCCGAGCAAAGCGATGGCCTGGGGCTGCTGGTGCGTCCGTCGGAAGTTCGAGGATCTCCTTCCTGGGCTGAGCTTCGCTGGCAGGTGTCCCCTCGCCCGACCGCTTGTGGTTGGGGGCTGCATGTGGAACTGCTGCGGTGTCGTGGCTATCTGGGAGATGGCAAGGTAGATCTGACAATCGACGAGCAAACGGGCGAGATTCATGAAGCGTATTCTGGCAGTCTGGCTTCCCAATTGGCCCATCCAACGCTGGCAAGCCAGCGAGCCTGAGCAGCGCGATCGCGTTCAGGTCCTTTCCCAGGTCGAGCGTCGCGGACAATGCGTGGTGGCGTGCTGCGATCGGGGCTATCAGATGGGCATTCGTCCCGGTATGCCGGTGGCCGAGGTCAACACGTTGCTACAAGCCCGCGGCTTATCGGCGACCGAGGCGATGACGCATCGTCCTTACGACCCCGCCGCCGATCGAGAAGCGTTAGAGAAACTAGCGCGCTGGGCTTGTCGATTCAGTCCCTGTGTCGATGTCGAACAGCGCGAGCC
Source organism: Bremerella sp. JC817 (assembly GCF_040718835.1). NCBI lineage: Bacteria > Pseudomonadati > Planctomycetota > Planctomycetia > Pirellulales > Pirellulaceae > Bremerella > Bremerella sp. JC817. The sequence continues at coordinate 503,470 of NZ_JBFEFG010000268.1, read as the reverse complement.
CGCCGATACCTTGCTGCTGGATGCCAGTGGGTTGGCTCCTTTATTCGGTGGAGAAGACTCCTTTCTGTGCCAGGTTCAGCAAGGCTTTGCCCGGATCGGTTTGAAAAGTTCGCTCGCCCTGGCAGGCAACATCGGCACGGCGTGGGGGCTGGCACATCATCCACCAGCAGAACTTGCCCAGCGCGACGGAACCGGACGAACGCTCGTTTCCTCGGATACCGAGCAAGAGAGCCTGGTTCGGCAGCTGCCGATCGAAGCGTTACGTATTCCGGCGACGCTGGTCGAAACGTTGCACTTGCTGGGGCTTTATCACGTCGGCCAACTGATGCAGGTCCCACGCGGCGAACTGAAAGCCCGTTTGGGGATGGAACCGCTAGTACGACTCGACCAGGTACTCGGACACAAAACCGAGGTGATGCAGGCCGCTCGTTTACCGCAGCAATTCGCCGCCCAGTGGATACTAGAGCACCCGACCGATCATCCCGAAAGCATTCACACGATGGTGATGCGGCTGCTGTCGCAACTGCTGCAGCAACTGGCGGCTCACGATCTGGGCGCGTTGAAACTGACGTGCGTCTTGCAAACGGCCAACCGTCGCGAGACCTCGTTTGAAGTTGGTTTGTTTCGTCCATCTTCTTGCAACAAGCATCTGCGTGGCCTGGTCGACACCCAATTCGAACGCATCCGCATTCCGGGACCGATTCAAGAGGTCACGATGCAGGTGGTGCAGTTCGCCCGGCTCGAGAAGCGTCAGCAGTCTTTGTTTCAAGAGATGTCGTGGAAAGACTCGAGCGCCCCGCCGGATCATTCGCAAGAGATATCAGGCCTGGTCGATCGGCTGGCGAGTCGCTTGGGACGCGATGCCGTGGTACGGCCGCGACTGGTCGCCGATGCCCAGCCAGAGTTAGCCTTCAGTCACACACCTTTAGTAGGACAACCACCGCGCCGCACCACGCGCCGCAGTGAGTTCGGTCCGCTGGAACGTCCCTGGCAACTGCAAAGCAGTCCGACGCCGATCGACGTGACGGCGGTCATGCCGGATGGACCTCCGATTCAGTTTCGCTGGCAGGGAGAACATCACCAGGTCGAACGTCATTGGGGACCGGAACGGATCGAGACCGGTTGGTGGCGTCGCCGAGCCGTTCGGCGCGATTATTATCGCGTGGAAACAACCACTGGGCATCGCTTCTGGATCTTCCGCGAGCTTACCCGGCAAGACTGGTACCTGCACGGCAGCTTCGACTAATTCCGCCGGCAACCCAAGCCTCGCATCAGACCGGGAGGGTCGTGAGTTGGGCTGCCCGAGATTGACATCTTTGAGTATCGACCACCACCATCAGTTTCAGGAAGAAACGCGATGCCTGACACGCCTGTTTACGATAAACGTGAGCCAGAACAAGCCCTCGCCAGCGATGCCTGGGCGGCGTCTATCTTTCCCTACGCCGAGGTCCGCTGCAAAACGAACTTCTCGTTTCTGGAAGGGGCCTCGCACGCCGACGAACTGGTCAATCAGGCCGCCAGTCTTGGCTATCGAGCGATTGCCGTCGCCGACCGCAACACGCTGGCCGGCGTGGTCCGAGCCCATGCTGCCGCCAAGCTGGCCGGCATCAAGCTGCTGGTCGGGGCTGAGGTCACTTTGGAAGATGCTCCGACGGTCGTTCTGCTGGCAACCGATCGCGCCGCCTATGGTCGGCTGGCACGCTTGATCACGCTCGGCCGTCGTCAGGCACCCAAGGGGGAATGCCGTTTGAGCCTGGCCGATCTGGCTGAACATCATCATGGTTTGCTGGCCTTGGTGGTGCCAGACTGGCAAGGGAATCTTTGCGCGGCCCGCGATCTGGCCCCCTTCTCCGAGATGTTCGGCGAACGTTGCAGCCTGCTGGCCGAACTCTATCTGGGAACAGACGACCAACAGCGCCTGACGCAACTGCAAGAGCTCTCGCGCAAGGCACAGATTCCGCTGGTTGCTTCTGGTAACGTGCTGTATCACGTCCCCGATCGGATGGTCCTTCAGCATGTGTTGACGGCGACCCGCGTCGGAGCAACCGTTGCCCAACTGGAAGACGAGCTGCTACCCAACGCCCAGCGTCACCTGCGGCCGCTGGAAGAAGTGCAAAGCTTGTTCGCGATGGTTCCCGAAGCAATCCGCCGGACAATGTGGGTGGCCGACCAGTGCCAGTTTTCGCTCGACGAACTGCGATACGAGTACCCGCGCGAGCTTGCTCCCCAGGGAGAAACGCCGGTGCAGTACTTGCGCCGCCTGGCGTGGGAGGGGGCACGGCATCATTACGGACAGCAGGTTCCGCAGAAGATCTGCGATGCCTTGAAGCACGAACTCGACCTGATTGAATCGCTGCATTACGAAGCCTTCTTTCTAACGGTGTACGACCTCGTGCGATTCGCGCGGACCCGGGGCATTTTGTATCAAGGCCGCGGCTCGGCGGCGAACTCGGCGGTTTGTTTTTGCCTCGGCGTGACCGCGGTCGATCCTTTGTCGACGCAATTGCTGTTCGAGCGATTCATCAGTCGCGAACGGAACGAAGCCCCTGATATCGACGTCGACTTCGAGCACGAACGTCGCGAAGAGGTCATTCAGTACGTCTACGAAAAGTATGGCCGAGAACGCGCCGGCATGACGGCGGTGGTGGTGACCTATCGTCCCCGTTCGGCGGTTCGTGATGTCGGCAAGGCGCTCGGGTTATCGCTCGATCGGATCGACACGCTGGCCAAGAACATCGATCACCGGCTCGATGAAGAATTGCTTTCGCTGCGGTTCGAGCAGGTCGGCATCGATCCCAAGTCGCGGCTGGGGCGGCAACTGCTGCTGCTGGTCCGCGACCTGATCGGCTTCCCTCGCCATCTGTCGCAGCATGTCGGCGGGCTGGTCATCACCCAAGGAGCATTGTGCGAACTGGTCCCGATTGAAAACGGCGCGATGACCGACCGCACGGTGATTCAGTGGGACAAAGACGATCTCGACGAGTTGGGGATCTTGAAGGTCGATTGTTTGTCGCTGGGAATGCTGACCGCGATTCGCCGGGCCTTCACCTTTTTGAACGAGCAGTATGGCGAACAAAAGAAGCTGACCGATTTTCGCGAAGCGAACGACCCGGTGGTCTATCAGATGATCTCCGACGCCGACACGATGGGGGTCTTTCAGATTGAAAGCCGGGCTCAGATGAGCATGTTGCCGCGACTACGTCCCAACTGCTTTTACGATCTGGTGATTGAAGTCGCAATCGTTCGGCCCGGGCCGATCCAAGGGGACATGGTGCATCCTTACCTGCGACGTCGCGATATGGATCGCGACCAGCTCGAACAGGAACTCGCCGATACTTGCCCCACGCCACAACTGCGAAGCGTTTTAGAACGGACCTTGGGCGTGCCGTTGTTTCAAGAACAAGCGATGCAGTTGGCGGTCGCCGCGGCAGGGTTCACTCCGGGGGAAGCCGATCAGTTGCGGCGGGCGATGGGAGGCTGGCGTCGCCCGGGCATTATCGATACGTTCCGTCGTAAGCTGATGGTCGGCATGCGCGAGAATGGCCACAGCGCCGAGTTCGCCGAACGACTGTTCAACCAGATACGGGGGTTCGGCGAGTATGGCTTTCCTGAGTCGCATGCCGCCAGCTTCGCCAACCTGGTGTATGTCTCGGCTTGGCTGAAATGTTATCACCATGCCATCTTCACCGCCGCGTTGATCAACAGTCAGCCGATGGGGTTCTATGCTCCGGCCCAGTTGATTCGCGATGCCCGCGATCATGGCGTCGAGGTCCGCCCGGTCGATGTGAATCTCAGTAACTGGGACTGCACGCTCGAACGTGTTCCGGCCGAAGCCGCTGGGAAGTTCTCGTTGGCATTGCGGCTGGGACTGCGCATGGTTCGGGGACTGAAAGAGCTGGCCGCCCGGCAAGTGTTGGCCCAGCGATCTTCCCCCTATCGTTCAATTGAAGATGTCTCGCTGCGGACCGGAATCGATCGAGGCGCGATCGAAGCACTCGCGCGGGCCGATGCGTTTGGCTCGATGCGACTCGATCGACGAAAGGCGTTGTGGGATGCCCTCGACGCGCCGCAAGATACCACGCAGAAACCGCTGCTGGGATTGGGTTGGGGCGAGCGCGAAGAGGCCTCGTCACTGCCCAGCTTGTCCGATCGCGAGGAAGTATATGCCGACTATCTTTCGACCGGGCTTACCTTGCGGCAGCATCCGATTTCGTTCTATCGCGAGCGGTTGGATCAGCTCGGCGTGCTGCGATCGGAGCAACTGGCGACCCATCCGCACGACAAGCTGGTGAAGGTCGCCGGGCTGATTCTGATCCGGCAACGTCCCAGCACCGCCAAGGGAATTACCTTCGTCACCATCGAAGACGAAACCGGTACGGCGAACCTCGTCGTTCATACTCATATCTGGCAACGGTTCGATCAGGTGGCCCGACATGCGACGTCATTCATCGCCCAGGGAAAGCTCGAACGGGTCAACAAAGTGATCCACGTCGTGGTTCGGCGGCTGGAAGATTTAGCCACGACGATGGGGAATTTGCATCACCGTTCAAGGGATTTTCGGTAGAAGTCGGAACAATCGTAACGGTCAAAGCGAAGGGTACCTCCTTGCGAAAATGGCCGGATAAAACTATTCGTAGACGCATCGGCCTTTCGACCACTACAATAGAAAGTCCGTTTTTAGCTAGCAATCCTTTCGTCCCGCCCGCCAGGAGCCGTGATTTGCCTGGGAAATCGACGCTGCCATTCGCTTCGCTCAGCCTCGTTTGGGGAATCGCCATCCTGGGCTCTGGGATGGTTTCCGCAGCCGAACCGCCCGAAGCTTCTGGCCCAACTCCGCCGAAGCTGACTTCCGAGCAGTTGATCGAGAAGCTCGGCGCGGACGAATTTCTGCTTCGCGAGCAGGCCGAAACCGAGATCATGCAGCGCGGCCGCGAGATCCTGCCGCTGCTGCAAGAGGCCCGGACCTCGCCTGACCCTGAAATCCGTCTGCGAGCCAACACGCTGTACGAGATCCTTTCCGATCAGTTCCGCCGGAAAAGTTTCCAGGACTTCATCGCCAAGCAGCCCGGCGTCGACTTGCCGGGATGGAAGCGTTTCCAAGAGCGACACGGCGACACGACCGAAACACGCAAGCTGTACGTCAGCATGCTCGAGAGCCAATGGGACTTGCTGGTGGCGATCGAAACACGTCCCCAGACGATCGACTACATGGTCTTTCAGCGAGCCAACAAGCTGCGGGAAGAATTGTATGGTCCCGGTCAGGTGCAAATCACCGAAGGCAGTGCCGCGGCGATGTTGCATGCGACGTCGTATACCGACATTCGGATCTCGCTCCCTTCGATGACCCAAATTCAGTTCCTGCTGGCAGCGCCGCAAATCACGGCCAGTCTGCAAGACCCAGAGCGAAGTGCTCCGCTGATGAGCGTTTTCGACTCGTGGCTGCTAGAGAACATGAAAGAGACTCGTTTCACGGAAGAGATGCAGTATATCGTACTGACGACCTGTCTGCGGGAAGGCATCAAGAGCGGTCGATTGCTGGCGCGAGAACTGCTGACCAAACGTGCCAGCCCAAATAGCTTCGGCCAGTTCAGCTCGGTAAACGTGACGCAGCAGATGATGTACTCGATGCTGGCGATTGCCAAACTGGGCGACCGAGAAGACATCGACTTTCTGGACAAGTACCTGCAAGACGACACCAAGGTGACGTTGCCATCGGTCCAAGGCGATCAATTCACCACGCTGCTGAAAGATGTCGCTTTGGTGGCCGTGCTGCACCTGGCTGGCGAAGATCCGAAAGACTTCGGTTTCCCCCGCATCACCACCGATCCGAACTATCTCTACAACATTCGCTCGATCGGGTTCTCGACCGAGGAGCAACGGGCCGCAGCGTTCGAAAAGTGGGAGAAGAAGCGTGAGCAAATCCCTCCCATGAAGTAGTGCTAGCGTTGCCGTGGTGCCACGAATCACCGGGCTTGCTAGCGTGCTGGCAATCTGCATTGACGGATATGGCCGAAATTGGCATGATTCCGCGACGTGTTTTTTGAGTAGCGCCGCGCGGGCAACCTGGACGATACTTAAGGAAGCACGATGTCGTTCAAGGAGGAACTCATGCGCCAAGTTGCGCCATTCATTCTGGTTGTCACCATCGTCTCGGCATGCTCGCTTGGATGCCGCTCGCCGTATCATCAAGATCAGCTCGGGCTGGTTGGTGCCGGTACCGGTGCGCTGGCAGGTGCCGCCATCGGTAGTGCTTCGGGTCATACGGCTGGGGGTGCGATTATTGGTGGCTTGGTCGGAGCCACAGCTGGTTCAGCCGTCGGTGCCCACATGGACGAAGTCGAAGCACGTAACCAGGCGTTGTTCCAGCAGCGATTGGGACGGACGCTCGAAGGACAAACAACCTACGACGACGTCATTGCGATGAGCAAAGCTGGTCTCAGCGACCAGGTGATCACGACGCACATTCGGCGGCATGGTATGGCTCAGATTCCTTCCGCTGGCGACTTGATCTTCCTGAAGAACAACGGTGTTAGCGACGTGGTGATCAGCACCATGCAAAATCCACCGGTCGAAGTGGTCACTGCTCCTGCACCACGAACAGTGATCGTTGAAGAACATCACTATGGTCCGTATTGGGGCCCAGACTGGCACCATCACCACTACCGCCACTGTCGTCCGCGTCCTGGCGTCCACTGGGATGTTCAATTCGGACACTAAGCCCAGGAATGTAAGCCAGCATACGAAACCAAGGGAAAGCGTCATCGCTTTCCCTTTTTCATGCGCGATGGGTTCGTGATGAATAGGAAAAGTTCGCTTGGCTGACGGTTTCTTAACGGATGCAATCGCTATACTGAAACGGCAAGATCAGGCGGAACAATTCTACGGACAAGAATCTCATGAGCAGCCAACAACCCAATTCAGAAGCTTCGCAGCCAGCTCCCGAAACCAAGCCGAAGCGTGAGCCACGATATTCGCCACCACTGCGAAATCTGTTGGCTACGATCGTCGCGATTGTCGTCGCCCTGACCGGGATCTTCGGACGTACCCTCGGCGATGGCGTCCTGGCCGATGTCTACGACGTGGTTCCCATCCTGCGTGATCAAGCGGTCTGCAATCTGATGGTGCTGATCGGCGGTTTCTTCGCAATCTTCATTCCGCTGATGTGGTTGACGTTCGGCAGCGCCTATCCCCGCATCGTCCGCTATACGCCGATCACAGTTATCGTGCTAGGTGTGGCGTTGTTTTTCGTGGTGTTTGAAATCCAGGGGGTCTCCGGCAACATGATCCCGCGGTTTGGCTATCGCTTCGGCCTCGCCCCAGATCAGCGCCTAGGTGGCTTGAATGCCGAAGACCGAATAGTCGCGCCGGATGCCATCGCGAAAGTTGCTGACGACCCGAAAGCATTTCCGCAGTTCCTGGGTCCGAATCGAAACAACAAAGTCGACGGTCCGAAACTGAACCCCGACTGGCAGGCCAATCCGCCCGAAGAACTGTGGCGCGTGCCGATCGGTGCTGGCTGGTCTGGCTTCGCGGCGCTCGATGGTCGCATCTACACGATGGAACAACGTGGCGACGAAGAACTGGTCAGTTGCTACGACATGAACACTGGCAAGCCGATCTGGGGAACCGCGATCCAGGCCCGGCACGAGACCGTGATGGGCTACGTCGGACCTCGCTGCACGCCGCTTCTTCTGGATGGAAAGGTTTACGCCTTGGGGGCAACCGGTGTCTTCCGATGCCTTGATCAAAAGTCAGGCAAAATCGTCTGGCAGCACGACCTGCTAGAGATGTATGGCGTCTCGCCAGGTGTCGAAGGGGGCAATATTGCCTGGGGCCGTTCGCAAAGTCCCTTGGCTTACGAAATCGATGGCCGAAACGTCGTGATCATTCCTGCCGGTGGTCCTGATGCGAGCAAGCCGGAAGCGATGACTTCGATCGTCGCCTTTGATGCCGCGACTGGCGAGACGGTCTGGGAAGGTGGCCATCATCAGGTCAGTTACGCTTCGCCACTGGTCGCCCAGATCGATGGCGCAGACCAGATTATCAGCATCAACGAAGCGACCATCACCGGTCACGAGCCAACCACCGGCAAAGAGCTTTGGTCGTTGGATTGGCCTGGCAGTTCCAGCGGGGCGGCGACCTGCTCTCAGGTTCATTCGCTCGGAGACAACAAGTTCTTCGTCTCGAAGGGGTATACCGAAGGTGCCCAGACGTTTGAAGTGAAGAAAGATGGCGACAAGTACAACGTCGAAGTGACTTGGCAAAACCCGCGCGTGCTGAAGACCAAGTTCACCAACGTCGCAATCCAAGGCAACGATGTGTTTGGCATCGACGACGGGATCCTCGAGAAAGTCACCATCGGCGAGAAACGTCCTGCCTGGCGCGAACGTGGCTTTGGCCATGGTCAGGTCTTGCTGGTCGGGGATCAACTGCTGGTGATGGGGGAAGAAGGGAACCTCGCTCTGGTCGATACGGCTGCCGACAAGTACACCGAACTAGGACGCATCAAGGCGCTTTCCAGTGAAGTCGCACCGACCTGGAACCCGCTTTGTATCTACGGCGATCTGCTACTGGTTCGTAACGCCGAAGAGGCCGCTTGCTATCGACTGGCTACGCAGCCGTAGGTTGCGTGTTAGTTGTTATGATCCAGCAACCAATCTTCCAGAACCGTTTGCTGGATCGATGGGGCCCGCATCAAGTAGGCTCGTTCACCAATCAGTGAATGCAGCCACGGACGGTAAACGAGCGTCGAGAGGGCGCGCGTGCTGAGGCTCGCTTTGACCTGGGCCTCGACGTTTTCCGCCAGTCGGCTGTAGGTCGCCGGAATGATGTTCGGTTCCGGTCCCAGGTGGATCAAGCGTTCGGTGCCGCTGCTTAAAGTGTGATAAACGGCTTGCCAGAGGTTCTGCGGCTTATCGACCCACTGGCAGATCAAGTCTCGGACGTTGCTGTCGGTGTAGCTGCAAGCTCCGGTCACCAGCGAAAGCACCGGCGGCTTGGGCGCGGTGAAGCCGCTTTTCATCTGGCTCATCAAAAGCGAAGCCCGCGACGTAATGTGCTCGCGCCACACAATCGGTGTGTGCATCGGAGGCCAGCGATTGGGATTCTTCTTCAAATGAACCCGGTCGGAAAGCATCCCAGAGAGTCGCTGCTGCACGCGGGTCGCGGATTCGGCTTCTCCGATGACGATCAATGAGTTGGGGGAAAGCACGGCCGAGATACCGACCAGTCCGTTCCCTTCGGCGCTCACCTCTTGGCAGACGCGATGCACGAGCATTGCACTTAGCGTTTGACGACGGCAGAACAGCACGGCCAGAGTGCACGTCGGAGCGAGTTTGGCGATATCGGCCGATAGCGCAAGGGGAATCGTCAGAGCGTCTTCCAGCGACAGGCACTTTGCCGCGACCAGGGCGGTTAGTTCGCCCAGGCTGTAGCCCATTAAATATTGGGCTCGATCAAACTGCACGCCGAATTCGTTTTCCAGAATATCGACCTGAGCCATTTCAGCACCGACGATCAAGGCGATGGCGTCGGCATACGACTCGAGCGTGGTCTCTTCGTTGTGGCTCACCCGGTGCAGCAGATCGACCGGGCGATGGATCACATCGGCGGCGATCTTGCCACATTGATCGAGTCGGCGCGCGACGTAGCCACCAAATCGTGGGTGATTGAGAAGTTCGTGCGTTCTCCCCAGATTGGTGACGTTATAGCCACGAAAGACGAACGTGGTCGTCTTCAACTGCCCGAAAATCTGGTCCGCCATGGCCGTTGTCTTCGCTGCGAGGGGTGTCCATCGATGGTCGGATGCCTGATCTGGTGCCCATCTTATCGTCGTTACGGCAGTCAGTCCGGCATCCCGCGTTGCCTATCGACAATATACAATGCGAGTAGCTTCCAGGTGTAATCAAGTCAGGATCCACGATGCAAACGCCGCGGGAACCCGTTCCGTATGAGTTTGGCCTTTCAGGAAAAGTTGCCGCCGTAACCGGTGCAGCCAGCGGAATCGGTCGGGCAATTGCCCTGCAGCTTGCGTCCCAGGGGGCCTCTCTTATTCTTCACACGCGGTCCAACGATCATGGCCTGCGCGAGACCGCGAATCTGGCGCAATCACTGAACGATCGAATCAAAATCGCCCTAATTCTTGAAGATTTCGCCGATCCCAACCATCAAGATCGCTTCTGCCAAAAGGCGTGGGAGGCCCAGGGGGGCGTGGACATTTTGGTAAATAACGCCGGGGTCGATGTGCTGACCGGCGCGAACGCCAGCCTCTCATTTGAAGAAAAGTTGGAGCTCGTTTATCGGATCGATGTCGTCTCGACCGTCCGAATTGCCCGGACACTTGGCCGGCAGATGCGATCACGCCCCGGCAGTGCCATCATCAACATTGGCTGGGATCAGGCCGAGCATGGCATGGAAGGTGACAGTGGCGAGATGTTCGCCGTGTCGAAAGGGGCGATCATGGCTTTCTCGAAGAGCCTGGCGAAATCGCTCGCTCCGAATGTTCGCGTGAACTGCGTTGCCCCAGGCTGGATTCAAACCGCCTGGGGAGAGAACTCGTCCGAGTACTGGCAATCTCGTGCCCAGCGCGAATCGCTGGTTGGCACGTGGGGTCTGCCGGAAGACATTGCCGCGGCGGTCGCTTACCTGGCATCGCCGGCGGCGCGATTCATCAACGGACAAGTCTTGCCAGTCAATGGCGGCTTCAACCATGGTGGTCATTCGCCACGCCCTGGTAAGGAGTCGTAAGCAGGCCATGGCCGACCGTCATATCCACTTCGTCACCGGGAAGTTGGCTGAAGCTTCGCTGCGGAGCTTGCTGAGCGAGCTCGCGCCTCGGGCAGGCTTCGAATACAGCGTCCAGGTCCTCAACATCACCGTTGCTGCCCTAATGACGACGACGTGGGTTGCCAAACGGATCGAAGTGCCTGGGATCGCTACCGAGGTGATGGTCACCGGTTACTGTCGAGGTGATCTGAGCGAAATTGAAGCAGTCGCCAGGTTGCCGGTCGTTCGCGGGCCGAAAGACCTGCGGCTGCTGCCAGATTGGTTCGATCAGCCGACGCTGGCCGATGATTATGGCGAGTACGATGTCGAGATCATCGCCGAGATCAATCACGCGCCTAGCTTTACGCTTACGCAGATCCTCGAAGAAGCCCGTCGGCTGAAGCAAGCCGGTGCCGATCGGATTGATATCGGCTGCGATCCTGGGGCCATCTGGACCGGAGTGGCCGAGTGCGTCAAAGCATTGGTTGACGAAGGCTTCGAGGTTTCGGTCGACAGCCTTGAGCCGCGCGAGATTGCTCCGGCGGTAGCGGCTGGGGCTTCGCTTGTATTGTCGGTCAATTCGAGCAATCGCCAGCATGCGGCCGACTGGGGCTGCGAAGTGGTCGTCATTCCGGACGATCCGAAATCGCTGAGCGGGTTCGATGAAACCATCGAGTTTCTGGCCCAGCGGAATGTGCCGTTTCGCTTGGACCCGATCCTCGAACCGATTTCATTCGGGTTCACGGAAAGCATCGTCCGTTATTACGAGACCCGCCGTCGGTACCCTGAAGATGAAATGATGATGGGGATCGGCAACTTGACCGAGTTGACTGATGTCGATTCGGCCGGGCTGAATGTCATGCTGCTGGGTATCTGTCAAGAGCTCGGCATTCGCAGCGTGCTGACCACTCAGGTAATCAATTGGGCCCAAACCAGCGTGCGAGAATGCGACCTCGCGCGACGCTTGATGCGGTATGCCCTGCACCACCGGACGCTGCCGAAACGAATCGAGCCGCGACTGGTCACGCTGCGTGATGCCAAGATCACGGAGCCGACCGAAGAAGAACTTGCCCGACTGCCTGTCGAGATCAAAGATCAGAACTATCGCATCTTCGTCGCCCAGCAGCTTCTGCATCTGGTTGCCAGTGGAATGCATCTGACCGATACCGATCCGCTGGCGTTGTTCGAGAAGCTGGACGAAACCAAGCCGACGAACTTGAGTCCGTCGCATGCGTTTTACCTCGGGTTCGAGCTATGTAAAGCGATGACCGCGATGCACCTTGGGAAGCAATATCGCCAGGACGAAGCCCTCGACTGGGGCTATCTGACGCACGAAGAAGTTTCGCACCGAATCAATTTGCATAAAGATCGGCCTGATCGCGAACGATCTGAGAAGAATGATGAACGAAGTTAGCACGCTCGGAAAACCGTTTGCGATCGAGCTCGACGCGAAATGGACGCCGAGCGAAGTGTTCGCGCGGCTGGCCCATCTGCCGCATGTTTTGTGGCTTGATAGCGCTCGCAGCGATGCCAACCTTGGCCGGTACAGCTTTTTGACGGCCGACCCGGTCGAAACCATTCAGGCCGGTCCGCTGCAAGTCGAGAATGCACTGACGCGGCTCACCGAGTTGGAAGCTTTGTTCCGTCTCGAATCGCTGGAAGGCTTGCCGCCGTTTCAAGGTGGGGTCGCCGGTTACTTTTCGTACGACTTGAATCGCGCCTTCGAGGTCGTGCCTGAGACTCGCTTCAACGAGTTTCATCTGCCGCTGTTGTCGTTTGGTGTCTACGACTGGGTGATTTGCTGGGACCATGCCGAGCAAAAGGCCTGGATCATTTCGACCGGCTTCCCGGAAAGTGATCCGGCGAAGCGGGAAGTGGCTGCCAAAGAACGCGCTGCGGAAGTGACGGCTCGACTGGATGCCGACCCGGTCCCTCTGGCTGGCAATGCTACTGGCCGAGTTGTTCCTGCCACCGAGCTGGCCCCTTGCTTCGCCTGCGCGGAGCAGCCCGGCGTGATGAGCAACTTCAGCAAAGAAGATTACCTGGCGGCCGTAGCTCGGTCGGTCGAGTACATCCACGCTGGCGACATCTTCCAGGTAAACTTGTCGCAGCGTTTGATCATGGAAGCCAAGACCGGCGCGGCCGAGCTGTATTTGCGATTGCGAGAAAAGAACCCTGCTCCGTTCGCTGGCTACTACGACTTTGGCATGGGGCAGATTGTCTCGGCTTCGCCGGAACGGTTTATCTCGGTTCGTGATCGTTGGATCGAATCGCGACCGATCAAAGGAACGCGTCGCCGCAGCGGTCGACCAGAGCTCGATATGTTCTGGGCCGATGAACTGGTTCGCAGCGAGAAAGACCGTGCCGAGAACGTGATGATCGTTGACCTGCTGCGAAACGATCTTTCGCGAATCTGTCAGGACGACAGCGTGGAAGCAACGAGCTTGTGCGGGCTGGAAACCTATCAGACCGTGCAGCACCTGGTCTCGATCATTGTCGGTCGTCTGCAAGATAACGTTGGCGTGCGCGAGATCCTCGAGGCAATCTTCCCTGGCGGATCGATCACCGGCGCACCGAAGATCCGGGCCATGGAGATCATTGCCGAACTGGAACCAACGGCTCGCGGGCCTTATTGCGGCTCGCTTGGATATATCGGCTTCGATGGCACCATCGATTGGAATATCTTGATTCGCACGATCGTCGCTTCGGCCGGCTGGTGGCAGTTCCCGGTCGGTGGTGGGATTGTTGCCGACTCGGACCCCTTGCGGGAATACGAGGAAACGTGGCATAAAGCACTCGGCCTTCTCCACGCGGTGCTTGACGAATGATATTGGTAATCGACAACTACGACAGCTTCGTGCATAACCTTGCGCGGTACTTCCGCCAGCTTGGGCAGAAGACGGTCGTGCGCCGCAACGACGCGATCACGCTGGAAGAGATCAAGTTGTTGAAGCCTGACGCGATCGTTCTTTCGCCGGGACCCTGCACGCCCAACGAATCAGGCATCTGCTTGGATGTGGTTCGGCAGTTGGGAGCCACGGTTCCAATTTTGGGGGTATGCCTTGGGCACCAAGCGATCGTCGCCGCACTGGGCGGCAACGTCGTCCGGGCCGCCGCACCGATGCATGGTCGCTCGTCGCCGATTACCCATGACGAAGGAAAGCTGTTCGCTGGACTTCCCTCTCCCTTTGCGGTCGGCCGATATCATTCGCTTATTGCCGAGCGCTCGTCGCTTCCCGATTGCCTGCGAATCGATGCGGAAACGGACGATGGCACCATCATGGCGGTCTCGCACGTCGAGTGGCCTTTGGTGGGCGTTCAGTTTCATCCTGAGTCGGTGCTGACCGATCACGGCTACGCGATGCTGGCCAACTTCTTGCGGTTTGCCGGTCAGACTCCGGCAGCCGATGTTGGCAGTGCGATGCCGAAGATTGTTACCCCAGGCGGATCGTTGCTGACCGATCGCGACTATTACTGGAGCCAGGAGTCGTGAGCGAGTCGCCACTGCGAATCATCGAAGGGATGCTCACCACCGAAAACGCCGACGGCACCGTGAATGTCGCGCCGATGGGGCCGCGGGTGAACGATAACTTTACGCGGTTTCAGCTGCGTCCCTTCCCTGGTTCACGCACGTACGAAAACTTGCTGCGGACGCGACGGGCCACGTTTCATGTGACCGACGATGTCGAGATGATCGCGCAAGCCGCCGTGGGCGACTTGCATTCGCCGCCGTCGTTTGTCAGTGATATGCCCACTGGCATCCACGTTCTGTCAGGAGCTTGCCGCTGGTATGCCCTGGAAGCAGTCGATGTGGAGACGCACGGCGAGCGGGCCTCGCTGATTTGTGCGGTGCAATCTTCCGGCAAACTGCGTGATTACTTCGGGTTGAATCGGGCCAAGCACGCCGTGCTGGAACTGGCCATTCTAGCAACCCGCGTTCATTTGCTGCCCGCGGAAGAGATCGAGGCGGAAATCGCCATGCTGACGCCGTGGGTCGAGAAAACGGGTGGTGAGAGTGAACTTCGGGCCTGGGAGTTTCTCCGCAGCACGATTGATCAACGGCTGGCCGCAAAGCAGGAATCGTCGTAGGCCGCTCTCTGCGGTAGACTGGGGAAATGTCGCTACTCAAACCATCACCACTGGCCGATGCCTATTCGCCGTTATTGGCGAAGTTGACTGTCGGTTCGCGCCTGCACTTCGGGCTGCTGAACTTCGATAGCGACGACGCTTCGTTTGGTGGCGTGGGGATGATGATCCAGCGACCCGGGCTGGAAGTTCACGCCAGCTTCTCGCCAAAGTTCATCGCCAATGGGCCGCTGGCATCGCGGATCGAAGCGTTTGCCCAGCTCTGGCAGCAAGCGACCCTGAAGAAACTTCCGACCGTGCGGCTGAGCACCCGGGGCGAACTTCGCGACCATGTTGGGCTGGGATGCGGAACGCAGCTTGGTCTGGCGATCGGGACCTTGTTATCGAAGCTGACCCAGCACCCACTGCCGGACTTGCCGAGCCTGGTCGATACGGTCGGTCGCGCGAAACGATCGGCCATTGGCTGCTATGGCTTTCTGCAGGGTGGCTTCCTGTTTGAAACAGGGCACCAGCAAGAAGAGTTTCCCGATCTTGCCTATCGCGGCGACGTGCCTGAGTCGTGGCGGATTGTTCTGGCAACGCAGCAGAAGATCCACGGTCGCCATGGTCACGACGAAGAAGAAAGCTTCCGTCAGCTCGATCCGGTTCCGCCCCCCACGACCAGCCGCTTGCGGCAATTGATCGAAGGGGAAATGACCCCAGGGCTGGAAGCAGCCGAGATCGACCGCTTTGGCGAGGCCGTTTATGAGTACGGATGCCTCGCCGGCGACTGCTATGGTTCGGTCCAGGGGGGCCGCTACGCGAACCCAACGTGCACGGAACTTGTCCAGCGGATGCGTGCCTTTGGCATCGCCGGGGTGGGGCAAAGTTCTTGGGGTCCGACGATATTCGGTATCTGCGAAGATATCGACCAGGCTCAGGCACTTTGCACCCATTTGCATGAGCGGTATTCTGAACACGAAATGCATCTCGAAATTTCCGAGCCGAACAACCACGGTGCCCAGCTCGAGTGGGCTTCGACCGACGGCTAGAACGCAGAAGAGAGGATCTCAAGTCCATGCCTCATTTGGGCGTCAACATCGACCACGTGGCGACGATTCGCCAGGCTCGCAAGACGAATGAACCTGACCCGGTCTGGGCCGCTGCCCTCGCCGAACTGGGGGGCGCCGACTGCATCACGCTGCATCTGCGAGAAGACCGCCGTCATATCCAGGATCGCGATCTGGAAGTGATGCGGCAGACCGTGAAGGTCAAATTGAACCTGGAACTGGCCACCGAGGCCGATGTGGTCGACATCGCGTGCCGCGTCAAGCCGGATCAGGCAACGCTCGTTCCAGAACGCCGCGAAGAAGTTACCACCGAGGGTGGCCTGGATGTGGTGAGCCACGAAGCTTCAGTCGCCAAGGCAATCGGCCAGCTCCGCGACGCCGGGATCTCCATCAGTCTCTTCCTCGACCCGGAACCGAAGCAGATCGAAATGGCCGCCAAACTGGGGGCCGATGCGGTCGAGCTGCACACCGGCCAATATGCTTTGCATGGTGGAGCCGAGCAGGAAAAGGAACTCACCCGGCTTGTTCTGGCGGCTGAACAAATTCATGCGGCCGGCATGCAGGTGCTGGCCGGGCATGGTCTGACTTATACGAATGTTCAGCCAATCGCTCAGATTCCAGAAATGGCCGAGCTGAACATCGGGCACAGCATCGTTTCTCGAGCCGTTTTCGTCGGTTTTCGCGATGCAGTCGCCGAAATGAAACGTTTGGTGGCCCTTTAAGCGGCACTGGCGAAGGGGCCGGTCCTATCGTATTATAGGCCGGTCTGTTACGGACCTTTCGGTCCTCCGTTGTTTGGTTTTATTTCAGTTTTGGTAGTTCGACATGGCACGAAAAGGCAGTCAATTCGCAGGCGTTTCGGTAGCAATCACGACTCCCTTCCAGGGAGACCTGGTGGACTACAACCTGCTGAAAAAACAGGTCGAATTCCAAATTGAAGCCGGCGTGCAGTGCTTGTGCCCCGTCGGAACTACGGGCGAATCCCCTACCCTTTCGCACGATGAACACGAACGTGTCATCAGCGCCGTAATCGAAACGGTTGCTGGCCGCGCGAAGGTGATGCCAGGCACCGGATCGAACAGCACTCGCGAAGCGTTGAAGCTGACCCGCTGGGCCGCGAAAGAGGGTGCCGACGGCGCTTTGGTTGTCGCTCCTTACTACAACAAGCCGACCCAGGAAGGTTTCTACCAGCACTTCAAGGCGTTGGCGGAAGACGCCGGCATTCCTATCTGCGTCTACAACATTCCTGGCCGCACCGGCAAGAACGTTGATCCTGAAACGATCGCTCGTCTGGCCGAACTGGAACAGATCCAACTGGTCAAAGAAGCGACTGGTTCCCTCGATCAGGCTTCGCAGATCCTGGAATTGACCGACCTGACCTTGCTCAGCGGCGACGACAGCCTGACCTTGCCACTGATGGCGATCGGCGGCGAAGGGGTGATCTCGGTGGTCAGCAACATCGTTCCTGGCGACATGCTCAGCCTGGTTCGCGCGGCTGCCGCTGGCGATTTCGCCGAAGCCCAGAAGATGCACTTCAAGCTCTTCACCCTGTGCCGCGAACTGCTCGGTCTGTCGACCAACCCGATTCCGATCAAGGTCGCCATGAAGATGCTCGGTCGCGACTCGGGCGAACTGCGTTTGCCGATGACGCCGCTGTGCGAGAACGGCGAAAAGCGTCTGCGTGAAGTCCTGACCGCTTACGGTCTTCTGTAAGAAACGTTCGCATCCAGCACCTTTCGTCGCCATGCCTTTGGTCGTCTATCTCTGCGAGTACGGAACGATCTATGGCGGCGAGAACTCGATGCTGGCTGGACTGGAAGAGATAAAACGCCGCGGCTTCGATGTTGCCGTGGCGTGCCCGGGTGAAAGTCTCCTGTCGCGGCAATTGGCCCGGCGACAGGTGCGGCACATTTCTTTTACCTGGACCGATGCCCAGGGGAAACGTCTGCCGCTGGAATTGCTGCGCGACCAACTGAACGCCACGATTCCAGCATGGCACGCCGATATCGTGCATGCCAACAGTCTTTCGGTCTCGCGCATTCTAGGGCCTTGCCGGCGACCTGAGGATTGCCACTTCGTCGGCCACCTGCGGGACATCATCAAGCTGAATCGCCGCGTCGTCGAAGATATCTCAGCGCTGGACGAGATCTACTGCGTTTCGACCGCGACGCGTGAGCATCACCTGCGACAAGGACTTCGCGAAGAGAACTCGCAGGTGCTACACAATGGAATCGATCTCCAGCAGTTCTCTCCTCCTGCGTCCCGTCCTGATCGGCGGCCACTGCAGTTGGTTTACATCGGGCAGTTGGTCATGCGGAAAGGGATCGACACGTTGCTGCAAAGCGTCCACCTGGCGGTGGAGGCGGGTGTCGACGTCGCGCTTGATCTGTATGGCGAATGCCATTCCGAAAAGGACGAGGCGCTGCAGTACGTCGCTCAGCAGCGACGTTGGGTTGAAACGGTTGGGATGATTTCGCGGATTCGGTTTCGGGGTCGAACGCATCATCCGATCCAGATCTTGCAGGAAGCGAACGTGCTGGTCCATGCGGCTCGACAAGAGCCTTGGGGCCGGGTCTTGATTGAAGGGGCGGCGTGTGGCATCCCCATCGTAGCGACCGACGTCGGAGGGACCCGCGAGATGTTCCCCAGCGAGGAGGCCATTTTGGTGCCTCCGGACGATCCTGAGGCGATGGCCGAGGCGATCGTCAAGTTATACCACTCGGCGAAACTGCGCGAATTGGTCGGAGCGAAAGCAAGGCAACGGATCGAACAATTCGGCATTTCCGGTTATGCGGATAAACTCGCTGGCCGGTACGAAAAACTCGTACGGGGCCCCGTGAAATGACTCAAGTCTATGGTTGGCATCTTATTTTGAGCTACGTTTGTGTGACTGGAAAAGATTGAAAAGGCGGGGCTTAGTCAGTCGCTACAACCACTTTTCACCTTAGCCTTATCGAATCGCCGTTACACCCATGTAGGTCTGCCATGAGCATGTCTTGCCAGGAACTCGCCGGTCGCATCGAACGCATGCAGCCAAACGCTGAACCTCGCGATGTGGCGCGGCTCTGTTTATTGTTGTCGAACTCTGTCACCGACTTGAAAGATTTGGAAGATGACAAGCTGTTGACTGCCGCCTGGCAGGAGATGGGCTTGCGTCTGCAAGCGGCCACCGATCAGCACGCGGCCATGACCGACGAACTGGACGAGCTGGCGCATTCCGATCCGCGCAAGTTCTCGCCCGACCAGATTTGGGTGTTGATCCGCGCGATCAAAGTGCAAAGCCAGATTCTGCAGATGTATGTCGGCCACCCGCTGATTGACGTTTAACGTCGCTTCTATCCAACGAGCAGCAACGCGACCTTCAGGTAGATCACAATCCCTAGAAGGTCAATCAGCCCCGCCACGAACGGGTTGCTCATCAAGGCCGGGTCGAGGCCAATCTTCTTAAACATCAGTGGCAGCATCGAGCCAATCAAGGTTCCCGCGATCACCACCAGCACCAATGTCGACGGTACGACCAGCGCTGCATACGCGGACGGTGATTTAAACAGGGCCAATACCAGCCCCAGTCCTGCCATGATCAATCCCAGGATCAAGCCCATCGCCAGCTCGCGCCGCATGATAATCCACCAGTCACGGACGCTGGCTTCTCCCTTGTTGAGCGCCGTGATCACGAGCGTGGCCGATTGATTGCCTGAATTCCCTCCGGTCGAAATGACCAGCGGAATAAAGATCACCAGCCACGGAATCCGCGCCAGGTCTTCTTCAAACTGTTCCAGGGCGAACGTCGTGAGAAAAGCCCCCACGAACAGGACAGCCAGCCAGACGCCACGTTTGCGGCTGAGGGTCAGCACTGACGTGCGGAGATAGGTTTCTTCCAGAGGCTCGACCGCCGCCGCGCGGTATGCGTCTTCGGCCGCTTCTTCCACTACGACGTCGAGAATATCGTCGTGCGTAATAATCCCAACCAGCCGCAGCTCTTCGTCGACGACCGGAATGGCCAGAAGGTCGTAGTCGGCCATCTTACGCAAAACTTCTTCCTGGTCATCCATCACATTGGCGTGGATGACTTCGGTCTCCATGATCTCGCTCAGACGCTTCTGCTTCTTGCTGAGTGCCGAGACAATATCGCGAGTCGAGACCACCCCGTGCAGACTGCCATGCTCGTCAACGACGTACAAGTAATAGATCGTCTCGAGGTTCTCGGCCTGGTTGGTGAGCTCTTGCAGGGCCTCGCGGGCGGTGAGGTTCTCGCTGAGGCGGGCCATTTCGGTGGTCATGATCGCACCGGCGGTTCCTTCGGCATAATTTGAGAGCCGCAGCACGTCGCGACGGTCGTCGACCGAGAAACAGGCCAGAATTTGCTCGGCGGTCTCTTCTTCGACTTCGCCTAAAAGGTCGACCTGGTCGTCCGCCGACATGGTGGCGACCACCGGAGCGACCGATTCGGGAGGCCGAGACTCGAGCATCTCGGCTTGCCGGTGGTAGTCAAAATAGGAAAGGATTTCCCCCTGCAAGTTCAGATCGGCATGATCCAAGACGCTCCACGCTTCTTCAGGCGTCAAGCCTTCCATAAACTCGGCGGTGCGAGCGGGATGGAGAGCGGTGCAAAACTCGCGGAGGCCAGCGGCATCGTTCTCGACCAGCATCTCGCGTAGTTCGGGCAGGTAGAGGGTGTTAATCATAGGTGTCCTTGGAACGATTGGCCGAAAGTGCCACGCTTTCGTCGATATCAGGTACTATCTTACTGAACTGCCCATCGGATGGGAGGGATGCCAAGTGAGGTATCTGACAGAGGTTGCCCCGTTTTGGGGTGCCATTTCCTGCCTGGTAAGGACTATAGTGGAAAGGCGATTGACTTTCCCGCCCCCTGAAAGTAGTTTCTACATATCAAACCTTACAAATAGTTGGGTATTTCCTTCGTTTTGCTGGACTCTTTGCATGCGATTCCAACCAAACGAAGAAAATATCGAACGCCATGAAATGGATCCGTTCGATCATGCTACGAGGCCAAGACTCGCCGGCTACCGGTGAAGATCAGCTCTCCGAGTGCGAACTTAAACTCGGATACACCTTTCAAAATCGAGACCTTCTGCAGTCCGCATTGACGCACGCTTCGGGTGCGAATCATCGCCTGGGAAGCAACGAACGGCTCGAATTCCTCGGCGATGCCATTCTCGGTAAGTTCGTCTGCGAATCGCTCTTTCTGCGTTTTCCGAATTACCTGGAAGGCGATCTGACACGAATTAAGTCGATTGTTGTCAGCCGCAGCACATGTGCCCGGCTTAGCAAAGCGATGGGGCTCGAACCGTTTTTGATTCTGGGCAAAGGGATGGCCTCGACCCAGTCGGTTCCCAAGTCGCTGTTAGCGGACGTCTTTGAGGCGATCATCGCCGCGATTTATCTGGATGGTGGCGACGAAAAAGTCAACCAGTTTCTGGCGGTCGCCCTGGAAGAAGAAATCGAACAGGCCTCGGCCGGCGAAGTGGGCAGCAACTACAAATCGATGCTGCAGCAATACGCTCAGCGCGAATTCGGGACGACGCCCAACTATGAACTGGTCGCCGAGAAGGGACCAGACCATAGCAAGTTCTTCAATGTCGCCGTGATCTTGCAGGGAACCCGCTATGCTTCGGCATGGGGTGCCAACAAGAAGGAAGCAGAGCAGCGAGCTGCCAAAAACGCGCTGCACGAAATCCAAGGCGATGAACCACCCTATCCAGAGCAGTCCGACCCGGAATAGGTTCAGGCAACTTTCTGCCAATCTTAATGTGCTGCACCCGCGCGAAACGTCCAGCGGCATTCATCGACGGGACGATGTCATAATCGCCGAACTGCCTGGCCGAAAAGATTCGCGAGATCAGTGGCCTCGAACCGGAACATTGGCAGGCGAATTTACCGAATGGTAATCGCCTGCTTGAGCGGCTCTAGAATGTTGCCGATCACATGCTGTTCGAGCAATCCGACCGCTTGATCGTGCAAACGCTGAAATGCGGTGACATAGTTCTCCCCTTCATCGAGACTGCCAAAGCGACGTACCGTCAGGTAGACGCTCAACTGCTCTTCCGGAAACTCTCCGGTCCGCACATGGTAGGCAGAGGTACGCGTTTCGATACTCAAACGGAACTGCGTGCGACAGTCGTCGTCTAAGGTCGACTGGATGGCTGGCTCGAATCCGATAAGACGGTTCTCGTTCCCTTGCACCAGCCGTTCAAAGGCCGGCGGCAGACCAAGGGCCTCGGCAACCAATTGGTTGTGGTTGCCGCTGTAGGTAAAATCGAAGCCATACATCGCATTGAGCGATTCGCAGTCGAGCGGACTGATCGACAGCGTGTAGGGAACCTGGTCCAGGACAAACGTGTGCTGCTCGACCGCTTCTTCAAACGACGCTGGATTGACGTGTCCCGATAAGATGCGTTTCGGTTCGACCGAAGTCCAACGGTAGCTTCCCCCATCTTTGTCTTCTTCCAGCACGAACTCGTTTTTATCGCGCGCGTAGAAGTTACGCATCTTGGGATAGCGTTTGCGGACCTGCTCGAAGAAATGAAGAACTGTATCTCGCCCGCTCGGTAAATCCATCTCCGTGTTGAGATTCATGTTGATGTAAAAGTCGTCGGTCAACGAGCGGATATCAACCATTCAAAGCCTCCTTGTGCTTTTTTTGGCGTGGCAGTCCATCGGCCGGCAGGAGTGGCACGGACCATCTTCAAGTATAGAATGCCCGTCACAAAAGTGTCAAAGGTGCGGTGCAAGGTGAAGGACTACGCCCATGTCGAACGAATTCAGGGGCATAATGACAGAAGACAGCGAGCTGGTCATTTCGGTTCGGCTGCAAACAAGTTTAGGACCCGCTGAGATTCAGTGGCGTGACGATCTCGTGGTTCGCTTCCTCTGGCTCCCCAAAGGTACCAAGACGAAGCAACAAGGTGCCTATGTACGCCCCTCTGTTAAATTGACATCTGCCCAGCAGGAACTGGCCCAGGACCTGGTCGACTATGCGGTTGGAACGCAGATCGACTTCTCGCAGGTTCCGGTCGATTTGAGTGCCGGGACCGACTTCCAGCAGCGGATTTGGAAAGCTTGCCAGAAAATCCCTTACGGCGAGGTTGTCACGTATGGCGAACTTGCCCGGTTGGCGGGTCGGGCCGGAGCAGCCCGAGCGGTGGGAACCGCAATGTCGAAGAACCGCATCCCGCTGATTATCCCCTGCCATCGTGTGGTGGCGGCCTGCAATCAGATCGGCGGCTTCACCAGTGCTGAGGGGGTTTCGCAAAAGAAACGTCTGCTCGACTTAGAGGCGGGAGGCCGCTGCAATCTGAAGGTCCCCTCCTCCGCGTATCGGCGAAAAATGCGGAAGTAATTTCTGAGACACATGTTACGAATCCCCTGGAAATACCAGTGCCAGGCTCAAAAATTTTGCAAACATGAACCCAGGATCGCCAGGGGCGTCTTTACGACAAGCGGAGGCCTCCCTATAATCTGGGATCTCAGTTGGGAACAAAGCCCTGTTAAGGGAAAACATCCAGCGAGAAACACGTTGTGGGCGTAGCTCAATTGGATAGAGCATCGGTCTACGAAACCGAAGGTTGCAGGTTCGATCCCTGCCGCCCACACTGAAAGAAAGCCGTCAGTTCTGATGAACTGGCGGCTTTTTTTGTGCGCGATCGGAACGTGACCTGGCCACTCTGCTATCGATGAAGCGGCGTAGCCTTCGCTAAAATCATGCGTCGACTTCGATCCGTCAGAAAGTCGGTTTTCGTTTGGCAAGACGCTGAGGGCTGTCCGTAAATGCAAATCGATCCGTCGCTGCAATGGCTGCTGGCCATCACATTGGTTGTTTACCTGGTGGCGATGTATGCGATCGGTTGGTATGCCCAACGTCAGGTGCACGACGCGGAAGACTTTTTGGTTGCCGGCCGCAAGTTGCCGCTCTCTTTGGCATGGATGACTTTGCTGGCAACCTGGTTTGGCGCCGGGACGATGCTGACCGCTGCCGACGAAGTTCGGAGCGATGGCCTGAGTGCCGCAGCGCTCGATCCCTTCGGCGCTGGTTTTTGTCTGCTGATCGCCGGGCTGTTTGTTGCTGGGCCGATGTGGCGGATGAAACTTCTCACCGTGCCTGACTTCTTTCGCCGCAAGTTCGGATCGAAGGCGGAACTGTTGTCGTCGTTGATTCTCGTGCCCAGTTACTTCGGCTGGATCGCTGCGCAGTTTACTGCTTTGGCGGAAGTGCTGAATCTGTTCTTCGGGATTCCCTTCGGCTGGGGCCTGGTGATCGTGGCGATCATCGGCACGGGCTACACGCTGATGGGCGGCATGTGGTCGGTGACGCTGACCGACGCTGTCCAAATCTCGCTCGTGCTGATCGGACTGCTGGTTTTGGGAGTTGTCGTGCTATGGGAACTGGGCGATGGCAACGCATGGACTGGCCTGACCCGGGTTCAAAAAGATTCGGCCCCAGAGATGCTCACGATCATCCCGACCGAATCTTTTGCCAGTTTGATTGGCTGGATCGGAGTGTTTGCGATTGGTGCGCTCGGCAATCTGCCGGGGCAAGACTTGATGCAGCGTGTGTTCGCCGCGAAATCGGAACGCACGGCGAAATGGGCCTGCCTGATCGCCGGCGTGATGTACCTTCTGTTCGGCGCGATTCCACTGCTGCTGGCCCTGGCCGGAAATCTTCTGTTTCCGGAAGATATGAACACCAAGATTCTGCCGGCACTCGCGCATGCCTTCTTGCATCCGGTGGTTGCCGTTATTTTTCTGGTGGCACTTCTTTCAGCGATTCTCTCGACGATCGACAGCGCGATCCTTTCACCTGCGAGTGTGCTGGCTCAGAACGTCTTTCCGCGAATTGGCAAGATCGATACGCTGACCAGCAACCGCGTTGCCGTGTTGTTGGTGGCGATCTGCAGCCTCGTGCTCGCCTTCTTCGGCGAGAGTGCGTATGCCCTGCTCGAAGAGGCTTACCTGCTGACAATGGTTGGGCTGTTCGTACCGATGATGATCGGTCTCTATTCCAAACCGGCCAGCGGCCGCGCTGCGAATGTCAGCATGCTGGTTGGGACTGGCATCTGGGCAATTCATTTTGCGATGAACTGGGAGACCTTCTTACCCACAGTTGGTTGGCTCGAGACGCTGCAGCTTCCGTTGTCGCTGATGGCGACCGCATGCGCGGCGCTGGCCTACTTTTGTTGGCAGTGGCCATGGCGAATTGAATGGACCCGCGAGAGTGAACCGGAAGCTTAGGGCGCGTCGTCTCGAGGAATCATACGGCCAGTGACGACATGCCACTCGCCTACCTTGCCAAATTCAGAGCGGAATTCGGTGCGGTCTTCATTGAACTCAAAGAGCACGGCAGTCTCCGGATTATAGATTGGATCCCAGAACTGAACGTGGAACGAGCGATCGTCTAAAATCCAATAGTTCCAATTCCAGCGATCGTGGAACTTGCCGTTGGGGCGGAAGCGGGCAATGTCGCCCGGCGGATACAAGCTATCCCGGTAACGCCAATCGTGAGCTACGAGGTGCTTACGAAGATCCTCTTTCTTTTCTTCAAGCGTCAATTCCTGCGGAGGTTCAGGCTCGGAAGGCATCTGCGGGGCTTCGACAATTGGCGGTGTCTCGTCCGTGGAGAGTTGTTCCGGGGCTGGTTCTGGTTTTAAGCGGATCGTGAACTGTCGCTGATTGTCGGCGCCAATATCAACCTCCTGGCTCCAGACCGAAACGCCGTCTTTCTCGATCTTCAATTGATGCTTGCCTTTTCTGGCAGTGATCTTTAATTTCTCCAGACCATCTTCACTGACACCAATCTTGGTCGCTTTGACTGGACGATCATCGATGGTGATCTTCACGAGCGGCGAGTCGGTTTGCAGAATCACTTCACCCGCCTTGGTCTGAATACTGAGGATGGCTCCGCTGGCAACGAGTAGTGCCACAATTACCATCGCCAAGGCTACGAGGGTGGAAACACGATTCCGTGGTGGAATCTGCGGCCCGGCTTTCGGCGAGGGGCCGGCATGCGGAGGAGTTAGAATTTCCCGCCAATTCTTGAGAGCCTTTTGCAACTCGACTGCTGAGGCGAAACGATCTGCCGGAGACTTGGCTAATAGCCTGGCAACCAATGCACTCAAGCGAACCGGAATATCAGGGCAGACTTCATGCAGTGGACGCGGGATCTCCGATTGATGCGCATCCAAGACCGCATCAAAGTTCGTGTGTCCGGTTTCCGCGGCGAAGGGAGGGTGCCCGACGAGCAGTCGATAGAAAGTACAACCGAGACTATAAAGGTCCGAGCGGGCATCGGCCGACTTCAAGCTGAGGGCTTGTTCCGGCGCCAGATACCCTGGTGTCCCACACTTTCCCACGAAGGTTACCGTGTTCTCTCCTAACTCGTCGAGCGGTGTGAGCTTCGCCATGCCGAAATCGAGTAGACGAACGACACCGTCATAACCCAGCATCAAATTCGCCGGTTTGATGTCGCGATGCACGACCCCTTGCTGAGCGGCATAGATCAATGCTTCAACGACCTGGTCGATCCAATGACAGGCCACCTCAACCGAAACCTTACCTCCCAGGCGTCGGGTAATTTGTTCGAGGTTCTCGCCCAGAATCAATTGCATCGGTAGCAAGACAAAGCTTCCGACACGCACCGGCGATTGCATTCGCACAACGTTCGGGTGCGTGGGCAATTGCGTGAGGCGTGCCTCGCGACAGACCCGGTCGATCGTGCCGACAGCGACATCCGCCGGAGCCCGAACCACCTTCACCGCTTCCAGCGAACGGCTTGAAACGTTTTGGCAAAGATAGACCTCGCCACTTCCTCCCCGACCAAGTTGCCCGAGCCAGTTCCAGTTGCCACACTCCAGCACACTCAAAGGCAACTCCGAGATGTCGTTTGTCTGAGTGACTTCCGTTGCATCGCAATTTGTCGAAGGGGTCGAATCCTTCAGGAATTGCTCGAGGAGCCCTTCTTCAGGGAGTTGATCGAAGTGGTAGGTGCAAGATGCACATTGATTGAGGTGCCCTTCAATTATCTCCAGGGTTGCTACATCGCTGATGTCATCTTGTTTGTAAGCACTTAATATCGCGCGTTGCAAACAAGGTGTGATCGGAGCAATGGGTATTGTTTCAGAGATATTCATACCCGAGAGAACGTTGCCGGATTATCTGCGTGACACAAATTAGGTCAGGGATTCATGAACTGGCGGAGGAAGCGAAGTTAGAGCTCGCCCCAGTCGCGAAGCAACTGTTTGATAACAGGAGAGATACGTTTTTTGATCTGCCGGATATTGGCGGCGTTGACTTGCAGTTCGGCTTCGATTTCGGCGGTCGATTTGCCTTCGATCAGGCGATCGTATACCTCGCTGTGTTTGGGATTAAAGCCATCGCGCAGCTTTCCCCAGGCAATTTGCAACACCGACATTTGGTATTCGTGGTCCCATTGCTGACTTTGAGCACTTTCGTCAATCAGCAATTCCTGAACTTCGCGGTAGGCGGCTTCGTGTCGTTCGCGACGATGGGTCGAACGAAGCGTGTCGATGATGACCCCGGCGGCGATCAAACGCATGTAACGCCGGAACGAACCAAAACGCTCGCGGCGGAAGTCGCCAATCGCGAGAAACAACTTGATATTGACCTGCTGGACGAGATCCTCGACGCCGATATCCCCTGCTCTTCCCTCCGGAAAAAGTCGCGAGATCTGACGCGTAAGCAGCGGCGTGAACAGGACCGAATACTTCTCCCATGCCGAATTGTCTTGGGCGGCCATACCGGAAAGCATTCGCAGATCGGTCCCTTCCATGAGCAGCGAATACTCCTGCCAGATATCCCACCAGATGCTTCGCTCTGTCGGGGGCAATGCATCAAGCATATCGATCGTGACGTCTTTCAAGGCATCGAGATCGCGGAACTCTTCTGCGCCGTTGGCCGACTGCTTCAAGCGATCTTTGACCGTTCGCCAAGCCTGGCCCTCTTTGGCCGGCAATGCGGCTAGTAGATCGACCGTGAGACACGAACAGCCTTGCCTCAACAATCTCTGAAACGAATTCCCGGTGCCGGACTCTTCATCAGCGGAAGCGATCGGCACGGAATCGGACAAGAGGCCAGATCGAACATTCATCAGACAGCCCTGTTCACGGTGATTCTGCGCTCATGTTCTCGAGTCGTAAGTTCTGCAAGTGCAAGAGGCTTCTCATTACTTCTGATACACGCCGGCAAGTTTTAGGAGTTGTCTTTGTCACATCCGATAGGTGACCGGCGATCTGTAATGAAACAGGAACGCACGACGACTCACAAAAACCACAAGGAGCCCCTTCGATCCCAGCCAGATTGCCCGGCTGGCGAGAAACGAGCAGTTCTCTAGCAAGATAGCCGCCTTCTACCAAGCTTTCAATCAAACGGCTGTCAAAAGTTTCCTACGAATTAACAAGAGGCCAACTTATGAAGATTCCTTACCAGAAGATTACTATGCCGCTGACCTTGATGGTCATTCTTAGCGCAGCATCGTTATGCGAGGCACAAGATGTATTGGCGGTCGGCAAGGCCCGTCAATTCCTCGACTCCACTTCGACCGCGAAGTATGTGATGGGGATCGTGCACATGGGGGCAGAACTTCGGCAGTACGAATGTGTCGGAATTGTTGGTGTGGTCGACTCTTCCGGCGCTAAGATCCCTGGCGAATTCGCTCTGGTGTATGACTACGTCTGGATGGCCAATGGTCGCGGCGACACCCGGCTTTTGTTTCTTTGCGACCGCAACGGCAATATCGAAGATGTGCAAGTCAGAAGCTCTACCGGCGTATTGCAGGCCCCGTACCTGGTATCCAACGGAACAATCCAAGTTGTCGGCCAGGTCCTGCTCGAAGCCTTCCGCAAAGAAATGTCGCCTCAGGAACAACGGGAAGTAGAATCCCTGGTCCGCAACGCCGACTCGGAAGGCTTGCTCGAAATGGGACTGGGTTTCCGCCAGGCCATGGGAATCCGCTAGCCCAGCAACCATCGACCTGGCCGACACCTCAGGCCGAAGAGCACTCACTGCCTCAACCCCACGGAAGCCAGCCAAGTAGGAACGGATGCCGCCAGCCAAGGAAGGATGACTAATCCTACTAGCCGTGCCTGAGAAGTGTAAGGCACGGCACGGCTAGAACATCGCTGATTCTCGATAGGCGTGACATACACAACCAAAAAAAGTGCAGGCTAACGACCTAATAGGTATTAGACATAGTAATGACATGCGTATTAGTGCACGTTAAGGGCGGTGGTGACGATGATCGGAAGGACGACTTGTCATGCGAGTTCGACTGGCGTCCATTCCCAATTTAGGCGTGCAGAGTTGTCAGGGCAAGAAGAAATAGTAGAGCGATCAGGGAGTCCACAAACCGTGTTACAGACATCGGTTAGCGGAAATGTAAAGATGCGCAGACATTAAGAACAGGAGAATATTGCGCTAGGGTTCGGGGTTTTCGTCAACTTGGCGCAAGGGAATGGATAGCGGGGCAAAATTCGGCTTATACAATCCACCACATATTAGCCAATGCGTATGTGACTTCCGCACTACAAAACCTGAAAAGTACATGAGGGTTTAAAGGTATGGCAGGGCTGTTTCTATCAAATCATGTGCGTCTCGGGTCTCTCCGTCAGAAGGCACTTTGTCCGAATTGCTGGCACGAATTCGCTCCGGAACGTGTTCAATTCGTAGCAACTGATCCACGTATGGAACCGGATCCGTTTCTTCCGGCCTACGCCTCCGGACGGCAAGAGGCGATGCGTTTCGTTCCCGAACGATTTAATTTCGGTGGGAATGCTATTGATCCCCATGGATCGACTTGTACGAAAGTCGCTTGTCCCCAGTGTCGACTCACTATTCCGCAGATGTCTCTTGAGTTGCCGACGATGGTGCTGAGTGTACTCGGGGCCAAGTCGAGCGGTAAGTCGGTGTTCCTCGCCTCGATGGTTCATACTATGCGACAACGCGCTGGCGCATTAGGGGTTGGGTTCTTCGACGCCGACTTGGCCTTGAATGAATCCTTGTTGCTGGATGAGCAGAAATTGTTCTCCGACATGGGTGCGGAAGAGTATCGACGGTTCAGCTCGGTTGTGCAGCAAACGCAGGTTGAAGATGGCGAAACCTGGCGTCAAACGAAGGTCAACGGGACTCTCCGCAGATATCTGCCTCCTTACACATTTCGTCTCGCTCCGACCGATCTGCATGTACACAAGAATGAACGGAACATGGAGTTTTTGCTTTGCTTGTATGACAACGCTGGCGAGCACTTCGACTATCGAACAAGCCAGGAAAACAAGTACATGACTGGCCATCTGGCTCGCTCGAAAGGGCTCATGTTCACGTTCGACCCTACCCAAGACAGACGTTTTCGGCGTTTGATGAAGAACGCCCCGACGGCAGCCACGGCGAGTTCCCGACAAGATACATTCCTGTCGGAAGCTGCGAGTCGAATTCGTGAGCATTCGTCTCGTCCACTCGGCGCACGCGATCCGATTCCACAGACCTTGGTCGTCGTGCTAACAAAGTTCGATATGTGGATGGACACAATTAAAGATCGATTGCCCAAGTCGCTGTTTCAGCAAATAACCAATGTCGCGGCGAAAGTCGATTTCGAGTGTATTTTGCAGGAACACTTGGTTCAGGTATCTGATGCCTGCAAACAGCTTCTGCGGGATTGCAAATGCAACGAAATCGTCGATACCGCCGAGGCAATTAGTCGCGACGTCGTGTTTTGTCCCGTCGCTGCGGTGGGAACCGACGTCAAGCTAAATGAAGACGGAGTTCAGGAATTCCGCGTTGGAGATGGTACGCCGGTCTGGGCTGAGGTTCCGATGGTCGTTCTCTTGAACCAAGCGCATCCCAAGCTATTTCCTACCTGTTCTCGGAAAAATTCAAAATAGCCCTACCCAGCGGAGTCGGTCCCTTTGATTCATGAAATGATCTATACATCGGCGCCAGAAACCTTTGAAGCCCCAGGGCTCGGTGTCGTCGCGATGACCCGTGAACTACCTAAGCCACTTACATTGGCAATGCGGAAGCTCAGTCGTTTTGATTTCTTCCGCGATGCCCCCAGCGATTCCACTTTTGCCGTCTTCTCGCATATCACCGAAGATGCAGAAGGAACAAAGTGGCACGTTCTAACGCGAACCTGCAGTGCAGGACTCGACTACACGGCCCGAAACAACTTCGTTTCGCATCACATCGCAATTCCCGACGAGATGTTTGGGGGTGAAGTCACTATTTTCGACATTCTCAATTCGCGTACCCTTTTCGAGACAACCTGGTCTGGGGCCCCCCGGTTTCTGGAACAACGCAAGCTGAGTTTGATCAAACGGTGTCGCCAATTCCCGTGGCAAAAGACGGCTTCTGGCCAAGCTGGCCTGCAGACGCTGATGACATGGACGCAGCAATCAGAACGCCCCGTGTTTGTGATGGGGAGTAATCCCGACATGGTCCTTGGAGCTTTTGCTGATGCAGCTTCTCGGCTTTCTAGGGAAAAGGCTAACAGTATCACCTTCATTTCACCTCTTGGGG
Organism: Bremerella sp. JC817; assembly: GCF_040718835.1. Classification (NCBI taxonomy): domain Bacteria; kingdom Pseudomonadati; phylum Planctomycetota; class Planctomycetia; order Pirellulales; family Pirellulaceae; genus Bremerella; species Bremerella sp. JC817. The sequence goes on along the minus strand of NZ_JBFEFG010000268.1, from coordinate 472,031 downwards.
CAGATCTTCGGGGTATCACCTTCGATTGGATCGGCTTGGTAGAAGGTGCTGGAATTGCTCGACAGGCTACGAATTTGCCGACGCAGCGATTGCTAGACTTAAATCGTCCGGCGCCCGCTGTCGCAAAAATCGGGTTCGTGGTGAAGAAAGATCGGGCCCCGATCAGTTTAGAACCGTCATCCGATGCGAAAAAGTCAGCGCTGGAAGTGGAGGACGAAGATGACTTCTTCAAGACATTCGCTAAGCCTGCGATCAATCAACAAAGGAGTCGAAGTCGAACAGGACCATCCAATGAGGCACCGATTCCGCCACCTCCGAAGAACCCAAGCCGATCAATGGCTGGCATAGTCACTTTTTCCTGCATCGGGGTTGGGCTTTTGTTAGGGGTACTCGGCACACTTGCATGGATGAGTGATCCGGTGGCTGACGCAGTAGCATTCGAAGAGAAGCCAGCGATGATCGCGCTACCGAGCTCGATCCCCGATAAGTCTGTGGAACCAGCGAGGCCAACCGTCAAAGAAACAAGGAGTGAAAAGCACCAAGGAAGCAAAATATTGCCAAAGCTCGATATTCAGCCAGATGAAACGCCGCGCGATCCAATGCCGAAAGAGCAGTTCCCGGATCTGACTCCTAAAACGGCAAAAGTTCCGGTGTCTGATCAACTGATCTGCCTGGATGCAGGTCGGATGGAGCGTTGGGGAAAGATAGATCCTGAAATTGTCTATGAATGCGCTCTACTGCCTGGTGCGACGAAGAGTCTCCGACAGCTAGGTGCCGACGGGCAGGTTCACGAGCGAAAGTTTAATGGGAAACGACCAACTTCACAGATCTATCTCGAAGACGTTCTCGTTGCCGAAGTAGCCTTGGAGGATGATTGCCGCGTCATCGTCAAACCTGAGCCTGGCCTTGGAGAATTGGCATTGCTTCGCCTCAGCTCCGTGGACATCGTCCTCACATCGCTTGGAGGAGAAACGTCGCAGCATATTCGGATATTGTTCAATGACCCGTTCCCTGCGATCCGTAGCTACGACAACCCCGATTCCGAGTCCATCGGACAACGATGGAGAAGCCCGATGGCTCGCGCGATGTTCGACGAAGCATTTCCGGAGCCAGCAACAGGAGAAGCAAAGCCTGTTCCATCGAAGAAAAAAACCGGCAAGGGTCGAAAGCAAGAATCTGACTCGGAACCAGAGAAGCACAACGAAGTAGAGGACGAAAGCGATCAGTCTCCCGCCGAGCAAAGAGAATCAACGGATCTGAAAAGAAAGCCCGAAGCAGCCTATTCGCTCAAGATTGAAAGCTACGAAATTCCTTTCGTGGCAGGACAACCTTTTCACGGATCGGTGCCAGATGCAATCCCCTTGTTCGGTCGTGCCAGTGAGATTCCCTTCCGTTGGGAACCTCCGTTCCAGATTAACGCCGGTGTTGTTGTCCTCCATAACCATGCAGGAGGTGATCAACCAATGGCTGTCGCCCTGCTAAGCCATGTTCCTCAGACGCCTACTGCAGAGCAGATGGCAATGGCAACGCTACTCCGCTATTGCACCCTCGAAGGCGAGTTTCGGCGCCATGCTTCAAACACAAAGGATGTTTTTCCAATTCTGATTTTTGGCGATTCGCCAGCAAAAATATTGCAACCCGTTCCTGTCAATCCGGAGTCGAATAATGCACCAAGCTGATCACTCCCATCCCACGCGATTCTTCGAGGACTACCGAGCTGCACGGACAAGACTACACCGTTGTGCCGAACTTCGTAAGGCAGGCTACTACGAAAACGCGGTGGCACTAGCGATGCAGTTCCCAGAACTGTTGCCGGAGTGTGCTCGCCTGGTCTCATTGGCGCCGAACACACTCGAAAAATTGACGGAAGAGACTCGACAGCAATTCCAAGCGGAGTTGATTGAAGATGCTTACGTTGAAGCATTGCAGGAGGCATTCGATGTTGCTGGACGATTGACGCCACTCAACGATCAACTTCGGCGATTGGTACTGATCCGGGCACTTGCTCCATCTAAGCTGCAAGTAATGCGTCGTATCCTGGCTATCGAGCCATCCCATCCATTCATGGAGGCAGATATCCGTGCAACGGAACAGGCCTGGTTTCGCGAGATTCCTGAATATGTCAGCCAGTTCTCCCGAGACCGTAATGAAGCCGCGATTCGTGAGCTTGCCGATGATCTGGTAAACAGCAACTACTTGGAACCGGTACTGCCATCACTGATCGCTCTGCTTGAGAAGGCAATCCGAAATCTACAACACAAGCAACTTCCCGTGTTGGAAGCAGAAGTTCTTCGCTGCTTTGATGCAGAAGACTTCGCCGCTGTTGTGACTGCCTTCGGCGAACTGGATCAACTGCTGTTTGAGATCAGTCATCCTGCCGAGGACATAAGTCCGCGCGTCGCCGAGGCTCGGCGATGGATGAAAAAACGCCAACGAGAGATCGACTACGAACAAGAGAAGATTGAAAGCCGAGAAAGGCTTTCCCGGATGATTCAGGATCGGAAATGTCAACAGGCCGATCTTGAAATCGCGCATGCGAAGGCGGCGGCGATGGGGATGGTGGACGAACACCTGGAACAGCAGTACCAGGCTCGACTCATGTCGTCGAGTCGTAGTCGACAGGGCAACTACTTTGCTATCGCCGTGTCGGTGCTGCTGTTGATCACGATGGTCCCCACGGTCATCTACTTCCTGGGGCAACATTGGGCCCATGAAGCTGCTTTAGAAGGTGCGATAGCCAAAGTGAAGAGTGGTCCCTTGGCCGAGGAAGATTACGTCGAGGCCTTGGCGGAGATCGACTCGCTACCTGAGGAATTGCGACACACGGCCGAAATGGTCGCATTTCGCGAGTCGGTAATTCAGGACCGCAATCGCCATGAAGCCTTTCAGAAATTGCTTGCAGACATCGAAGCCGCAGACAAGGCGATCTTTGCGGAATCAGACATCGACCTCCTGATTGCAGCTGCCGAAGAGAAGCGACTGATAGCCGCCGAACACCGTGACCGGGTGGATGCCGCCAAGATCGCAAGGCTCGATCGTAATCGGATGAGCATCGACCTTGAAAAGGCGAAACTCATCGGTTGGTCTGAAGAATTATCCGACCGCGTCGCGCAGGTCGCCGCGCAACTGCACCCAGGTGAAGACCAAATGGCGATCGAGAAGCAATTTGAGGCGCTGCGGCAAGATGCCAATGTCGTGCTGTCTAAATCGGAAGATCTGAAACTGATGCTCGGTACGGAAGCAGACGAGATTCTGGAACGGGCAGAAACCGAGATTGATTCGGTCTGGTCGAAGTTTGAGGCAATTGCCAGATACTGGAAGTTTGTGGAGTCGCTTGATGCCAGCGTAACAAGTGAGGAGTTGAATCGGCTTTTGCAAGAGTATCAGCATTTTCATCCCGAGATTCAGAATCTCGATGAAAATTTAAGGCAGGTCTATCTGAGTATTGCCATCGTCACGAATGACCTGGCCGTCAACCAGGAACCCCCTGCCGAACACGCACAGACCTTTCAAACAATTCCGCAGTTCCGAGATGGCTACCGCTTCTGTCGCGAAGAATTGCAACATGCGGCGGCACGAACGAACTTCACCAGGCTGTTAGGCCAGTGGCAATCGAAAGGGCAGTACATTGTCGACGTATGGATGTATCGTGACCCGGAAGGTGTCGAAAATCATCACTATTTCGATGATGAGCCAGCTCCTGGAAAGGTCGGGCCAGCCCCTCTTAACGGTGCGGACGTGCCGTCCTCTCGATTTGCGATACCGAACGGCGTGCTGACTTTTAAGGCGCCTCAATCGCTGTTCGCAGACGAGGCCATTCCCAAGCTCGAAGCAGTTGAACCCGCAACTTGGCATCAAACCTATGGGGACGTCTACGAACAGCTTCGTGCTGGTGAGAGGGAGAGTAAGATCGATCCGATCTGCCGTCTGTTGATGTTGCACCAGATCATCCAAGCAGGACGATTTGGTAGTGGCTCTCTGAACGACTTCTTCGGAGCAAGCAAGGAGGTCCAGGCATGCGAGGAGATGGTAAATGAATGGAACAAAACCAGTATCCCTCGATGGATTTTGAATGATAGCTGGAGTGGGAATGGTCAATTTAAAAAGTTCCGCAAACAAGCAAGCGAAATTGTTGCGGCCCTCCCTTCCATCGACTGGCAAACCCATAAAACAGCCGATGAAGTTCGATTTCAAGAGGTAAGTCACGTCTTCCGTATCACAGAAATCTGTACGCAATGCAAAGGGAAGTTCGCGCCCCTTCCCTTTGAACCCGTTCAAGAGGTCGAAGGTTCGAGGCATTTTGTATTGAATCCAACCGATCCCTCCCAAGCCATTGATCTGGCCGATTCGGGAAATGCGGCCCGACACGAACTGGAATACCTTCCAGTGATTACCGTGCTGCCACAACTGTCGTTGAAGGGCAATTAACGATGTACTACATCAAACTAGGCGGCAAAATCTCGGGCCCCTATTCGGATCAGCAACTATTAGCGATGCTGCAGCGGAAAGAGTTCTCACGCCTGCATCTGGTCTCGACAGACCGAAGGACGTGGGAGTCGGCAGGACACCTCGTTTCGTTGCTCGAGGCTCGTTGTCAGTCCGTCGAAAATTCTTCGTCTCGGAGTGATTTGGTTCCGTCAGTCAACGAAAAGCCTGACTGGTATTATGCCTATGCAGGAGACAAGCAAGGGCCCTTTACCAAACGCGAGATGATCCAGCTGGTAAGTCAGGGGACGGTAGCGCGAGACACCCCGGTGTTCGCTTCCCACCTGAGGTCGTGGCAGGACGCGGAACAATGTCCCGAATTCTCAGGGAACTTTCATTCCAAGTTATCAGCTAAGCGAATGGCGATGATCGGTGCTGTATCGCTGGGGTGTTTGATCCTGGTGGTTGTGATCGTTGCTGGGGTGTCATCTTCCGTAGGATCAGAAGAGGTCGTTGGTCAGCAGCCGGCAGTCGATGTGAAGCCAGCATTGGCCACGGATGTCGACGTTCTAAAAGTCGATCTAGACAAAGAACTTCCCCCATTGCCACCGGTTGCAGACGATTCCGGGCTTGCGATTGACGACGCCAGCGACGAGGAGGCCTTCTATCACGCGGTTGGCCTGGTTGTCGTCGCTCTTACCGAAGTCAGTGCCGGTGGAGAAACGATCGATCTCTTTCCACTTTCGACCGGCTCGTGTTTCGCCGTAACTTCGGATGGATACTTGCTGACAAATCGACATGTCACCGACCACGAAGCCATGATGCGCGAGCTTAGCGCAGATACTGCAAAGTCGATCAACGCTCTGCGACAGAGGGTAAAGGCGAAAGGTTCCGAACTCAGGTTTTCAAAATATGTATTCTTTCGCGATCGGATGTACGACATGAAAGTGCTTTTCATGAGCAACCGGTTCGACCTAGCGATTGGGAAAATCGAACGCACCACGCCCTCTAAATACTTCCGTCTCTGCAGTGCTCCGGGGGTAAAGCGAAGCGATCATATTCACTCCCTTGGGTTTCCAGGTCAGGCTTCCAGGGCACATGATTCCGCTGAAGCAGCGTATAAGGCAGAGCTAATTCGGACAAAGCACTCTGTCGCCGAAATGCTTTTGCCTCGTGAAAAGGAGTTCAGCTACTACAGTGGTCAAGTCAGTCGGATCTCAACTGACATTCAGCAGCTTTCCAGTATCGAACACAGTGCTCGCATTTCACACGGAAACTCGGGCGGGCCTCTGATTCGTGACGATGGCTCAGTATGCGGGATCAACACCTTTATGGCAGTGGACGAGGTAACGCCTCCTGTGCTGTTTTCTCCTGAGATCTCGCAGATGCGTGGCGAGATTGAAGAACACATTCCTGGTGGAATCCTGTGGGTTCCCTGATTTTTCAACGATGAGGCTTTGAAATGAATCTGTATGTACGTTTGGGCATGTTGTGCTGGGCGATGTTGTGGGCAAGTACCACAATTGCCGCCGAGCGTTTTGGTGGAATCGAAATTGGGGCAAAGGGGATCAAGACTACCGTGGTCGAGGTGAATGAGGATGGATCTCTTTCCATGTTTCAACTGGGCAAGGACATCACGAATACCTCGCTTAGTCGGCTGGATGGAGTCAACTTTAAAGAAGCAAAGATTCAGGATGTCGCTCACGTCGTTACTCAGTTTAAAGAGGCATTGATGAACGAAATGGAGGTGCCTGCGACCAACATCTCGTGCGTGGCAAGTTCTGGCGTTCCGACGTTTGCGAGTAACTACCAAGATCTGGCTCGCAGCATTCAGGAAACCGCAGGCCTCACATTGACGCGGATCGATGCTCGAGAAGAAGCTGCTCTGACAAACCTGGCCTTGATTCCGGCCGCACAACGAACGACCGCGATGGTGGTTGACGTTGGCTCTGGCAATACCAAAGGGGGCACGTTTGTCACCGGAACCGGAACAACCCAGGACTTCATCGGTTTGGACGCGCCCTTTGGCACGGCGACGTTTGCCCAAGAAGTCGAAGCTGCCGTCAATCAATCAGGGGGCGACGCGGTCTCAATCTCCAAGAGCCTGGCACAGGAAATCGTCGGCGCTGCATTGCAAGCTCAGATAAAGGCCAAGCCGGTTCTCGGGGAGCGAAAGATCGTCTTATTCTCTGGCGGATCAGTTTGGGCGATGATGACCATGTTGAAACCAGAGACGGCACTCGATCCTTTCGCGGTCGTCACTAAAGAGGACATCGACAACTACCGTCAACTGATGGAGTCAAGCTATCCGAACTATCCTCCGGCGCGTTATCTAGACGTCAAAGACGAAGAAACGCGTAACGCAGCCAAAGGGGACTACGATCGTATTACGGGCGGAATTCCTGATAAGGCTCCGATTTTCTCGGAATTAGAACTGCTTGCTGGCTCAGCGATTCTGGCTGAAATTGCCGATGCGATGGAATACAAAAACCGAGCGGTCTTCTTTGATCGAAAGGCAATTACCGCGTGGATTACCTCAAAGGTGACACCTGAAAATCTTCGTCATAACATCCCGGTAGCACTTGGCCGCTCCCTGCCAAATGAGGCCGACGCGTTGGTGGCGATCGCTGCTCCGGCGGTTACTCCAAATCGCCAAGTTCCGCCCACGACTCCGAGGACAACGTCACCTGTTGCGCCTACGCGAGACTCGAAAACAACGGCTCCAAATGCCGTTGTGCCAAAATCGTCGGTTTCCGCCAACGAACCAAGAGTATCGATGCTCGACCAGCGACGACAGGCCGACCAAAGTGTCCTTTCGCAACCCTACCCCGTTTCACCTGGGCTTAGTTCCATCGCTCCTCCGGAGGCTTGTTGCGGCCAATACGTTGATGTGTGTACGCCGGTATCGTGCTGGGAGCCGTCCCTCGTTTCCGGGTGTTGTCGGCGCGGGCTGTTTGCGTGGCGAAGAAGTTGCTGTGGCTCGAGTGTTTCGTGGGTTCGATCACGTGTCTGGATCCCTACCTGCTCGACGCCAATTTCAGCGACCGGGTTGAACGTGAACGCAGCTGAGCACCTAGCACCAGATGTTCCGCAGGTCTCTGTTCTCGAAACCGAAACGATCGCAGAAACCGTCCCAGTAATGGCACCAATCGATCTTTCGAAATTCCATGTATGGCACAACCAGGAGGGAATTCCCTCGAACGAACCGATGAAAGTATTGTCGGTCGTCAACGGACACTGCATCTTTGAGAAGCCAACGGGGCAATGGATCAGCTATCCATTGCAAAAGCTCAGCCAGGCGGATCAATGGCAACTTAAGGCGATGCCTGGACAGCAGCGTGAATGCGAATTTGTCTATGACTTATACGGCCATCGGTCTTATTGTGCTGCCTTCATCATGGCTGGGGAAGGAGAGGCCATCTATCTGAGCGACAAAGGCCAGCTCCTGCATCTTCAAATGGACGAGTTAACGGCATCGAGCCAGGTACGCGTCGCGAAGCATTCGGAAGAAGCTGAAATGCCGTTGATTGCTGCTACCCGATAGCCGCGATTTACATTCAAAAAAAGAGTATGACCGCAATGTATAAAACCGGAAAGCCGCGGAAGTCGAAGACACTGGAACGTCGCCCACTACGGGAATGGCTGCTATTGGCAGGATTCTCGTTGCTGCTGATCGCTGTGATCATCGGTCCCCGGCTTTGGGATGCAATTCGGACTGATAAGTCGGGCCTGTGCATTGTTGTACTCGTCTTGTTTGTTGTAGGCATGTTCAAAAGTGCGTGGGATATCCGTTTCATTCACCAACAATTCAAACTATCCAATTTACAGCTTACAGCGTTAGAGACCGCCCCTGGGATTCAAGCGTTTCTCAACTCTTCTATCAGCAGTGTGTTTCGGGACCATGTCTCGAATCTCTACGAAATCTATCGCCGCGACAACACCATCAATCAAGACAACCTGGTGTCGTTACTCCAAAATAAAATGCAGTCGCGTACCCGTTTCACAGAACAAACATCGACGGTAATCATCACGCTCGGTCTTGTGGGCACGATCATCGGTTTGATCTTCGCTGTTGAACCACTCAGTGCGGCATTCGATCCCGAGAACATGGGAAAGACGGAAGTACTGTATGGTCGCATGAAGCTTGTCATGGACAATATGAAAACAGCGTTTTACACCACGTTGTTCGGCGCCATCCTAGGAGGAATTGCTTTACGCATTCTGTCGATCCTTGTCGACTCTAACAGCGACAATCTCGTTGGACACGTAGCCGAACTATGTGAGGTTCATCTGTTGCCAGCCATGCGTCATGCGGCGCAGGACCGGGAAATCGTGCCGAAAGATGAAACTCCCCGTGATATCGACCTCCGTAGATATGGATTGAACTAGCTATGGGTATAGCACTCAAGAGCCGTAAGGAGTCGTTTAATTTTTATGAGTCGTTCAGTGATCTCCTATTCAACACATTGGTTCTGTTCCTTGTGTTGATCGTGGGCTTGATTCTCTTGGTGAACTCGGAGATTACTCGCGTTCAGAAGAAGGACGAGGATGTCGAGAAGAGACTTGCCGATGCGAAAAAGATCACGGAAAAGCTGAGGCTGGAAGAAGCCGCGCTCAATGTCCGAAAGGAGAGATTACAGAGTCAAAATGATCAATTGACCCAGCAGCAACAGAATATTCAGCAAGAGATCAAGCGGCAGACGGAGCAGTTTCAACGAGATGCCGTCGAGGCCCAAGCCCAAGCAGAACAAGCCAAACGCCAGGCAGAGAGACAAGTCGAGCAGTCCAAGAGACAAGCCGAACAAACAGTCAAATCAGCGGAAAAGCGAGTAGAAAAAGCACGCGAGGCGTTGGCTTCTTTCGTGGGTATGAAGGGAAAACTAAAGAATGTTGTTGTTCTCCTCGATCTTTCTGGAAGCATGACCATGAGCGAAGGTGCCGATGCCCGTTTTGAACGAGTCAAAGAGGAGATCTCAGGCCTCATCGAGCATCTCGAACCTGAGACTTTCAACGTTATTGGTTTCGGTGGCCAGGGAACCAGCGGGGGTGATCCACGTTTCGAGAAGGTCGCATCGGGGCTGGTACGCTGGACCCCCAATGCTTGTAGTGACGCGCAGGCGAGGATATCGGCATGGGAGGTAGGGGGAGGGACGCCAACGCTAGGGGCGCTACAAGGAGCATTCGATTGCTCTGGAGTCGACACGATCTTGCTGTACACGGATGGTAGTCCGACCATTCCCAATTGTTCACAGCAGGCGGTGCTTGATTATGTTGCGACGAGAAATGGATCGGGCAACGTTGTAATTAACTGTGTTGGTATTGGTGCCTATGACAATTCCGGTGTCTCCATTCAGGTTGACGAGCCATGCAAGTCGCAGATCACCATGACGTTTGTCGAGTTCCTGCGAACAATGGCTGTTGATAACGGTGGAAGTTTTTCAGCTCGATAGCTTGATTATTAGATTTCCTCAAAAAGGGGGCCGCGATGTCTCGTTATAAAAATTGGGAAGTTGAGGTTTGGTGGCTGTTGCTCTTGGCTGCAATGGGAATTGGGTCAGCATCACCGAGCGAAGCAGTCGCACAGGGCCAGTTACAGAATCAGGACAAGATCAGAGCAGAGTTCTTAGAGCTTGCTCCGTACGTGTCGATGGATGGGGAAATCTGGCTTGAAATGCTCGATACCGAAAAGGTTGTTGGCAAGGTTAGTCGTATCGGGCAATATGCCAATCGTTCATTCGACTCACACCCAACTCTAGCGAGCGTTGGAAAAAAGCACATGGAATTCTTAATTCAACAAGAATCGCAGGTGATTCCGACGCTTAGGGCAAAAGATTTGAGCTTTGAAGGCATCGTTCTTGAACTGATGTCTCGTCATCTCGAGAACCAGGTGGTCTTGCGTTGGCAGTTGGAAGCAGATCAAACTCATCGGAGCCACTACAGTCAATTGATGCCAATTGTTCAAGAGCTATCGGCAGAACCAGAGGCAAATAATAAAGACTTCGCAGTGCGAATTGGTTCGCAGCAGGCGATTGCTGAAAACAACTCTACCGTAAGCCTGAAGAATGCGACGCTGGTTGCGACCTTTCAGGACTGGGCCGGTAATGAAATCAAGGGATATTACTTCGTTCCAGAGTGGAAGGCCAATTCGGAGTACAAACTGCGGACGCCAATTGAAACAAGTATGGCAGGCACTCGTTCAATCGTCGGAGTCTGGTTGGAAGTTTACTCGGCAAGCAAGTCGCTAAAAGGAATCAGTGCCTATTCAGCAGAGAATCTTCAGGCTGCGATTGACGAAGCAGTCCAGAAGGCCAACCAACTGATTCGTTATGATCCTGTGGCGGTTCTTGAGATGTTTAAGAATGGTCCAGTAACACCTCTCGGAGGAACTCCTGATCCAAGGATCCGTGAATTGCAGGCAGACGCCAAGTCCGCTGTACGCAAGCAGTACGTTTATCTCCGACAGCAACTCCAGAGCCTGCGCAAGCAAGTGCGGATCCAAGAGGCACAACAAAAGCGAATGCGAGGCCAACAAGGAAACATGTTCGCGGAAATGCAATTGAAGAATAATCAGACGCGCCTTGCACAACTCGAAGCGCAGGTCGATAGACTGGCCGCATATAAATAGTCACCCCACGAACTGTTATTCGTATTTCCTCCCATACTTTCATGTGAGTAGCGATGATTGCACTTTCTCGTGAGACTCGCACGTTGGTACAGGCGTTCGAAGAGGCCTGGTTTGGAGAGGAGCAGCCTGATATTCAGGCTTTCTATCTCTCGTGGCGAGATTCAGTGCCAGCAACCGAGTGGGACTCGTTCCTACATTGGTTGGTCCGTGTCGATATGGAGTTCAGGATCCGACGACGTGGGCAAGCCGATTGTCCAACGGTCATTTTTTTGGATCACTATGCAGGCAAATATCCTGATGCCTTCCGCGCCGAACAAGTTCCAGACGATTTGTTGGTCTGCGAGTATTTAGCCAGGTTGCAGACTGGTTCCGTTCCAGATTTGGAAGAACTTCTCGAGAAATTTTCCGCTTCGAGGCGCCTGCCTTCGATAGCCCGAAGACTGGCAGAGGAACTAGAGGATGGTATTGCTAGTTCTCTACCGGTGATTCCGGGCTATGTGATTCTGGCGGAGATCGGTCGCGGCGGTATGGGGGTCGTTTATTCCGCGCTGGAACTACGACTCAATCGCAAGGTTGCGGTCAAGTTAATTCTGCCTGATCGTGGATTTGGCGGTGTGGTGAATCACCGTTTTCTGCGTGAAGCACAGACGCTAGCGGGCCTTGATTCAGAAAAATTCGTCCCGATCTATGATTGTGGCGAAGCAACGTCTCCTGCCAATGCTCGCTACTTCACCATGCGACTGATCTCGGGGACGGGCAACGAGCGACCAGAGACACTTATGAAGGCATTATTTCGTCGCCGCTCGGTCGAAGACGGCCTTGAGATCTGGATCCGTAAGTTTATCGAGATATGCGACGCAGTAGCGATTGCTCATCATTATCCCGGTTCCCCCATTCTTCATCGCGACCTGAAACCATCCAATATTGTTCTCGATCTAAATGGAACTCCGTGGGTTATCGATTGGGGGCTGGCCAAACCGTGTAGAGCCACGGAAGAAGTTGTTGCCTCGTCGCTAAAAGAAAACTCAGACGCGATAAAGAACGGCGATCGTTGCGGGGAACTTACAGTCGATGGTGAGATAATCGGTACGCCTAGCTATATGCCCCCCGAGCAAGCCAACGCAGTTCACGAAAAAGTTGACACAACGTCCGATGTATTCAGTCTGGGCGCGATCTTATGCGTGATCCTCACCGGTAAACCACCCTACGTGGCGCGAACACCAATGCAATTGGTCGCGGCGGCGCAAAAGGCAGATCTGAGTGCTTGTCGTGAACGTCTTCGTGATGTGCGTGAAAAATACCTCGTAGATGTCGCAATAACGGCATTGAATCCGAATCAAAATGCACGCTATCGGACGGCGGCGGAACTGCGTGACGCACTAGAGTATTGGTTTACAAACAGAGCAAACAGACAGAGGCAGGAAGAACTATTCGACGCGAAAAGACCACTGCAGAAATCGCTTCGAGCTGCGATTGTTGTCGCTGCGGTTTTACTGCTATTAGGCTCACTGGGGTTTGCCTGGCGCTTTTACGATAGTCATCGCAGCGAGGTTACGCGACGTACCGAAATCAATAACGCCAGTGAAAGCATCGAGGAGCGTTTAGCCAGTGTCGAGGCGGACGTCGCTGACGGGAGACTGGCAGCTGCTGCACAAACACTCCGGGATATTAACTCGCTAAAACGACAAGATTTGAACGAGATAACAACCGCGAAGATTATTGCCGCTCGGCAGCTTGTTGAGTTTGCTGTCGCCGCCGATGAGCTGATGGAGGAACGACTTCTTTCTAAGCTGGATCACAACCTATCTAAAAAGCAAATGGTTGCCAAAGCCGAAAGGCTCTTAGAGCAGGCCGGGTTTTCTAAATCCATGATTGCTCCTCGTCTGCGCGATGCGTCCCCCGTGCTGCAATCCAAGGTGATCCTGGTTGCCAATGAACTGATCGAGATGATCCCAGTGGAGGGACATCCTGAATTACTGAAAGGGATGCGGAGCCTGAATCCAGAATCGATTGCCGTTCAGCTTCGACTGTCCGATAGCCCACTATCGACGATCGAGTTAACGAAAATCATGAAGACTCTTTCTGCTTCTGATTTAACTCCGGGCAATCTAGATGTGTTGTTGCGGAGAAATGTGGAAGCAAATAGTGATCCTGTTCGAGTGTTACGATTGATGGAGTTTCAGCATCGCAATAATTTCTGGTTAAGTCTCTATCTTGCGATTCTCTTTGCGGCAAAAGAAAATGCCGGGGATCTTTCTAAGGCGGCAAATCATAAGAACGAAGCGGTTATCTGGGCTAATGCTGCTTTAGAGCGGCGTCCTAAGAGTGCAGTGGCAATGCTTGTAATGGCCCTCATTCTGGATGCCAACGACCAGGATAAGTTAGAGCGACTTTCGGCCCAAATTCAAGAGAATCATCCCGGCAGTTGGATGCGGCATTATGTCGAGGCATTGGCAAAACTATCGAGTGGTGATGCCAGGGCGGCGGTGGCGTTGTTCGAAGAAGCCAATCGGGTGAAAGGAGGTGATACCTATCTGGTGCTGCGCAGGGTCGAATTGCTAATGGCATTGGGGCAGCCTGACGAGGTTGTCAGAATCTTGGAAAACGAGTTAGCCTCTGAATTAGATAGACTGGAAGTAATATGTGCGAGTGCGATCTGTTACCTTCGGTTAGAGCAATTCGCGGAGGCGAGAGAAGCTTGCGAACGCCTGGCGAAAGACTTTCCATCTTCGAGCCGTTCAAAAATCGTTCAGGCGATTGTACTGGCAGGGCTTGGTCGAGTGATTGAGGCCAACGCCATCTACGCGGGGGTCGATGCAAGCGAAGTGCACGATGACGAATATTATATTGGTGGCATGGTCTCTGACTTGGCACAAGGAAATCTGGATTCACTATACGATCGAGCTTTGTATCTGTCGCGATATGGAAAGAACTTCGATTTCTGGTTGGTCCGCGCAATCCTGGATGGTAGCCTGGGGAGATTTGAAGACGCACAATCTGACTACCAACGGGCCTTAGCCTGGCTACAGCGGCAGAATGGGCGGTCATTTACGGTTATGGGCTTACAGGTAAGTGACGAGATCCCAATTCGAATGCAGGTCGTTCAGTGGTACTCCGAGCTGGATAAACAAACGAGTGACAAATCCCGCGATGAAATTGAGGCAATGTTCCGGGCACAACTGCGGGAGCCACTCTGGGGGCGTATCAAGGTCTATTCAGCGGAATATTTAGCGATTCGCGGCGACTACGATATCTCCGCCAACCTATTTGAGCAGGTTCTTCCGCCCAAAATCCGCTCGAATATCGACGTCAATAATGTCGATCAGATTATCGCCAGCATCAGTGAAATCCTTGAAGTCCATCGTCCAGACTTACAGGGCGAAAATCTTGATCTATCTGTTTGGCAGCAGGATATTCAACGGCACTGGGCAAATCGTCCACCGGCGGAGCAGGCTGCCGTGTTTCAGCGACTGATGCAGTTTCTTATGGAAATTGACCTTGGTATGTTCCCAAGTACCGCGGGAATGTGCAATCTTCGATTAGCAGCGGCCCGTTCTGCGTGTCTGGCATCTCTAGGCAAGAGTCCTGGCCCGATTGGCAGCGATCAGCAGAGACTACATTGGCGAGAACTGGCCATTGCCTATTTGACCACCGAATTCGATAGTTGCCAGCAAATTGATATCTCAGAAGGAGCACCATTCGCGATGCAGAACCGCATGTCCATATCACGGAGGCTCGGACAAATGCTCACGCACCGAGACTTTAAGTCCCTGCGCGAAGTTAATACATATGCCACGAACCCGGCTGAACGCGCTCGGCTGGAACAATTCTGGAAGGATGTCCGATCTTTCTACGATCAAATTGCAAGAATCTAAGCAGCCGCTATTTTAGCGAAGATTTGATTCGATCGAGAAGCTCGCGAATTGTGGCAGTGCTTGAATGATGGTGGTTCGCCAATTCGACGATCGAACGTTCGTCGAATGGATCGAGAAGGCTGTGAATGATTTCAAGCTCCTTGAGCGTCATAGTCGACAGCAATGGCTTGAGCACTACCTGGAGATCCGCAAAGGCATCGTCCTCGGTGTATTGCTGTCGAAGGTTAGCCGAAACAACCTCTGCAACGGCATCGACCGACTCATGCGGAAGTGCTGTTGGATACTTTCTCCGTAGCGCTACCAATGCCTTGCGGCTGACGATTACCGAAAGCAAGCCACCAATCTTACCACCTCGGGAGTCGAAATTCGGCTTGAGCATGGCACTAAAGAAGCTACGAAATCCGGAATTGACAATCCCCTCGACGTCAACAGCTGACGGTGTCAGAAAGCCTGCCACATGGCGACGGGCGAGGTTCAGCATCTCGCCAGCGAAAATCGCGTGTAATTCTGCTGCGGCGAGATCATCGCCATTCCGAAAGCGCTCCACCAATAGCAGCAGTGCCCTTTGGCGGTCTTCATCTGTGTCCGATTCCGACGGCATGCAAAAAAGTCCTTAGATCATCTCACTAAACTCAATGATAGAAAGCACTGGGGATCTTCTATTGGACAAATACAGAATACCGTGCAGAGATAGGGAGATGCAAAGGGATGCCGAGTGAAATCATTGTTGCGAATGAAAAGGGTTAGGCAGCGCGGCTGACGCTTGATACTTCTAGGTTGGCATCGTCAACTTGATGCTCATGCACGGCAAAGATCCGCAGTGACGGCCGGTCGTTTTCTTTTGCGGCAACGTATTTCTGTTCGTAGTAAGCTGCCAGCGAGCCTTCTTGGTAGGGGGCGTTTTTGTCGAAGCCGTTGGAGCGGAGCATTTCGTTCCAAAGGTGGACGCCGCGGGTTTTCTGGAAGAGATGGTAGTCGCCCTCGTACGTTGCGTCGAAGGGGCTTCGCCAGAGGGTTCCGTGAACAGGGTAGAAGACGGTGTTATCTAACATATACGGCTGGAGATTGTGTTGCTCGATCGCGTAAGCGAAGCCTTTGGGGCCCCCTGCTCCGCCCCACGTCACTGGCGTGATGCTGCGGGTGAAGTTTCGTCGATACCATTTCTTCCAACGCTGCGCCGGACGATCGAGGCGATCGGCCCGATGCGGATTCAAGCAGCGATCGACCATCGTTTGACAGGCCGGATGCCCGGCGGGAAACTTTAAAACCCCGACCGCCGCGCTCCAAAACGTCTTGCCGTAACTCTCGGTCTCTTTGCCGAACACAATCGACTGCTCGAAATCGAACGGTCGAATGCAAAGCATGTCGGTGTCGATCCAGTAGCCACCTTGTTTCAGCAAGAGTTCCCAGCGAAACAGATCGGCGAATCCTGCATACGATCCTTTAAAGTAAGAGAACACCGAACTCGCAGGCACAATGTCGTTCGCATCGCAAATACGAACTCCACCAGGCACGTTGCCGACCTCGTCGTCGTAACAGTACAGATCGACCTGACCAGGATGGTGGTGGACGAACGAACTGAGGCAAAGATGTTCCAGCCGCGAGAGCTCGCCACCGATCCACAAGGTTTGAATTCGCATGGGAAGCGTCCTCTGACTTAGTTCTGTAGTTGTGGCCACGTGACGGTGATTCGGAACTGTCGCATCGGTCCATAGATCGGCCAACGCTGTAAATTCAAGCGGTTCCAGCGAGAGTCTCGCGAGGCATGATTCACGCCTCCATAGCAACTGAACGCGACTTGAAATTGACCGGCAGTCCGCTCCATCAATTGGACGCTCAAGCAATCAGGATTGCCGACCGGATAGCTAAATGCCTCGACTGCGGTTCCGGTCTCGGCCTCGAGGCGGCGCTTCCCTTCGGACAGTTCGTGGTCCCAGCGAGACTCGTCGATGCGAGTAAGAATTGGGTGGGTGACGGTATGCCCGCCGAAACGCATGCCATTGGCAGCCATCTCGCGAAGCATATCCCAGTTCATCCACAGCGGCGACTTCCCTTCAAATCGTCCGCATCCCAGGTCGCGGCCGAGCTGTTCCAGGTAGTCTTCAGCTTCCGAGCCGATCAAACCGTAATAACGTTCGACGACTTCGCAGATTTTGTCGTCGAGTTCGTCCGCAGTTTCATCCGTAGGTATCTGCCGCATCATCCAGGCAATCTCATCCCACCAGGCGATTGTCTGGCGGTCGATGAAATCGGTGGCGACAAAAAACAACGCCGGGATACCAAGCTGCTTAAGAATCGGAAATGCGATTTCGTAGTTGTCGACGTATCCATCGTCGAAGGTGATCAGGACGGCCTGACGGTTCTGCCAATAGTGGGACGGTTTCTCGATGACATCGTCGATGGTTACCACTTCAAAGTGATCGCGGACGAACTCCATCTGTTGCCGGAAGAGTGGTTCGTCGGCACTGAAGACCCCGCGGTCGAACGAGCAGGCATCCGCGTTACCGATGCGATGATAGGTAAGCACCAACAAGCCGCGCCACGATCCAATCATGCGGACCAGGCGATTAATTCCCAAACGCTCGGCTTGCTTGGCCAGCTTGCGATACGAGAGCCATTTCATGCCGCCATCCTTTGAACTTGCGGCATGTAAAGCTTTTCGTAGTAATCCATCAGCGAGCCCGGCTGATAGGGCGCGTCTTTATCGAAATCGCTTCGGCGTAAGATCTCGTTCCACAAGTGCACGCCACGGGTCGCTTGAAACAGCTGATAGCTTTCAGCATACGTCTGATCGAACGGGCTCTCCCAATGGGCACCAGATACCGGATAAAAGACCGTCGTGGGAACTTCGTATTGATGCAGATTGAATTTGTGCATCGCATGACAGAAACCAATCGGACCTCCGGCACTTCCCCAGCCAACGGGCACGATATTGCCGGAAACGTAGCGGCGATACAACTTCTGGCCGATCTGCTTTGGCCCATCGAACCGGTCGATGCGGTGCGGCTGTCGGCAACGATCCGCCATGTAGGCACACACTTCGTGCCCCTGCGGAAAGATCAATACGCCTACGGCCGCTGTCCAGGGAATGTTCTTCGCCAGATCGATCTCGCGCCCGAAAACGATGGGAGCTTCGAAGTCGAATTCTCGGATGCACAGCATGTCGGCATCGATCCAGCAGCCTCCCCGATCGTAAAGCATCTGCCAGCGAAACAGATCGGCGAAGCCTGCGTACGATCCGTTGAAGTAGGTGAAGATCTGCTCGTGCGGAATGATCTCGTTCGCGTCACGAAGCGTGACACCGTCGGGGACGCCTTGAATATCATCGTAAACGTAGAGATCGACCGGATGCCCATGATAAGCAAACGAAGCCAGGCAGACTTGTTCCAGCCGCGAAAGGCGGTCGCCGATCCATAGCGTTTGAATTCGTAATGGTGTTCGCATGGCACGTCCATGTGGTGCGAGGGATAATCGTTAAGAAACGAGTGGCCGCTGAGACGGCTTAAGCCGCGATCAATAGTGGCTCTCCGAGATATTTCTGCTCGTAGTAGTCCATTAAAGAGCCGGGCTCGAATGGAGCCTCCAAATCAAACTTGTTTCGCTGCACCTCGAACGAGTTCAGATAGACGGCCCGCGTTGAAGGAAGCATGCCCCAGTCGTTGCGGAAGGTGTCGTCGTAAGGGCTTCGCCAACGGGCTTCATGAATCGGAAAGAAGACCGGGATCGGCTGGGCGAGGTGATCGAGTTGCATCTGATCGACCGCAACCTGAAAACCTCCTTCGTCCCCAACAATCCAGGATCGGATCGGTCGCAAGTCGCCTGTGATGCGACGGCGAATTGCTTTCTTGATCCGATGCCGCAGCTTCTCGCCTGGCACGGGAAAATGGGGATTCAAACAGCGATTGAGCATAAACTGACAGGCCGGATGATGCGCCGGGAAGATCAACGCCTGATGCCCCCAGCGGTAACTGTCGACGTCCGACTTGCGACCAAACACGATCGGTTCGTCAAAGTCGAACGGACGGATGCACAGCATATCGGTGGAAACGTAGCAGTCGCCGCGTTCAAGGAGTGTCCTCCAGCGAACGATCGCTTCGATTCCCTTTCGCGAATTCTTACGAAACAGGCTGCTCGATTCAGGGAGGATCTCGTTGGCATCAACGGCGATCACACCTTCTGGCAGGTTTTCAATCGGAGTGTAGCTGAGCAGTTCGACGTCGTCGTGATGGGCTGCGAACGAGGCGAGGCAGATCCGTTCAATGCGGGTTAGTGGGCCACTATGCTTAAAGCTGCGAATCTTCATGCTCGGTTTCCTTACAAGGAATGAACCAGGATCGGCACCGGGGAGTATGCCTGATCGCTTGGAAGCGTGGGTAGGAGCAGATCAACCAGCGGCCGCGCTGATGTCTGCTGTTGAAGCTGAGCGATGTCGGCGATGACTTGCCAATCGCGACGAGCTGGAAAGGTTATGCGGTCGATCGCTTCGCACCGATACTGATCCAGCCCATTGACGCAGTAAGCTGATGTTTCGGCGCGATGATAATATTCGCGATTCGCGGTACCAATCCCGTTGCGGGCGAAGGTTGTGTCGGTGGCATGCCACTGGTGCACCGCTTTCACGCGATGCAGCACCGTGCGGGCTCGGACACCTTTCATCGCCAGCCGCCGCTGAAGATCGCGATCTTCAAAGCCCCAGCCGATGTAGTTCTCGTCGAAGCCGTTGATCTTCAGCAGATCGTCGCGATGGCAAGCGAACGCACAGCCGGTCAGTCGGGGACGCATCGGGATGGACAACAGGCTGTAGATCCTCGCGCGAAAGGTTTTCCGCGTAAGTCTTCTACGTTCCGTTACTTCGATCTTCGGATCGATCTCCCAAGTATCAATCGCCCGGTTGTCGATATCCGCGGTTGCTGCTTGCGAAAGACGGTAACAGTCGCTGGCCAACACCACGCCTTGCTTCAAGCCACCAGTCATCGCCTGCAGAAAGTGAGGCGGAACGATGCAGTCGGCGTCGAGGAATACAAGCTGCTGACCGGTCGAAACGACGACAGCGCGATTGCGACATTTCGCAAGTCGAAAGCCCTCTTTGGGCTGCGTCAAAAAGATGGTGCGGCCTGGCCACTGCTGGGCAAAGGCGGCAACGCAGGCTTCGGTTTCAGGACCTTGCGATCCGTCGTCGGTCACAATCACTTCGCACGAGCACGCATTGATTGCCTGATTCTGGATCGATCGCAGGCAATTCGCCAAATGGCCGGGGCGCTCGTACGTGGATACGACAATGCTGATGCTGGCCGGATCATTCATTGCAGATTCACGTAAGCTGGAACGTCAAATGAAGCCGATTGCAATCGTTCTTTTTGCCCCTAAGAATTGAAAGCAGCTTCGAACCAATGGTGGGGTATGCCACTACTATCGGAGGAGATGAGTCATGCGCTATATGTGAATTAGATAAAGGTCGATGTTTGTGCCGATATTTCTTGGGGATGTCCGCAACCCGGGAAGCCTGGGTAAAGCAGGCTTCTCAGGGGTGTTCAAAATGGACATGATGTGGCCATTTCGACGGATAGCATCATGGGTGGCTGCTAGCTAAAAGGTTCCGCTGAGGCGTTTCTCGCACGGCGAGTTGGAAGTCGAATTCGAGCCTCCACGGGAAATGTTGCCAGTCTAACTACGCAGCATTTGTTATGTATCTTGCATTACGAGAGCGATATTACTTGGCGTGCTAGCGACTCTTGCCGGTTGCCGGAACGAGCACTCTTCCTCCAAAACGCCGTCCTTTACGAAAACCGACCGGGTTTAGCTCGTTGTCGCCAGGATAGACGCCACCGGTGGTCTGCGTGTCGTCGTGCACCGGCACCCCGACGTTTAAGATGAGTCGTGTTCCGTGGGACGTTTCCAGCATGAACGGGGCATGGGCTTTCGGTTCGATGACTTCTTTCTCTTGATCGAAGTGCAACAGCAAGTCGTCGACCGGATGGGACTGTTGGGCAAGGCCTTCCCAGTTGACCTTGGCGGGGATGTTGTTCCAATACCCGCGGCTCAATTCCCAGGCCTTCCCACCAAGCAGCTTGATGGCGAAAACTCCCTCGGCATCGCCTGGCGGTTGATAGACGGTGCCCATCAAGTCGTAGCCTTCCTCCGTTGCCCAGGCCACGATTTCCTCTTCGTGCGAAGCGGGGTCTTCAAGCTTCTTCCACTTCTCGGGCAAAGGAGATCGACGACCGGTATCGAGGTCTTCGAAGACAAAGGTCAACTTATTGGTCGGTTCCTGGTAAGCCGCCAGCGTGTGGTTAACAAAGCTGCCGAGCTGTGGATCAACCGCGTAAAACTGCGATGCTTGAGGTTCCGGTTCCAACGCTGGTAGTGGCAATAACTCGATCTGCACGGTCGACGGATCAGCGGTGAACTCATTCGCGTGAGCTTTCCACCAGGCCGCCCAGCGGTTCCCGCTCTTCTGATACAGATCTCGTTTCAACTGCCGCTGCCGACTGGTTCCCCCATCGAAGACCCCGTACAACGTCTCTTCGTCAAACTTCTGACCGGTAAGCTTCTGAAGTGCTCCGAAGACTTCGCGAACGGGACGACCCAGTCCGTAGCGATTGTCTTCATTCTTTTCGTCCAGATCATGTTGTTGCATGAACTTCGTCAGTGTGGGGTCGGTCGCTCGCAGACCCATGTCGGAACTGGGGCCGCGGAGCGTCCGAGGAATGTTTTCGATGAGTACCGGAATGGCCTGCGGGTCACCAATCGCTCGCAAGGCGAAGGCACAACAGCTTTGCATCAACCCACTTTCGGAGGTCGAAAGTTCGTTGCTCAATTCCGGGATCGCGTCGGGGCCGAGCTCGACGATCTGCTGGATGATCTTGGCCCAGCGATCCGTATAGACGTCAGGACCTTTGCTTACTTCTTCCAACCGATCCAGAAGCTTGCCTGTGGGCGTTTCTGATCGTAGACGGCTTGGTAAGAAGGTCTGATTCGACGTGCTTGGGGCGAGCGTTTCGCCAGCATCTTCCCGCTCGGCTCGGTGGCGAAGATAACGCGCCAGACGATCGTCGGCATCTTCCGCCATGGAGGGTGGTGTTTCGTCGAGATGGATATCCTGCGTCACCTCGGCACCCGGCGGAACATGAACGTAAGCTCGCGTTCCGCTATTCGTCATCGAATAGACGTAGTTGCCGCCAGGGGCGACGCGCAAGCGATAGGTTCCATCTTTATTGACACGGGCCGACGTCACCGCGGCACCGGTCTTGGGCCGGGCCGGTCCGTAGTGGGCGATAAAAATCGGACGGCCGCTTTCCGCGTCCGTTCCGTTAGATAGCTGTTCGCCAGACTGATAGACCTTGCCGACGATAAACCCGCCCGTCACCAGGTGAATGTCGGCGTTCTTCAAGGTCTGCCCAGGGATGGCTGCCTGATTCTTAACCGCGATAGGAACACGTTCGTCCATGGAAGACCAGATGTTGTAATGATCTTTCGTCATTCGCAACTGATACCGGCCATCGGCGTCGGTCGTGGTTTCAAACGTGCGGTCGCGAGCGATCCCCTGGGCCATGATCGGAGCTCCGGCCACTGGTTTACCGGTCACGTCGTCGATGACCGAGCCTTCCACAATCGCAGCCTTTGTTAGCGTGACGTTGACTTCGTCGGGAATGCGACTTGCGAGGGCGGTTGTCAACGGATAGTCCGGGTGGGAAACGTAGAAATTCATTCCGGTCGTCATCATGCCGACGCCAGTCTTCTTGTCGAACGTAGCCGTATCTTCCGGATTCCAACGACGAAGATCAGATATCTCGTAACGACCATTGGCATCGGTCACGGCGGTCCAGACTCCCGGAATCGGCTCCAGGCCGCAACTGGTCACATAAACGGTCGCACCTGGGATCACGGTCCCTTTGTCGTTGCTGACAAATCCGGTCAGCTTCACTGGATGCTTGGCCAGAACAAGGTCTCGTTCTTCCGACTTTGCGTTTGTTGGCCCAACACGTTTGCCCGCGGAGGCATGTTCCGCCAACGCGGCGACGAGCATCAAATCTCCTTGGGGTGTCGCGGCTGTCTCGACATCGGCAAACTCGAACCGCCCTTCTTCGTCGCTGACCGTTTTGGCGAGGGGCGTCGTTGTGCGGAAGTCAGAAGCAATCCGCAACACTTGAATGGTTACCCCTGGCAGAGGATCGCCGCGATCGTCGAGGCACTTGCCATGAAGCCGTATTGATTGCAGCGGCGGCGCGACGGCTTGAGGCAATGCGGCTGCAATGGGCGTTGTTGGCTGCGGCTTCTTCGTTACGGGTTGTTCGTCGGCCTGAACGCCTCCGATCAGATAGAGGCTTCCGCCCAATAGAGCCAGCATCACCAGGCAAAAGCGAACGCTGAACTGGGTTACCTTGTTTCGATTGGGATGAATCATACCGCGAATCCTTTGCGTCATTGTCCAACGGAAGCCAATCATGTTGAGCACCGGTGCTGGCGTGTTCCACGGCGAGGCGGTCGATGCGAGATGAAAGAGGGTCTCGGCATACTGGATCGGTTCGGCCTGATTCAGCACGTAGTTATCACAGATCTCTTCCCGTGACCGCGAGATCTGTAGACCAAGCAGATGGACCAGCGGATGCCACCACCAGACCAGCGTTGCCACGCGCTGCAGAAAACTACCAAGTCCATCACGTCGAACCACGTGGGCGAACTCGTGAATGAGCACATCGCGCAGGGCTTCCGTTTGATCGGCTTGAAGCAGATTCGCTGGAACGTAGACGGTCGAGCGGAACATACCGACAACAAATGGCATCGTCAGTTGGCTGACCACTACCGATGGCGGTTGAGTCAGGCCGACTGCAATTGCGGCTTGTTGGGTTACTGATTCGAGACGGGATCGCTCTTCCTCGGTCAACTGATGCACACCAGCACGCTGGATCAATCTGCGAATCATCAAGCTTCGCAGGAACCAGACCATGCCCGAGAGCGTAGCACCCAACAGCCAAATCGCCGACAGCATGCCCGCTACATTCCAATTCGATGGCGACGTACCCGCAGTCTTGCTTCTTGGTGGCGTGTTGAGCGTCTCCGGCATCGTCGACGGAGAGGATGCGGGGACCGGAGGTTCCGATTCGATTACATGCTCGGGCAACGGTAGATCGAGGGGCGCCTGCCGATCGATGGTGATCTCTTGAAACGATTCTGCGACTGGCGTTGGTTCAGCGATCCTTGGAATCTGAACGACAACCTTCGCTGGCGCCGCTGGTGCCTTCGTCTCCGCCCGCCAACTGGAGACCGGTAACAACAACGTGAACAGCGGAGCCGCGAGAAGTAGCAACAAACCGGTCATGCCCATGCTGAAGCGACGGGCCGGATGGTGCGGCTGAAAGGCAATTAAGAGTGACGTCACAAGGCAGATGAGACTGACCTGGGCGATCGAAAGGATGGCGAACTCGGTCCAGTTGGATGGAATCATTTCTTCTTCCTCTGCGAGTCGAGTAACGAACGAATTTGCGCGGCTTCCGATTTAGAAAGCTCGCCTCCGTTGAGTAGCGTTAGAAGTAATCCTTCTGTTGAGCCATCAAAGACCATCTTCACGAAACGCCGGACGCTGCTTTCCTGCGTCTCTTCACGACCGACGGTTGGCAGATAGCGGAAGCCACTTTCCTCTTCCTGATGTGTCAGCCAACCTTTTTCTTCCAGGCGAACCATCTGGGTTTGCACCGTATTGCGCGAAACGCCCCGCCGCTCTTTCAGAACGTGCCACGCCTCGCTGACCGTGCTCGACTCGCGATCCCAGATCAGGTTCATAATTTCCCATTGCGTTTCCGACAGCGTCGGAAGCTTGTTGACACCATTCATCGCATAAGATCCATCGATCAGTAATGTGAGCACTGCCTAGCCATAGTTAATCTGCCTACAGCTGTAGGTTACGGGTGCCTACAAATGTAGTCAATGGAAATGTTGGCAAATTTAGGGACGTATGCGGGAAAGATTCCCAGAATGATTCCAGCCTGACGAACTCGCCATTTTCGGCGATTCCTATTCCTGAACAGGTTTTGTCAAAGCTTCTCACGCGGAATCCGAACAACTTTTTGTTCACCAATCTGGGACAAGCCTGGTTGGGTGGCGTCTTAAAGGTAAAAAGCTCGGAGTGCTCGAACTTGTCACCGCCACAGCCATCCAATCCCCAGGACGGAACCGACGTCGCTCGATTGAGTCGACTGTTGGACAGGCATGCGGGGGCACTGATGCTGTATGCCCGGCAACTTTGTGGTGATCCGGAAGATGTCGTGCAGCTGGCATTCATTAAGCTCGCTTCGTTAGAAGTGTGGCCCGAAGATTCGCGAGCGTGGCTCTACCGGGTCGTTCGTAACGAAGCCGTCAGTCAGCGGCGAAGCGAGCAGAGGCGTCGCGAACGCGAACAGGCAATCGCCCAGCATCGCAAGTCGTGGTTCGTCTCGGAACCTGGGACACAAATCGATGCGGGGCGCGCGGTCGAATCGCTGGCCCAGCTAGAACAACAGCAGCGCGAGATCGTCGTCGCGCGGATTTGGGGCGGTTTGTCGTTTCGCGAGATTGGCGAGCTGATCGGTGTTTCGCAAAGCACCGCGCATCGCGAATATCAAAATGCAATCTTCCTTCTTCAAAGCGAGTTGAATGAGCCATGTCCTCCTCCTTCCCAGAGCCTGAACTCCCACCGGAATCGATGACACCCTTCGAGGCCGAACTAAAATCGATGGTGCCGTCGCTGGGACACTTTCAACGTGACGAGGTTCTGTTTGCCAGCGGCGAGCAGGCTGCAAAGCGTCGCCAACGTCGGACCTTGCGCGTTTGGCAAGGTCTTTGCTGCGGACTACTGGTTGGATTGATCGTGCAAAGCGTCAACCCACGCTCGGAAGAGCCAGACGCGCTCGGACCCACGATGATCGCGGCACCAACGGACGTCACCCCGTTGGCTCCAGGACCTTTGGAACCACCTCGCCCGATCGAGCCGTTGCTCGACGAAGAGAACCGTCACGTGGCAATCGACGAAATGGCGAAGCCCACCGGCGAGTTGGCGATGGGAGATGTGATTACGAACTTGTTTGAATCGATGCACAATTCCAACGAGTTATCGGCACAGCCTGGGTTGCGCTCGGGGTCGTTGCTTCGCGACGTTGAAGTCGAACCGCAGTTTATTCCGCGGGCAAGCCAACCAAACAGCTTGCCCGTGTTTCCGATGCTTGAATCGAGGAGGATTCGATGATGCGCGGTTGGTGCCTGGCAGGTTCGCTACTCAGCTTGCTGTTACTGTCCTCGGCTGGTGCTGATATTGTCGAGACAGAAATTCAGGTAGATGGTACCCGAGGTGAACGCTACGAAATTACACTTCATGCTGTGGCACCGAAGCCGCCAGTCCTTGAAGTGTCGCTTCTGCCTCCTCTGGCCGAGAAACAGCCTGGAAACGCGGCCCCACTTTACTATCGCGCCATCTTGTCGGCTAGTCAGAAATTCCAGCAGATGAAGGACCCTCAAGGCTTCTGGGAGGATTGGGAGTCCTGGATGAAGATGCCGCTGGATGAGATCCCCGTCGACAAGTTGGAAGAGCGGCTCGAACCTTTCCAGGAAGCACTTCGCGAAACCGCGATGGCTGCGCGACGTTCGACCTGTGAGTGGGACTTTCCACTTCGGGAATCGAAGACCGATATCATGCAGATCTACCTGAACGAGGTTCAAGAATGCCGCAGCCTGGCGCGGCTGTTGATGCTTCGCATTCGTGGAAATCTGGCGGCTGGCAAACGGGCCGAAGCGATCGCGGATCTGCAAACCGGCTATGCCCTCGCGCAAAACGTGGGTGGTCGTGGCTTCTTTGTGAATCACCTGGTCGGTCTGGCGATCGCGCAGCAGATGCACCGGGCAACCCTCGAACTGATGGCACTACCAGATAGCCCGAATATCTATTGGTCGCTAACCATGCTTCCCACTCCGTTGATCGACGCGAAGCACGCGCTCGATACCGAGATGAACCTGCTGCGAAGCATGTTCCCTGAGATTTATCATGCCCGTGACTCGAAAGAAAACTTCAGCCGCAGCTATTGGGACGAGCAGCTCCGAAGCCTGGTGAATCGGTGGATCGCACAGCAACCGAAGCCAGATGGAAAGCCTTCCGGTGGAAACAACTTGCTGCAAAGCCTCGCGTATCAAGGGATGGCGTTGAGCCAGGCCCCACGCATCAAAAAGGAACTGGTAAGCGAGATGGGCTATACGCAGAAGGTAGTCGATGCGATGCCCGACAGTCGCGCTGTGCTGCTACATGCGGCGATTAAATGCGATCAGATTCGGGACGAAGTGTTCGCCCCGTTTGGTTTGCCTTATTACCAGGCGGCGAAGTTTTATGAGCAGTCCAAGCAGCATCAGCGAACGGACGGCTTCTTTGCCCCAGAGTCGCTGGTTACTTCCTGGATTGGAAGCAGCAAGTACGTACACATTGCCATCGCACGGAACGACCAGTGGATCGAAGCCCTGCGGTTCATTGAGTCGCTACGAGACTATGCCGCCGCCGAAGGTGTATTTCCGGCAAGACTCGACGAACTGAGCGGGTTGCCCGCGCCGAATTCGTCGTACACGGGTAAGCCATTCGAATATGAACGGGATGAAAAGGATCCGACCATCGCGATGTTCTCGATGGGGCAAGCCGGATACTGCTACGAATTCGTGCTAAAGCTGGCACCTTCCAAACCTCAGGCGTCCAAGGAGTAGACGATGATTCGATACAGTTTAGGCGGGACAATGTTGGGGTGGTTGCTGCTGGTATCAGCTGCCTCGGCCCAGCAAGACCTTGTGAAGAAGTATGTGCCAGAAGACGCAGGCCTGGTGATGGTCTGCCGACCTTCGTCCATGATCGACAGTGAAGCCTTGGCAAAGGTGCCCTGGGGGCGACTCGATACGACAGTTGAGTCGGGACTCGGCGAGAAACTAAGCAATGTCGCCTCAATGGTGATGTACGCAGGTCCAGTCGAAGCGGACGGATTTCCACGTTTTGGCGGTGTGATTCAACTCAAGCAGGCGGTACCCATTGCCAAGATGTTTCCGCGGCTACAGGAGATCCAGTCGCTAGAGCTATTGGAGAATGAGAATCAGCAATACCTATCAGGCAAACTGCCCGGAGGATCGCGGTGGGAGGTGCGTTTGCTGGATGAGACGACGCTGGTACTTGGAAGCTCGAAGGTCGTTGCCGAATTTCTCGACGAAAAGCCCAATGTTCCCAACCCAAGGATTGTGGAACTGATCTCGGACGACTCCAATCTGGCGATGCAAACGCTGCTGTGGATGCCTGGCCTTCGACGAGTACTGGTGCCGCTGGCGGAAGATCCACGCATGACGAAAGTTATTCCCGGCATCGCCGATTTTCCCGAGAGCTTGGAGTGGGCACGTTTCCAGTTGGTAGCGGCGCCTCGGCCTTCGCTCAACTTAACACTTCAAGCAGTCGACGCGAATGGCGCCACGGAGTTGAAGGAGCTTGTTGACCAGTTCACCGCCGCTGCGAAACTGAGTCTGGCCATGAATGGTGGAACGCTGCCGGAGAAGTATTTGGAATCGATCCAACAAATCAACTCAAAGCAAGACGGGTTGCAGATCGTGCTGGCGACCTCGCCCGAGGACAAAGTGATTGGTGAAATGTTAGCTCAGGGAATAAGCCAATTTGCCGCCCAGGCAACCGAGAAGGCTTCCTTTGAAACCCGGCGAGCCGCGGCGACGAAAAACCTGAGGAAGATGATGCTGGCGTTTCATACGCTTGCCGCTAGCGAAGAGCAAAAGTTCCCGCCTCAGGCAACTCGCGACGCTGATGACAAACCACTTTTGTCGTGGCGTGTACACGTGCTGCCATTCATCGGCCAGCAGCAACTGTACGATCAGTTTCATCTGGACGAACCGTGGGATAGCCCCCACAACGTCAAGCTCGCCGAGAAGATGCCAGAGTTGTTTACGATCCCTGGCGACGAAGACCTGGCCGCTGATGGGAAGACACGATTCCAAGTCCCGTTGGGGAAAGGCATGCCAGGCGAGAACCTGGGAAAGCTTGGCTTTATCGATCTGACCGATGGAACATCGAACACGATTGCGATCGTCGAAGCCCCTCGCTCGAAGGCAGTTGTCTGGACCAGCCCGGAGGATCTATCGGTCAAGTTGGACGATCCAATGAAGTCGCTGATCGATCCCGAAGAGCCCGGCTTCTGCTACAGTCGCTTCGATGGAAGTGCTGGCTTCTTTCCTGCCGACGGGAACGTTGTCAAGATTCAGACCATGCTGACCCACCAAGGAGGCGAAGTCGTTCCGCAGTAACAGGCGAATATGCAGAAACACCTCGAGAGCATCCCCGGGTCGCTCTCGAGGTAAACGCTGTTTGTCAACTTATTCGCCGCTGGCTGGTGGACGAGCTAGAACCCAGGTCGCGGGGATTTCTCCCAGGAAGTCAGGAGCGTTCGGTCCTTCGGTGATTTGCAAGGTCAGCTTGTCACCTTCAAGCTGATAGGTGCCTGAGAACGCTCGCTCCCCCTTCCATTGCGAGTAGGGATTGCCTAAATCGACCCAGGTATCTGGCTTGGGCGGCTGCGATGGGGAAACACGAATATTGGTAGCGAAATGCAACGTGTTGGGTTCACCGTAGACTCCCTCAGCTATTACCAACGTTCCATTCAATTGATGCCGGGTACCATTGTCGCGATTATCGCGAATCAGTTGGAAGCGATCCCCGTCCAGCTTCAAGCGAATTCCTCCCATGCCAAGCTGGCCCAAAGTTTCTGGCTGGATCCATTGACCGCGGAGTCTCTCAAGCGATGGCGAGATGGCGTTCAGGGAATTAGCGGTTGCCGGTTGGACGTATGACGCACCTTCAGCGGCAAAACCGTTCCACACATCATTCGGAAATCGCTGCTGACTTAGCGAAGGAGCGGGAACGATCGACGAACCGGGATGACGGGCTGTTGAAGTTGTCGCGGCCCGTTCCAGATGCAACGTCGGTGGTAGCTCGATGCAGAAGGAATCGTCCACAAAGACTTTTTCAATGGATAGCGTGAAGCGGTCTCCATCAGGCTGAACCTTGGCGGTAAACAGCTTCTCTTCGGTCCCGATGATGCCAGGGACGTTCGTGGGGATATGCCCTGGCGCCACGTTGGCCTGGGCGTCTGGTTTAAAACGCTGGAACGTCAATTGTGGCTGGCTGTTGTTAATCGGCTGGGCGACTTGAAGGGTGCCCTTCAGTCGGGTCGTTTGGCCAGTGCTTGCATCAACGCGGACCCACGTGTATCGATCGCGAGTGAGGTTGAAGGTGTACTTGGTGTCGTTCTCTTTACCATTGTCGGGTGTGGTCACATCCCAGTTCCCTTGCAGGGACAATACATCTGCCAATGGATGCTTAGGCAATTCCGTGTTACCGGATGTTCCGCCTGCGCGTTGGAACGTATAGCGAACGTTCCCCCATAACCCAACGAACCCAGGAGCCACGGCGAAGTGTGGCACCAGGTGAAGTTGCTCATCGGCGAACTCCACCTGTCCATTCAACACTCCCGTGCTGCGGTTCGAGTTTGCGATCGGCTGCAGAAGCTCAATCATGTGAAAACGATCGTCGCCCACCTTAAATACGGGTTCTTTGGAGACCCGTACGGTTCCGGTGACCGTCTTGTAAGCGGAAGTTCCCTCGTCACCGCTCAATACAAACTGACGTCCATTAATTTGAAGCTGCATTCCTTGAAGGGCCCACGTGCCTTGAAGCTGACGTTCGACAGGAGTCAACTCAAGCTTCCCAACGACGCCAGTGGTCCGAAGGTTTGTCGAGGGTTGGGGGCTGTTGGACGAAACATTCTTTTTCGGTGTCGATCGATCGTGCAGTTGGGCGGTCAGCGTATGCCCGTCGATCGTCACGCTGACTTGGGAATGGTGCGTTTCCTGCGGATTGATATCCGAGAGGTTCACGCCCACTTTGATCTTCTGTTGAGGCTTGATCAGTTCGAACTTGTGGATCAGCACATTCTTCGAGGGGACGTCGGCGGGAACCGTATGATCGAGGATGTTGAGTTTGGGATCGATCTCGAATTGAACCTTTACATCCCGCAGCGGTTGATCGCTGACGTTGGTAATCATCGCGCAGTGAAAGCTGGAAAGTCGAGGATCATAGGCCGCGTCGAATAGCTCGAACTTAATATGCTTCTCCAGCCATTGTCGATCTTCGGGCGAAGCATCGTAGGTCTGGTTGCCGGTAGCCTCGTCCTTTCGCGATTCCAACAACAGTGTCGGCGTGTCGATCTTTGATACCGGTCCACTTCGCTTAAACTCGAAGGTGGCTGGCAGATCACCAGGAATAAACGCAACCGAAGGCTCGCTTGGCTTGTCGAGCGCCTTGGTAAGCGTCACGGAAAGGCGATCCCCATCCAAACGATACGTCCCCGAAACCTGGTGTGCCGGGTTGAGAGTTTCGACACTTCTGTCAAAGTCGAGCTTCGCTGCGTGAAACTCGATGACATCTTCACCATGCGTCAGGCTGAGAATCCCTGAGGCGATTTGCGGCTGTGGATGCTCTCCGGCCGTCGGGGTCCATTCCATGAGATAGCGGCGATTGAAAATCAGCAATCGGTCGATCTTCGCCGAAGGAGTTTCGTGATTGGGATCGGCCACCGGGACCCAGGTTCCCGAAAGTTCCGCGTAGGGATCGGTCGTCGGTGGAGTCGGCATAACACTGGCCAAGGCCTGCTGCCTCGAGGTGGTTCCGAAGGGACTTGCCCCGGGCGTGTACTGCGTAAACTTCCAGGTTAGCGGGTAGGTCTCATTCGCGATGCCCGGCAAGTTCTTCACGTCGGAAATCTGAAGCAGCAAGAGCGAACTACCGAAGGAATACGTTCCCGAGAACGAGCCATCGGTAATCGGCTCCCATTCCAGTTCTCCGTCGAGCTTGGGGAAACGATTGGAAGGAGTGAAGGCGATCGTCGAGGCATTCGCATCGATCTCGTACTTGCCCAACAGGCGTAACGTTCGCCGTTCGGTTTGATTCGGGGCAGCGATGATGCGAAGCTCGAAGTGTCCGCCGTTCATCATCAGGATGAGAATATCACCACGACGATTCCCAGAAGCGATTTCGCCGTTCCACTGTCCCGAGACAAGGCTGCTCGGAAGATTCATCACCGGCAGAGGCCATTGCGGGGGAGTCGTCCCGTAAACCGCGTTGGCAGGCACCTGGGCGATAGGAGGTTGCATTAAGATGTCGGTGTAAACATCAAGTTGCCATCCGACTGGCTGCGAGCCTTTCGAGATCTCTGGCAGTTTCTGAACGTTGTGGAACTTGATCTTCAGGCTGTTGTTCTCTTGCTGGTAAGTTCCTTCGAGCCGTGCTCCGTCGACGCTCGACCACGTTGGGGAACCGTTCGCCCCTGGGATACGTTTTATCGATTTGAAGGAAATGGTCGCACTCGGTTCGTCGATCTCGTAGTCGCCCATCAGATTGGCGCTCGGGGCGCCAGGAATCCGGCTGGGGTCCATCATCACCAATGTGAAGGTGCCATCTTTCAACGTCAGCGACACCACACGCTCAGGCTTCTCGCCAGAATCGGCGTGACCTTGCCAGTTGCCATACAGCGGAAAGGCGGCTCGCAAAGGGTTCACGGGAGGGTAGAAGGCAGGTGCGGAACTTGCCGAGTTGGTCTGCCACTGAAAGTTGGTGTTGGGAGTGTATAGGCCCGCGGCAGGAGTGGCTGGCTGGTAGGTCCCAGTTGCCGGTGCCCAGCGGTTGTCGTCCGCTGACAAAGTAGTCGCTGGACCGACATAAGCGGGAGGCTGAACGTTATAATGAGAAGGTGTCGCAGGCGAGGTGGCTTGATCGGGTTGGAAGCCGCCGACTGCCGCCCCCATCCTCTGTGCGGGTGCCGTCGCATTAGGGACACTGAATCGTGCACCAGCAGTTGCTTGAGGTGCGCGAGCTGTGGTTCCAGATGCCTGGGGCGGCGTCGATCCATATCCATGATTGGAAGAAGATGACGGTACGCTGAATCGAGCGTTGGGAGCAGCCTGTGCTGGCTGAGGTTTTGCGTTCGTTGCCCCGAACTGTGCTGGGTCGCTAGCGATTCCTATGTTGCGAAATAGATGGCGGTTTTCATCCGTGACGCGGACTCCTTCCACTTTCTCGACGATCCGGACGATCTTCTCATCGCCGCGAGTCAACGTGACCTCGCCATCTTCGAGCGTGAACCCGTCCACCTTGCCTTCAATTTCCAGTTCGTACTTACCGGCGGCCAGGCGAACGTTGTTTTCTCCTTTGGCTACCGTCAGCCGGCGGTAGGTTTCGTCTCCCTTTTTAATTCGCACGGCAACATCTTCGGCGAAGCTCTCGATGGTGAGCGTTCCCTTGTCGGTCTCGAGCGTGATCAAGATTCCGGCCAGCATCAGGGCGAACGCTCCGAATCCGGCGGCAACCCAGCGTGTGATGCGTGAGTTTCCATTGCCGAAGTTAGTCGGCTTCGGTTCCGCGGGGCGTGGTACACGGGTCGGATCTTGTAGATGGGCCAGCCATTGTCCGAGAAGCGATTCGACTTCCAGCGCCGTGCCATAGCGATCTTCAGGATCGCGCGAAAGCAGTTTGCGGACGATTTGATCCAGCCAGTCCGGAATGTCTGGGTTGTGTTCGGTTAGCGGCCGGGGGGAAGCCGTGTTGATGCGTGTCAGGACACCCATCGTGGTGTCGGCGCGGAACGGCGAATGCCCAGTGCACATGAAGTAGAGCACGCTACCGAGGCTGAACAAGTCGCTTCGCCCGTCAAGGCTTTCGCCGCGTGCTTGCTCTGGCGACATGTACTGCGGCGTGCCGACCAGCGTGCCACTTTGCGTCATGCTGGCATCGTCGGCGGCGCGAGCCAGACCGAAGTCGGTGATCACGACCCGTTCGACCCCGTGGTTCAGCAAAATGTTGGCTGGCTTCACGTCGCGATGGATCAGCCCTTGAGCATGGGCCGCTGCCAGTCCTGAAGCGACTTGCTTGCCGATTCGAAGGACTTCGCGAACTTCCAGGGGGCCATTCTTACGAACGCGGCTTTCAAGCGAACGCCCTTCCAGCACCGGCATAACCAAGTAAGGCAGACCGTTTTCTTCGTCCACGGTTTGAATCGGCACGACATGTTCGTGAACGACCGCCGCAGCCGACTTGGCCTCGCGAGAGAACCGTTTCCGAGCCGCCGCGCTGGCTGCCAGTTCGGGCGATAGCACTTTGATCGCAGAGTGCCGATCGAGTGACGGATCGTAGCCTCGCATGACGATCCCTGTTCCGCCCCGTCCCAGGACTTCCAGAATCTCGTACCGGCCGAAACGACCCAGGGAATCGGGATGATCGCTCGGTGTCAGGAAGCCGACCCAGATGTTCGAGGAAGCTTGTGGCTTCTCCATCGCTCGGGTCGGATCGCTACCGGCGTCTGTTTGCAGGTAACCACGGACCTCGTCCAGTGGCATCCCGGCATCGGCGACAACTTCCAGTTGCGACTGACACGTCGGGCACTGTTCGACATGCTGGGTAACCTTGTGCTGCTCTTCCGGAGCAAGCCGATCTTGAAGCAAACGTTCAAAGACGGCGTCGTCGTAATGAGACCGGGCAACCATGGGACTATCCTTTTGGCGAGATCGATGTGTCGTCCATTTGTTGGGCATAATGTTTCAGCTTGGCCAGGACTCGACACCGAGCGACCCGCACACTGCCAGGCGGTTTCCCTAAGGCAGCTGCGACCTGATCGATCGATTCTCCTTCAACCCCCGTTCGCCAGAATGCCTGCCAGTTCTCTTCGGAGAAGTGAGACCGCGCTTGTTGCGCGGCCCAGGCAAACAGTTCGCGGCGATATTCCAGATCGAACTGGGTGGCAGCTTCGCTCTCTTCGGCAGCGTGCTCGTGAAGCATCTGCAGCAAGCGTGTGTCGCCGCTCCCCCGTGGTTCTTTCTGGCGGGTCAGAAAATTGATCATCAGATTGCGGGCGATTCGGAAGAGCCAACCCCGAAAGGTGCCGGTTTCGGCATCGGGGTCAAAGCGATGGATCGCTGTTTGAACCGTCGTAAAGACATCCTGCGTCAGATCTTGCGCATCGGCGTGCTGCAATCCCTTACGGCGGGCGAGTCGATAGACGAGCGGTTCATAGATCGTTACAAACTCTTGCCATGCCGTATGTTGCGACACGTCTTGAATCTGAACGAGCAGCGATCTTCGCGTTTCCGGTCCTTGCACAAGCTTCCTCCTGCCCGTGTACACACACGACGCCCACGATTGTTACGTCGGCGGAGGAAATTTTAGCGAGATTTTCCGGTTGTCGCCTCTAAGAGAAGTTTGCGGGCGACAAAACTTGCTATCAAACCGGGTGGGCAGATCCCTTCCGATGGCCTGCCTAAGGACGAGCGACCAGCGGATTTTGCGTAGTGAAATAGATCCGGTCCAGGTCGAAGTATTCGCCAGGGTCGGCGAAGCTCCCCGCCGTCTGCAGATGGATGGCATTGCCGTTGCGATGCCGCCGCAAGCGACCGGCCGAGCCGACCGACACGAAGTCCCCCGATTCCCCGTCGCGAAGGAAGATGCGGTACTCGCCCCCAAATTCTCCTTCGTCGGGGTTGCCCTCAATCTTGTCGATCTGCAGGACCAGTGTCATAGGGCCAGGGTGGTTGCTGGGAAGCTCGATCCCTTCGATCGCGGTGCTTCCATTGCCGAATGCCTTTCCGCTGAGGCGAACGCGATCGGCTGAGATTCGTTCCAGTTCGACACCAGCCGTGTGCAAAGCGTTCTCAGGCTGAGAACTCAGGCCGAAACGGAAACGCTCGTTGCTTTCCGAACCGGTCAGATTCCAACCGGTGATTTCTGCTACCAGCCAGCCGCGTGGGGTGAATTCTGGATGGCTGGCACTCGATCGGACGCGAACCGGAGGCGAAAGCGTCGCATATCTTGTGGCCGCTCTGGAGTCGTTCCGACCGATTCGCAATGAGCCGTTGTGCGTGCGGCAATCGGTCAAGCCGCCACTCCATTTCAGCGCGGTAACGACATCGGTCGTCGAGCCGAGACGCGTTCCATTCTTTTCACCAAAGGGAAAGTCGATCAGGTTCTGACCTGTGGGTGCTTCGGTTGGCAAATTGGCTGGCGGAGGGAAGTCGCTTGCCAGCCGGGTAACGGTCGCCAGCGCCAATTCGCTTGCCTGATCGTGCTGTTGACGGAGGACTTCGGCTGTCGGGGGTGATTTACGCCAAGCCTTGGTCAGAGCAGCGATGCGTGCAATTGATTGCTGTTCGACTTGCTTCAGGGAGGAAGTGACCTGATCCAGTTTGTTCGCTTGAAGTTCGGTTCCACTGGAATCGTAAAACGCCTGACGAAGATTCATCGCGGCCAGGCAAAGGGAACTCTTTCCGGGGCCATTGCCAGCGGTCGCAACGCCCCCCTGGGCTGCCCAGCAAGGAATCGCGATCGAGAACATCGGTTCGCCCAAGATCGACCACATGGTGACCAGCCGAGGATCTTCGCCTGGGGCGACCCCTTGAAAGACCGCCGCAGCAACGGTGCTATTGCGATTCAAAGTCGAGCCGGTAATCCATTGGCGATTTTTCGGGTTGGCATCAGAATCGATTTCGTTGAACGCGCTGGCATGGCATCCCTCGACGTCCCGGCAAACCTGCTGCAGCAGAAACGCCATATCAAGCGTCCCAGCCTGGTGGGCACTTAGGCAAAGCTCGTGGGCTCGTCGATAGCGTTTGCCGGAATACATATCTTCAATCGGCTGCGGGGCATCGTCGGGAAGATGTTGCCGCGCGGTTTCGCTGAAGTTCGACCGCACGATGAAACCTTGCGGGGCGACGTTGGGATCGTTGGTGTCGAAGGCCTGATAGGTGGTCGGACCCACTTCAAATAGCATCGCTCCCCCATGGGCATCGATGACTCCGAAATTTCCGCGCGTCATGCGACCGGTTGCATTCGTCCGGTCGAGCAGTGCTTGAAAGTCGGCGACCGTTTCGCAGCTTTCCAGGGCCAGTGTAATCAGGTCGCCGTTGGTGGGACCGTTGGCGGCTTTGCCTTCCAGGTCACGGCTGGTCGAGTTCTCGATGCAGAAGCCGGCCGTATTGCTGCCCATCCGCATCCGACGGGTTGCCTCGGCGTTGGCAATACCGACGAAGGCATACTGCCCGCGATCGGAATAGACGATCTCATTCTGCGGTTGCCAGAAGTCACGATTCTTCCACAGCAGAGGACGCCCATCCGGCGTCGCTTTGCCAGAGACAATCACGGTCGTGCATGCCTCGGCCGAAACTGCGAAGGCACCAGCCACCAACACCAAGCCAATAAACCAGCGAACAACAATCACAGGCAGGACCAAATCTAGGAGGGATCTTCAGGAAGGAAAACGTTTCAGGCCAAGGTCGAGTCGAGGGTCACACCGCATCCCAAACCTTGCGGCGGATGGATGGTTCCGAGTTCGACTTTCACCCCATTGGCAGGCTGGCGAGCCAACAGCACGGCGCCATCGAGATCGACAAAGTCCAGCAGCGGGGCAAGCTGCGCCGCCGCACTGATGGCGACTTCCGACTCGATCATGCAACCGGTCATCGTCAGCAAACCACGCGACTTGGCCTCGGCTAACATTCGGAAGGCAGGCGTCAGCCCGCCACACTTACATAACTTGATATTAATCCCATGAAACAATCCGTCACACTGCCGGACGTCTTCTTCTTTCTGACAACTTTCGTCTGCCACGATCGGGAGGGCACTTTCTTCGAAAACTTCCCGTTTGGCGGCAATCGGGGCATCCGCTGGGAGGGGTTGTTCGATGAACTCGACCCCCAGTTTGGCCAGTTCGACCGAGTTGCGGATCGTTTCCTCGACCGTCCAGGCACAATTCGCGTCAACGCGCAGGATCGCGTCGCTGTTCTGACGAAGGGCCTGCATGATCTTCAAATCGTTGGGCGTTCCGAGCTTGACCTTGATGATCGGCCAGCCGGCGTAGCCTTCCAGTTCGCGAACCATCGCTTCAATCGAGGCAATCGAAACGGTCACGCTCGACGAAGGAACGTTCGTCCACGAGAGCCCCTGACGGGCGAAGACCGATGTTTGATGCAACTTGCCGTACAGATCATGGGCGGCCTGATCGAGAGCGGACAGGGCAAAGAAGTCGTCCGACAATCGAGGCTGAGCCCAGGACCAAAGGGCCTCCGGCGTGGTGAACTCGTAACCGGCCAGATCGTCAGCGATGCCTTCCAGCGAACGGCTGATCGATTCGGCGGAGTGCCCGTAATAGCTGCTGCGCGGAGCCTCGCCAAGCCCCGACTCCCCGTCGTGGTGAAGTTCGACGATGACGGTCTCTTGGGTCGACATTGATCCACGCGAGATCGTGAACACGTTCCGCAGCGGCATTTCAAAGCGATGCAGTTCTAGTTGCATGTCCCCACCTTCTTTTCCAACGCCAACACTGCGTCGGCCAGAATGCCGGGACCATCGCGATAAACATCGCACACGGGCAATCCCAGTTCGGCAGCTACCTTCTGCTTCTCGACTTCGGCCTCCTCAGCGGAGATCCGGCGACCATTCATCGAAACGCCGATCACCTCGGCGGGAAAGCGCGAAGAAGCCATCGCTTCGTACAACGTCTTTAGTTCCGAAAGCGACTTCAGCGGAACATGATCGAGCCCTTTGGTATTGGTCCGGGTCGCTTCGTAGCACAGGATCAAACCGTGCGGGGCACAGCCATGCAGCAGCCCCAGAGTGACCGCCGAGTAAGCCGGATGGACGATGCTCCCCTGCCCTTCGACCAGTAGAATGTCGTGCTCTTGATGCGCTTGTACGAGGCGTTCGATCGAGCCGTTCACGAAGTCCGAGACGACTGAGTCGATCGGAATTCCCTGACCGGCGATCATGATGCCTGTCTGCCCGGTCGCCAGGAATTCGGCGTCGTGCTGGCGTTTTACGAGCTCGCGCTGGACTTCCAGTGCCGTGAACATCTTACCGACCGAACAGTCGTGACCAACTGTATGAATACGCAGACATCCCTCGCGAAACGTAGCATGCTTGGCCGTCTCACGGAGATCGTTTCGCCGAACGTCGATCAGGCGAGCCCCCGATTGTTCGGCGATCGAGCGGAGCTGCGGATCTTCAATCAAGTGGTCGTGCAGTCCGGAAACGACATCGAT
Organism: Bremerella sp. JC817; assembly: GCF_040718835.1. Lineage (NCBI taxonomy): Bacteria > Pseudomonadati > Planctomycetota > Planctomycetia > Pirellulales > Pirellulaceae > Bremerella > Bremerella sp. JC817. Next base: position 432,980 of record NZ_JBFEFG010000268.1, on the reverse strand, counting down.
GCCACGTTGAACGGCGTCGTGAATGGCCGCCTTCATCTGCGGCGGCAAGCGACCGCCAGCGGGTGATATGCCAATGAACAATGCGTCGGGAGCTTCGACGTCGCTAAGCGAAGCGACCACTGGAGTTTCGCCACCATGTCCCAAGGCCTGCTGAGTTGTCTGGCCAGCGGTTTCGGAATCGAGGATCGCAATCACATCCGATCCACGAAAGCGAAGCAGCCCGATTGCCGTCTTGGCCGAGAATGGCGTGGTGTGCCCTTCGGTAAGAACGACGATACGGCGATAGTCGGAAAGCATAACCTCGGTACGACGTGCGGCTGGGGCAACGGTGGCCGAGGAACACGAGATGTCGTTGGTGGTGCTCATAATCTTCGAGCGTAATCCTGAAACTGAAGGAAAGGTGCGTTAGGGATGATTGGGTTTGGCTGTTGGTTACTCACCTTCCGGCATGTCTCGAGGGCCATCGGGGCCAGGCATGCGGAAATGAAACTGATGCGATCCCCCGGCCGTGATCTGGGCGATCTGGCCGGTGTCGCCATAAATACAGATTTCGCCGGATCGACTGCGGACGTTGCCATCGACTCCGCCGCTGCTATCGGCGACGATCACACGATAACGCCCGGGAGGCAAAGCCTCGCCTGACTCGGTCGCCAGATGAAAGGTGCCGTCGGTTTGAATCTGTCCGGTGGCGCTGGGATGCGATGGATTGGACGGATCGGGCTCGAATCGTACGGTTCCTTCTTTCAAAGGAGTCTTCCCGCAATAGATGACACCTTGAACGAGTTGGCTATCGTCCGACGCTTGACTATCACCTCCGCAGCCGGCGAAGGCCAGACTGCAAGCGGCGGTGAGTCCGATGATCGATCGAATCGTGAGACTGTGAATTCTTTGCATTGCGTTCATGCCCCCATAAGAACGAAACAAATCAGCAAACCTGGCAAGACTTGCTGCCGGCTATTTTGCAAACAATGAGCCTAGGTTGTTGAAGCCTTTGATCTCGATGGCATTGCCCGACGGATCGAAGAAGAACATGGTTCCCTGTTCGCCGGGTTCGCCTGCAAAGCGAATGTAAGGTGCGATCTCGAACTTGATGTCCTTCCCTTTGAGCGTTTCGGCCAGTTCGGTCCATCGCTCCATCGTCAGCACTACACCGAAGTGCGGGACCGGCACGCCGTGACCGTCGACTTCGTTGTAGTGAATCCCATGCCCCGACATCTTTTCGTTCAAGTGAACCACAAACTGATGACCGAAGAAGTTGAAGTCGACCCAGGTAGCAGCACTGCGACCTTCCGGGCAACCGAGAAGGTCGCCATAGAACGCTCGAGCGGCTGCGATGTCATGGACCGGCACGGCCAGGTGAAACGGTGGCAGTGGTGAACCTTCCGTAGGGGATTGACCTTCAGCGGACGAGTTTGGGTCGCTGGTGGAAATTGTCATGGTTTTACTCCTGGGTGTTGACGTCGATGGTCTTGGCAACCGATGCTGAGCCCGTTATGCAAGAAGCGTACCGGACGACAAAAGTTCACCCGGTCTCTTGGGAACAGAAGCGAACATGGCCAAAACCTCTCGGCAGAAAATCTTGTTTATCGACGACATCCCTGCGCTATGCGAAGAGATGGTCGATACCCTGCGTGGCGAGCACTTGGACGCAGAATCGAACCTGAGTCCGCTCGATGCGATTCCCAAAGTCGTGCAGGGTGACTACGACCTGGTGATTACCGGGCTGGTGATCGCCGAACTGGGCGGCTTCGACATCATTCGCCGCATCCGGGGTGCTGGCTGTCGGGTTCCCATTATCATGGTCACCGGCTTCGGTACTGAGCAATCGGCCATCGAGGCGGCCCGGCTCGGCGTGGCAGATTACCTGACCAAACCGATCGAACGAAAAGAACTGGTCGCACGGGTCCGGCGGGTCCTGATCGAGCACGCGCCAGCCGTCCCGGAACGACCGAAGTCGTTGGCACGCATGATCTCCGGCGATGCGAAGATGAACGCCATCTTCGAGAAAGTGAAGACCATCGCCCCGACGGAAAGCCGGGTCCTGATCCTGGGTGAGACAGGCTGCGGTAAGCAGCTTTTAGCGCATGCGATTCACCAGCAATCGAAGCGTTCGAAAGAGCCCTACGTCGAAGTCAACTGCGCGGCGATCCCCGCGAACCTGCTGGAAAGCGAACTGTTTGGCCACGAGGAAGGCGCATTCACCGGGGCCTCAAAACGGCGTGTCGGTCGATTTGAAACGGCTGGCAATGGGACGATATTTCTCGACGAAATCGGCGAACTGAGCTTCGATTTGCAGTCGAAGCTGTTGCACGTTCTTGACAGCGGCAAGTTCACGCGGGTTGGAGGAAGCAACGACCTGAAAAGTCACGCGCGGCTTGTATCGGCGACCAATCGTGACCTCTCGAAAGAAGTCGCCCAGGGACGTTTTCGAGCAGACTTATACTATCGGTTGAACGTGATTTCGATCGAGCTTCCTCCGCTGCGGGAACGCCCGGGCGACATCGGGATCCTTGCCCAGCACTTCATGAATCAATTTGTGACGGACGGTCGTCAGCCACCGACGTTTACGGCGTCGGCCGTCGACATGATGAAGGTCTATCCGTGGCCTGGGAACGTCCGTGAACTGCAGAACTTCGCGGAACAACTGGCCGTGCTGCACCAGGGGCCGCGGATCGAAGTCACTGATTTGCCTTCACGCATTGTGCAACATGCGCTGGGTGTTCCTCATGCTTCGCCTACCGAATCGGCGGAACGGATTCCGTTTCGTAAGGCGAAAGATCAGTTCGAAAAGGAGTACCTGTTGAAGGTCATTCAAGACGCCAATGGCAATCTGGCCGAAGGTGCCCGGCTGGCAGATATGGACCGGGGGCAGTTCTATCGCCTGGCCAAACGGCATGGTCTGACGACGAATTCCGATCTCTAAATCGGCGTCGAAAATCTGCGGAAACTTTCTTCCGCGTTGTCGCCTGATGCCCAATTCGAAAGCAGCTGTTGACCAAAAAACAACAACGGAGGTCATCACGTTGACGATTCGTCATCAGGCAGGAAGCTCGGACGATATGCGTATTTTGCGGTGGCATACGCGCATTGAACATTTCCCAAAATGAATTCCCCCGCAAACTGCTGGTCCGTTGGTTTTATCGTGATTCCGACGCCGAAATTTCCTATCAGCCAGCGGTGTTCGGCATCGAGGTTGCTTTCAAGGAAAGGAAATTGAAATCCTTCGAGTCCAGCAGTGCGAGGCGGCACCGGTTGGACTCACGAACCCTTCCTTTACTGAGAAGCTATCGTTTTGCATTCGCCTGTGGAAACCACAACCCGGCCCAACGACCAGCAGCTTGCCGACGTGATGTCGCCGGGCGGAACCGGACCAACGAGTCTCCCTTCGCGGATGCTGCTGGTCGCGATGGTATTGGGAGTCTTGCTCGTTTCCGCAATTGTCGGTTTGAGCGTCTCTCCGCAGTGGACCATTCAAGAGGTCGTGCTCGACCCGGCTGCGGTTAACGATCCGTCGGTGGCGAAGTCATTAGATACGTCGGGCCTGACCGAAGCCGATCTGCAGCAGCACGAAGCGGACGGTACCGCGCCTATTCAAACGAGCGTACTGATTGCCGAGACAAGCGATTCCGGCAGTACCCGGTTTTGGCAGCGAACCGCAACGGCTCATTATGGAATGTGGTCGTTGTTTCCTGCGTTCGTAGCAATCTCGGCGTGCTGGATCTTTCGCGAACCTTTAACGGCGCTTTTGTTGGGAGCGATCAGCGGGGCCTTCATCCTGGGGCAGTTCGACTTCACCGACCAGGTTCTTTTGCCTTCGATGGCGACGACCAAGGCGGCCGGCATTTTAGTGCTTTACCTGTGGATGCTGGGCGGACTGCTCGGTATCTGGGCTCGAACCGGAACGGCACTGGCGTTCGCCGAATGGATATCGAAGACGTTCGTCCGTGGCCCCAAGAGCGCGAAACTGGTGGCCTGGTGTCTGGGAATTCTATTCTTTCAAGGCGGGACGATCAGTACGGTGCTGGTCGGGACGGCCGTGCGACCGATTGCCGATCAGAAGCGAGTCAGTCACGAGGAGCTCTCATATATCGTCGATTCGACTGCGTCGCCGATTGCGGTCCTCGTGGCATTCAACGCCTGGCCGGGCTACATCCAGACGTTAATTTTTGTCCCGGGCATTGCCTATCTGGCGAGTGAACAGGATCGGCTGCGATTCTTCTTCTCGGCGTTGCCGTTGAGCTTCTACGCGATCTTTGCTGTCTTGGGGACGTTTCTATTATCGCTCGATGTGGCGCCGTTGTTGGGGAAGCGATTCCGGGAAGCAATCCGGCGTGCCCGAGCCACCGGTGCTTTAGATCGACACGATAGCCAACCCCTTTCGTTCTCGAGCCCGGCCGCCCATCAAAAGGCTCCGCACTATGTTCCGCATCCGATCGACTTTTGCATTCCGATCGTGTTGCTGACCGGTATCGCCGTAGGAAGCTATTTCCTGACCTCGGTTCCCCAAGTGCGCTGGGGATTCGCTGCCGCATTAGTCGTCGCGGCGTTAATTGCGCTGCTTCGAGGGCTTTCGCTCCACGATCTGGTCGCGGGCATCGGGAGTGGTTTGCAGAGTGTTGTTTTTGCTTCCGTCATTTTGATGCTGGCTGTCACGCTGGGTGATCTAACGCAAAAGATTGGTGGTGGTGCCTATTTGGTTGACTTCCTGGGGGATTCGATCCCTTACTGGATTTTACCAGGCGTGCTGTTTGCGATCTCAATTGGAATTGCCTTCTCGACCGGAACCAGTTGGGGAACGTTCGCCGTCGCGTTTCCATTGGCGATGCCGCTGGCGTTGGCCTTGGCGGCGAATCAAGGCTTGCAGAATGAAGTGCTTTATTTATCAGTCTGCTTTGCCTGCGTGCTCAATGGCAGTGTGTTTGGCGACCAGTGCTCACCGATTTCCGATACGACCGTGCTGAGTGCGATGACGACCGGCGCCGACTTGATGGACCATGTCACCACGCAGATTGTGCCAGCCACTGCAGCGGCGGTATTGGCATTGATCTGCTGGACCTCGATTGTCGTCCTGTTTTGTTGATTCCTTTCTTTCCATCCCTGAACGAATCACGAAAGTTCCTATGTCTTTCCCACGTAACCTGATCTTTGTCGCGGTTTGGGTCGCGAGTATCACGACCGTCGTGTCGCCATGTATCACACAGGCACAGGACATCAAGCGTCCGCCGCGTGAACCGGTTGACGTCGCCGAGGGTACCCAGGGAGTCGTCGTTTCCGACACCAAGGCCGCGTCGGAGATCGGTTCGAGTCTGCTCGCCAAAGGAGGCAACGCCGTGGACGCGGCGATTGGTGTGGCCTTCGCCCTGGAGGTGACCTGGCCCGAAGCCGGGAACATCGGTGGAGGTGGCTTCATGCTGGTGGCTCCGCCGGATGAAGAAGTGATGTGCATCAACTATCGCGAAAAAGCTCCGGCGAACGTGGATCCTCATAGCTTCTCGGAATGGACCCAGCATCGCCATATTCGCATGGCTGGCGTTCCAGGGACGGTTCGTGGGATGTCGCTCGCGCACGAGAAATATGGCAAGCTTCCCTGGGCCGAGATTATTGCCCCTTCGATTGCCTTGGCCCGCGATGGAATCGAGGTCGACGCTTATCTCGCCTACTCCCTGAATTCAGTCCTGACGCTGGGCTACATCCAATCGGAACCGCGCTTTGCCGAATTCCGCCGGGTATATGGCAAGCCGGATGGCAGCTTGTGGAAGGCAGGCGATCGACTGGTTCAGTCCGACTTGGCCAAGTCATTGTCTTTGATCGCCGAGCAAGGCTCCCAGGTCTTTTACGAAGGAGAAATCGCGGAGCAGATCGCCAAAGAATCGGAGACGGGTGGTGGTCTGATGACACGGAAAGACTTGAAGCAGTATACCGCTCAGGTGCGTCCTGCGATGCACGCAAAGATCGGCGACTACACGCTGTACGGCGCACCCCTGCCTTCGTCTGGCGGCACGGTGGTTTTGATGCAAATGCAAATGCTGCAGGCACTCGACCTTCCGAAAGATACCCAGCAGTACTGGACGACCAAACAGATTCATCTGATGACCGAAGTGATGCGGCGGGCCTTTCGCGAGCGTGCGGCCTGGCTGGGGGATTCGGACTTCGTCTCGGTTCCTGATCACCTTCAATCGAAGGCTTTCGCCGAGAAACTGGCAGCCACCATCGATCCCAATCAGGCAACGCCCAGCGAATCAATTGCGGGCTCGATTGCTTTGAGCGAAGGGCCAGCCGAGAGCATGGAAACAACCCACTTCTCGGTGATCGACAAAGATGGAATGGCGGTCAGCAACACCTACACGCTGGAAGGAACCTTTGGTTGCCGGATTGTTGTGAAGGGAACGGGCATCCTGCTGAACAACGAGATGGGGGACTTCAACTGGTACCCCGGCACCACCAATCGCGACGGCGATATTGGTACCTTGCCGAACCAGTTGGCGCCTGGCAAACGGATGCTTAGTTCGCAGTCGCCAATGATCGTTCGCGAAGATGGCCAGGTCAAACTGGTCGTCGGCAGCCCAGGCGGCCGGACGATCATCAACACCGTCACTGAGATCCTGGTGCAAACGCTCATGCTGGGGCGTTCGCTGGAAGATGCTATCGATGGCCCTCGCTTCCATCATCAATGGTTCCCCGACACGATCCAATTTGAAACGGTCGACGAAGATGTGTTCGACACCATTCGTCCCGAGTTGAAAGCAATGGGACACGATGCCGAAGACCGCACGGTTTGGCGACAAGGGTCGGCCCACGGGATCGTCGTCAATCTCGAGACGGGTGAAGCGAAAGGTGTCGCCGATTGGCGCCGAGGTGGGGCCGCCCGTTCGCCTGTGTCGGTCGCTTCTCCATAGCCCTTCGCGAACGGGTCCCTCGTTCAAATCCTCCCCATCAGTTGGTTCAGAAAGCAATACTATCGGCCTTATTCTTTAACGTATCGGAGCACTCGGTAATGAAACGTCCCGTTCCTGGAAGTCGCTTACGAAGTGCCTTCACTTTGGTCGAGTTACTGGTGGTGATCGCCATCATTGGGATTCTGATCGCTTTGCTTCTGCCTGCGGTGCAACAAGCACGTGAGGCTGGAAGACGAATGCAATGTCAGAACAACTTCAAACAGATCGGTCTGGCACTGCACAACTATCACGATGTCTTCGGCGGATTGCCGGCGGCCTATTATCGTGACCCGGACTACTACAACCGAGGCTGGGGCTGGGGATCGATGATCCTACCGCAGTTGGAACAAGAGAACCTTTATAACGTGATGGAGGTCGCGCACGAGCGAATCCCGCGCGATCCGAACACGTACACACAAACGGTGCTCAATGCGTTCCGCTGCCCGTCCGACACGGGGCCTGACCTGAATCCAGAACGGAACGATCAGGGAATGTCGAACTATGTCGCGGTCCAGGGAGCCGATTCGGCCGGTGGTTATCGATCGAGCTCGGACGACCTTGGTGACTACGGCGGCTTCATGTTCCAGGTGAGCCACATCAAGTTCCGTGATGTGACCGATGGCCTGAGTAATTCGTTGGTCGTTGGCGAACGAAGCTATTGGAACAAGGCGCCTGAGCGACCTTGGCTTGGTGCCCAATGGGTGGGGGTAACGTACAACGCTGGCTATGCAGGCGTGATGCGCTGCTTGTGGAACAACGACGACTACCAGCTCAACGGCGAGGCTTCATGGGCTTTCGCCAGTAATCATCCCGGCGGAGTGCAGTTTCTGCTGGGGGATGGCGCCGTGAAATTTCTACCGGAAACGATCGACGGAACCACGCTGATTCGACTGGCTCAGCGAAACGACGGCGAAGTGATCGGTTCTTTCTAACCGTGCACAAAAGAATTCAGGCTCCTGGTCGTGTTCGCGCGGCCAGGGGTCTGGCTCTCTACGTAATCTCATCTGGTAAGTCGTCTTCGCTAAACTTTCACTAACACGCAGTGGCTTGTCAGCTTCTTTAGACTGCCCAGCATCCGCTCCTTAAAGGTCAAGCTGCCTTCGAGCGGTCGCGCATTGCAAAACACTCCAACAAAGTCTTAGCCATCTCTCCGAAACCGCTTTGCTGCTTCAGGTTTCATCGTATAATCTTGGCTGTTTCGATGGACCTTACGTCGCTAATGCACCTTGGAGTATGGACGCGATGCAGTCGACGTTCCCGGTTTTCGACCCTGCTTCCCCGCAGGCAGAGTCGATACGTGATCTGTTCGTGCAGGTGCTTTTCATCAGCGCGGGTATCTTCGGTATTGTTGCCGTTTTGATCTGTGTGGCGCTGTATAAGTTCCGTGCCCGCGAAGACGTTCCCAAGCAAGATTTCGGCAGTCATCGGCGTGAAATCGCCTGGATGGCAGGACCGGTCATCATTGTGCTTTGGATCGCCGCGATCAGTATCAAATTGATGCTGACCATCAACGCCCTGCCGGTGCAATATGCCAAAGGTGGCGAACACTCCGACGACCGAGTCGATCTGATCGTGACCGGGCATCAATGGTGGTGGGAAGTGGAATATGTCGGGACCGACGTGGTCTCGGCCAACGAGATTCATATCCCCACCGGTAAGAAACTACGCGTCGAACTTCGCTCGGCGGATGTCATCCATTGCTTCTGGGTTGCGCAGTTAACGCGAAAAATGGACGCGATTCCGGGGCATACCAACTATGTCTGGCTCGAGGCCAACGGACCTGGCGTTTATCAGGGTCGTTGTGCGGAATACTGCGGAACGCAACATGCCTGGATGAACTTTCTGGTAATCGCCCACGAGCCGGATGACTACGAAGCTTGGGTGCAACGCGAATCGAGCGAGCCCGCGCCTCCCTCGAATGAGATTGCCGAGAAAGGGAAAGCGGTCTTTATGGACCTGACTTGTTCCCAGTGTCATGCCATCTCTGGTACACCAGCCCAAGAAGACTTCGCCCCCAATCTGACCCACCTGGCGAGCCGCCGGCAGATTGGTTCCGGAGTGATCGAAAACTCGAAAGAGAACTTACATACCTGGCTGGCGAATCCGCAGGCGATCAAACCAGGCTGCAAGATGCCCAATTTCAAGCTTAGTGACGAGCAACTCGATCAGTTGGTTGCCTACCTGGAGACGCTCGAGTGAGTATGCCGCTAGTCGAAACTTCCTCCCCGGCGACAACTGACGAGGTTGAATCGGGACGATTGCTATCGTGGGTAGGAACGGTCGACCACAAACGGATCGGAATCCTTTATATCTGTACGGCGACGATCTTTCTGGCCATTGGTGGCCTGGAAGCGCTGTTAATGCGGGTTCAGTTGTTGTTTCCCAACAACACGTTTCTATCGCCCGATTTCTTCAACCAGATGTTCACCATGCATGGCACCACGATGGTGTTTCTGGTGGGCATGCCGGTGCTGGTTGGCTTTGCGAACTACTTTGTTCCGCTGATGATTGGTGCCCGCGATGTCGCGTTCCCTCGTTTGAACGCGATGAGCTATTGGTTGCTGCCGATGGGCGGAATCCTGCTCTATTTCAGTTTCTTCACCGGCAAAGCACCCGACGCTGGCTGGTTCAGTTATGCCCCTCTCTCGACAAAGCCTTACAATCTGCAGGTCGCTCAGGACTACTGGATTATTGGCCTGCTTTGTTTGGGTGTTGGTTCGGTCGCGGCGGGTATCAATATTGTTGTCACGGTGCTGACGCTTCGCGCACCTGGCATGAGCCTGCAGCGCGTGCCGCTGTTTGTCTGGATGAGCTTCATGACCGCGATCTTGACGGTGTTGGCCTTGCCGGCACTGAATGCGGCCTTGGCGATGCTGCTGATCGATCGCTGGTTGGGGGCGGCTTTCTTCGAGCCTGATCGAGGTGGCTCCGCCGTTTTATGGCAGCACTTCTTCTGGGTGTTTGGCCATCCCGAGGTCTACATTTTGATTCTGCCAGCGTTCGGCATGATCTCGGAAATTATCCCGACCTTCTCACGGAAGCCAATCTATGGCTACGCGTTCGTCGCCGGTTCCAGCGCCGTGATTGTGCTGCTGAGCTACGGCGTATGGGCCCATCATATGTTTGCGGTTGGCCTGGGCATGGGGGCCGATATCTTCTTTGCCGTGGGTACGCTCCTGATTGCGTTGCCGACCGGGGTGAAGATTTTCAACTGGACCGCGACGATGTGGGGCGGCTCAATTCGGCTGACAACCGCCATGATGTTTGCCGTCGCGTTTCTCTTGGAATTCGTGGTCGGTGGTTTGACAGGCGTGATGTTCGCCGCCGTCCCGATCGACTGGCAGTTGACCGATACCTATTTCGTCGTGGGGCACTTTCACTACGTGCTGATTGGCGGGACCGTGTTTGGCGTGTTTGCCGCGACCTATTACTGGTTCCCCAAGATGACCGGCCGCATGCTAAGCGAGAAGCTTGGTCAGTGGCACTTCTGGTTGTGGGTGTTTGGCTTGAATGCGACGTTCATGTCGCAGCACTTTCTTGGCGTGATGGGCATGCCGCGACGTGTTTATACCTATGCCGACAACCCAGGCTGGATGATCCTGAACATGTTCGCCACGCTGGGGGCGTTCGCAATGGGAGCCGGTACGCTGGTCTTGCTCTGGAATATTGGGATGAGTCTCCGACATGGCAAGATCGCTGGAGATAATCCCTGGGACGCCTTCACGCTGGAATGGGCGACCACTTCGCCACCCCCTGCGGACAATTTCAAAACCATTCCTGAAGTTAAAAGTCGTCGTCCGCTGTGGGATATGAGTCAGCCGGAACTGGCCGACTGGAAGCATGGCAAGACGCCTGAGGATAGCGGCCGTCGGCCCAGCAAAGCACTGGTTTGTGCCTGGGCATTTGTCGCGTCGGAAGCCGTTTTCTTCCTGTTGTTGCTGGTCGGTTACGTCGTATTCAATTCGCAGCACTTAGAGGGTCCCAACGCAGCGAACTCGCTGGACGTTGCTCGAACTGGGGCGTTCACGATCTGCCTGCTGGCGAGCAGCCTTTCGTTCTGGTTCGCCGAACTGGCGTTGCATGCCGGCAAGATGGTGCATTTCCGGCGCTGGCTCGGAATGACGATCCTGCTCGGGGCGATCTTCATCGCCGGCCAGGTCTGGGAATACACCGGCCTGATCATGAACGACATCACGGTCGACGAAAACCTGTTTGCCGCCACGTTCTTTACGGTAACGGGCTTTCATGGTCTGCACGTGATGGCCGGACTGGTCACGCTTTCCATTCTTTTGAGCCTGGCAATTCGCGAAGACTTCACGTCGAAGCAGATCCAAGTGTTTCGCGGGGTCGGAATTTACTGGCACTTTGTCGACGTCGTCTGGATTGCCGTTTTCTCGATCATTTACCTGGGGCTAATGCAATGATGGCGTTTCTGACCGATCCAGCCCTTTGGCATTGGACTTCGCGAATCTGGTTTGTCGTTCTGCCGCTGCTGGTCATCGGCTTGTGGCTGCGTCCCAAGCCATTCGCTGCGCGGCAACTGTGGTTCGTCGCGGCATGCTTCGTGTTGTTGATGGCTTTTGTGTCACCGATTGGCGTTCTGGCTCGGGGCTATTTGTTTAGTGCCCACATGATTCAGCACTTGTTGTTGCTACTGATCATCCCGCTTTGCTTGATGTTAAGCCTTCCTCAGGGGGCGTTCACCAGCATCGCGGAAAGCCCTCGAATGATGTCGCTGCGGAAGTGGTTCGCCCATCCGATGCTGGGCTGGGTTTTGGGCCTCGGGGCGATGTGGTTTTGGCATGTCCCTTCGCTCTGCAGTGCGGCGACGCAAAGTGATCTGCTGGGCGTGATTCGCAGCGCGACCTTCCTGCTGGCAGGTTTGGCCTTCTGGTGGCCGATTTACGCCCCGCTGGAAAAGTATCGCCTCGATCCATTGACCTCGGTCGTCTATCTGTTTTCGGCCTGTTTGGGCTGCACGCTGCTAGGGATCTACATCACGTTTACTACGGTTTCGGTTTGCCCGGCGTTTGCCAATCCGGTCGATCGCATTGGAATCTTGACCGCCATTTATCAGGCAGGCCTGACGCCAAGCGTTGACCAGCAACTGGGCGGATTACTGATGTGGGTTCCACCTTGTTCGCTGTATGTATGTGCCATCGTCAGCGTGCTTTGCCGCTGGTATTCGGCGGAAAACACGATGCTGGAAACGAGCGGACCTAACGACAAGAACATTCCGGAGGCCTCGGCATGAGCGAATCGGAAGCAATTCAAGATGCCGAATTGCCTGCGGCATCCAGCGAAGAAATGGCCGAGATTCCACCGACCTATGCCCCGGCCGCGATGGCGCTGGGCGTGACGATGCTGTTGTGGGGCATTACCACGATGTGGATCATGTCGGCCGCAGGGTTCGCCGTGATGGTTTACGCACTCTGGAGTTGGATCATCGAGATCAGCCACGATTGGAAGAAGGAAAGCACCGGTGAGTGAGCAATCGGAACAACCTCAAACAGCCGGTGAAGACGATCGCCGCGGCTTCTTTGCGAAGGTCAGTATTATTCTGTCCGCCGTCATCGGGGCTGGGATCACGTTGCCTGGGCTCGGATTCGTGCTCGCGCCGGTCTTTGCCCGACCGAAGCAGTCGTGGCGCCGCATTGGCAAAGTCGACGACTACGAAATCGGCAAGACGGTCACGGTCGAGTTCCGCGATGATGTCTCGGTCAAATGGGCTGGCGTCACGGCGATGACCGGTGCCTGGCTGCGGCGTGTTTCTGAGAAAGACTTCATCGCCTTTTCGATCAACTGCCGTCACCTCGGCTGCCCGGTCAATTGGGTCGCCGACGCGAAGCTGTTCATGTGCCCCTGTCATGGCGGTGTCTATTACGAAGATGGGGACGTCGCCGCTGGTCCGCCGCCGGAACCATTGGCCCGCTACGAAGTCCGCATCAAAGATGGCTTCGTCGAGATCGAAACCTCTTCCGTGCCTCTCACCACCAACGACCAGGTATAGCGATGATCGGCAAGATTTGGAGCTGGATCGACGATCGGACAGGATTTTCCGATGTCGTGATGCCCATTATGAAACACGTCGTGCCGGACGATGCGCGGTGGTGGTACGTCTTCGGTAGCGCGACCTTGTGCGCCTTCATTGTTCAGGTCCTCACCGGGATCGCCTTGGCTATGGTCTATGTGCCCGGGGGAGATGCCGCCTACGAAAGCCTGAAATACATCACGGAAGATGCCACGCTCGGATTCATCGTTCGTGGGATGCATTATTACGGTGCCACCGCGATGGTGATGATGGCGGTCATTCACATGACCCAGGTCTTTCTGCATGCGTCGTATAAATATCCGCGCGAAATGAACTGGATGAGCGGCGTGGTGCTGCTGTTCGTGGTGCTGGGCATGGCGTTTACCGGGCAGCTTCTCCGCTGGGATGCTAATGGCGTTTGGTCGGTGATGGTCGCCGCAGAAATGGCAGGCCGCGTTCCGTTCATTGGCGAATACATTGCTCACTTCATCCTGGGTGGCGAGACCGTCGGTGGTTCGACGTTAAGTCGCTTCTTCGCGATTCACGTCTTCATCTTGCCAGGGTTGATCTTCGCAGGCATCGGCTTGCACATGTGGCTGATCTTGCGGCATGGTATTTCCGAAATGCCGAAGAAGAATCAGCCGGTCGAACCGGAAACCTACAAAGAGAACTACGAGAAGCGACTCCACAAGACGGGCGTTCCGTTCTGGCCTGATGCGATGTGGCGAGACGTGATTTTCTCGACCATCGTGGTTGGGGTGATCCTGGCGTGCTCGATCTTCATCGGTCCGCCAGCACTGGGACCAAGTCCTGACCCGGCGAATATTCATGCCAACCCGATGCCGGATTGGTATTTCTGGTGGTACTTCGCCGTACTGTCGATGCTTCCGCCTGCCCTGGAAACATATATCATTCTCGGCTCGCCAGTCCTGGGTTTCGTGATCTTGTTCGTGCTGCCATTGCTCTCTAACAAGGGACAACGAGCACCCTCGCAGCGGCCTTGGGCCGTCGGGACGGTCATCTTTGGTGCCACCGCTTTCATCGTGCTGACGATTTATGGCTATTTGAAGCCTTGGTCGCCTGACTTCGATGTGAAGCCACTTCCGCCCGAAATCGTGAAATCGAACGATCCGAAGATCCAGGAAGGGGCGTTGTTGGTTCACCAGAAGGGGTGTCTCTATTGCCACGATATCGATGGCTACGGTGGGCATCGCGGACCGGTCTTGTCCGACATCGGATCGCGACTCGATCGGGGTGAACTTGTGATTCGAATCTCGAACGGTGGTTACAACATGCCATCGTTTGCCGCATCGCTGACAGCGGTCGAGATGGACAAGATGGTCGACTTTCTTCTGACCCGGACCGACCATCCCCAAGAAGAAGAAAAGGCCGACAACTAGTCGGCCTTGGGGACGTTCAAAAGTTGGTAGAACGGCACTTCGAAGAAGTGCCGTTTTCATTTCTAGTCGAACATGATCGCACGCATCAGCAAATGAAACGATGCGTGCGTCCAGCCGCGGTAGTACGGCCGGAAGCCGAACAGGTGGATCGAACCTTCACCGCATTGCACGCGGGTCCATGCCATCTGCCCCTGAATTACTTCTGGCTTGGTCATTGCTCCGGAAAGTAGTACACGTCGTGAGGCATAACGTAAAAGTGGTTCGACCTGATAGTCGACCGCGTCGAGCTCTTCGCTTTCCTTGCTAGTCGTTTCCCTCCACGCTTTGGAATGCGTAAACATGAATGGGATCGTCGCGTTCAATCCATGCGTCAGTTCATGCTCTTGGACTTCCCCTCGCACGACACTGCCACTGCAGGAAAACCCCTTCGCTTCTTCCGTGACGTCGATCAGCGGCAAGCGAAATAGATCGATCGCCCAGGGGGTCGCGCTTTCCATCACGATCAACTTGCCACCATCCCGCACGAATTCTTCCAACGCGACGGCGCCGTCGGTATCGAGACCACCAGCCATCGCCGCTGCCGTGCTGCTTTCGCTTCGTCCTTCTTCGACAATTGACGAGACGATATCTGGAATCAAGATGACATCGAAGTCTGCCCGCAAGTTGCCTGCCCGAACCATCGAGTTACGCACTCGTTGATAAGGGGTCTCGAAGTAATCAAGCGTCCAGCGGAGCCAACCTTCGTCGATGCTGGCCCGCCAGGGAGCATATACACCCACACGCGGCATTCGTTCGACACGATTGGCAAGTTCTGGTTCAAGACGCGGAGGGTTCGCGGCGATGCTCTTTTCGTCCTTGAGCGCGACTTGAAACGGTTCTTCGCTCACCAGATGACGATTCAAGGCGGTCCATTGTCGGCTATCTCGCAGCGTCCAATCTTTCTGCGGATGAGCTTCCGCGAATGCCTCTGGCAGTTTGCCCGTCTTCAGCAGTGACAGTTCCCCTTCCAGCGGCTGAACGACCTCGACGACATGCAAGCCGAAGAGTGTCGGCAGCGACCAGCCGGATACGTCGTAAGGAGTCTCGCCCTTGGGGAACAGCTTCCACTCGAACAAGTCGTTCACCAGCCGCGAGTGGGGCTGGTCGCAGCGAACGATGATGGTGCCGGGTGCATAGCTTCTTTCGTCAGCGGTCAGGATCGATTCGCTCGTGTGAAGTTCAACGCCCAACTGCTGAAGCGAATCGATCAGTCGCTGGACGGCGCCGATGTCTTCGTTGTCGGTCGTGATCAACCAGGCCTGACGTTTCGACTGTTCGTCGATCGTCGATGCTTGAAGCGCGGCCGCCAACTTCGTTTCCAACCAGATCTTCGGTTCACGCCCGATGCTTCCCAGGAGCGAACGGGCAAACGACAACTCGTAGTTCACGATGTCGGCCTGCCGCCACCAGCCTCCCGGCCATGGCGCCACGAAGCGGTTCGAGGCCCGATACTCCGACCGACCGAGTGGGTCTCGCAGATCCGAGACTTTGAGAAAGACGGGCGAAGCATAATTCACCGAAGCGGCTTCCGTCAGAATACCAACAATATTGGCACGCGCCGGGACCGACCGATTCCCGCCATTCCACCAGTTATCGTAAGAGACGCCAGTTGCGATTCCGGTTAGCCCATCGCGCGTCATATCGAGGACCGCCCGGTTACCAATTGCATTCAAAGCGGCGACAATCTGCGGATCGATGTTTTCGTTGAGCGGGTCTTTGTAGGGAGGGACGAAGAATCTTTCCCGGGCCGACCCCTGCTGATGAACGTCCCATAAGATTTGCGGATTCCATTCGTCGTACATCAATTCGGAAAGCAACTGCGATTCGACCTGGGTCAGGGCGAAGAAGTCGCGATTGTTATCGTGCCCGGCGTACTTCTGATAGAGCTCGGGCAGCGAAGAATCTTCGTACGGGGTACCGAGATTGTCCTTGTACCAATGGGTGACGTGATCGATTCCGTCAGGATTGAGGGAGGGAAGAATAACGGTCACCGCTTCGGCACGCATCGACTTCCAAGGCTCTTCCTGGGAGGTTGCCAGGTGCCAGGCAAGTTCCATTCCCATTTCGGTCGCCGCGGGCTCGTCTGAGTGCATCGTGGGGGTAATCATCAAAACCACCTTGCCCTCAGCGACTGCCTTGGCGAGTTGTTCCTCGGACTTGCCGCGTGGGTCGGCGATCGTCTTGGAAGCCGCCTTGATTGCCGCGAGATTGGCGAGGTTCGCTTCCGAAGAGATCACCACCGAATAGAAACGACGGCCTTCGGTCGACTGGCCCACTTCGTTCATCTGCACGGTTGGAGCCGTCTTGGACAACTGCTGGTAATACGACTCGACCGTGGTCCAATCGACCAGTTCAAAATCGGCCGCTAACGGTCGCTCAAGAAACTGAGCAGGCGAAGCGGGAACCTGCGTGGGTTCCGGCTTCGCTGCCAAGGTGAATGTCGTCAAAGTAAGAGAGAATATCAACGCAAGCGTGCGGTTGGTTCGAATCATAAACTTTCATCCGAAAGGGGAAACGTATTGGATGGTTGGGGACGAGGCTATCAGTCTCCTCGTCCTGCCCAGCGGATCCCTTCCGCCATCAGCGATTCGGGCCCGTACTTTTTCTCGGGATGAGGACTGAATGCCACGACGCGGCCTTGTCCATACATCGTGCGGACGATCGCATGCATGCCCACCATTGCTCCTTCGGGAGCACCTTTGGCGGCGATCTCCGAACCATAAGTCGCCAGGATCTCGTACCCTGGCAGGTCGGGGTCGTTCCCTGGGACGATCATGGGACCCTGACCGTAGTAGACTTCCACCTGATCCTTAGGCATCTTCAAAGTCGAGCAACCGGAAGGAGTCATCTCGAGCTTCACCATGCCGGTTCCCCGTGCCCAGTGCGCCAGATCCCAAACCTTGGCATTCACGATACCGAGCGCCCATGGTTTGTACGTAGTGCTCAGGTAAGCTCCGGCACAGATGCCGACATAGCCGCCGCCTGATTTCACGTAACGTCGAACTTCGTCTCGTCCTGATTCTTCGAGGTTCTTGGCTTGGGCACTGGCCATTCCCCCAGGCATCACCAGTACGTCGAAACCATTCATCAAGACGCCATCGCGGATCTCTTGCGCCGTGACGATGGTCATCTGAAAACCATTTTCGGCGATCAAAAACTTGGCGAGATCCTTCGGTCCATTGGCGGTACCGCCGGAGTGGTCGTACACCGCAACCTTGACGGGCTCGATTGGGGTGATGGGCGTGGCTTCTTCTGCCAGGGTATTGGTCGTCAGCGCAGCCATCAGGCAGCACGCTGCGGCAAACATGGCCTTCATTCCAGGTAGGGTCATGGGTAGGTTCTCCGGGTGGGGACTATTCGCAGTCAACAGGAAGGTTCATCGATCGGTTACCGATTCCGAAAGTTCGGTGGCGAGCGTGAAATCAGGAAGTGGCGCCGAGATTCGCGTCAGAGCTTCGTTCTTCGTCGCCAGGAAGGCAGCTCGCAGCGTGCCATAAGCAGTCTCCACTTGCTGCTTCTGAAAGGCAGTCAGTTCTTCGGCCGTGAATGGTGCGGTTTGCCATGCGTCACGTTGCTGTAGCGTTTCGGCGAGTAGCTGATCTTCCGTAGCCCACAGTTCTTTCCAAAGATCAGGCAGTCCGTCACCGCGGAGGGTCTCCGCTTCCGGGAAGTAGTTCCAGGTTCGTAGCGAGTTAGCCAACTCGTTGATCGGAGCACCTCGTTTCCCGACGAGCTCGGGACTGAGGTCGGTCGTGGCTGCAAAACAAGGAACCGCGAGCGAGAAGATCGGCTCGCCGAGAATCGTCCACATCGTCGTTAGGCGAGGATCCTCATCCGGTAAAACGCCATGGAACACGGCCGCCGAAACCGTAAAAGAACGACTGATCGTGTTCGCGGTATCAATCTCAGGCGGTAGGGGATTCCCTTTCAGATTCACGCTACCGGGCAGCGGCGCGAGTTTCGAGTCGCTCAGGTCACGTGTACAGTTCCGGAGAACATAGGCGACACTGATCTTGTCTCCAGCCAGCGGCTTAAGCAACGAACAAGCACGACGGTAACGATCTTGCGAAGGTACTTCCACAAGCTGATCAGCGGTCGGGTCGATCGGCAGGTCCCGAACCGTTGTGGCGAAGTTGGCCCGGACAACAATTCCATCAGGGGCCGTTTCGGGATCGTTGGCGTCGTACATCACGTGCGACTTCGGACCGACCTCGAACATTGCGGCGCCCCCTGCTCCGTCGATCACGCCGAAGTTGCCGATGGTGGTACGCCCGGTTTCGTCTGTTTCCTCCAGCAACTGCTTGAACTCAGCGACCGTGGCACAAGTCTCCAGGGCACGCTTCATCAACCCACCATTACCGAGGCCGCTCTTCTTGCCAGGGATGGCCAGGTCGCGTGCGACGGAGTTCTCGATGCAGAAGCCAGCTTCGTTGACTCCCATCCAGACCGAATTCGTCTTTCCAGCGTTGACGACGCCGATCGCTCGGTGCTTTCCTTCGGTTAGCTGCAAAATCTCTTGATGTGTCGTATCACGCGTATCGCGATTCTTCCACAAGATCGGGCGACCATCGCTGGTGGCGCGACCACTGATCACGGCCGTCGTGCACGCTTGGACGGAATTGGAAGACATGAGCGGTAGCGTGGCGAAGGCGAGCACGACTGCCGCCAGCAACGGCTTCAAACGGTAAGGCATGGCCAAGTCTCGTGGGTTCAGGAGGGAATGGAAAGGAGTGAATCAGGCATTCAACAACTTCATCAGTTCGTCCGTATAACGTTCGCCAGCAAATGCGTTTTCCGGTGCGACGGTGGCGATCTGTTGCATCTCGGCTTCGCTCAAAGTGAAGTCGAACGCTTGCAGGTTTTCGCGGAGGTACTTCACCTTCTTGGTCCCAAAGAGCGGAACCATCTGGGGTTCTTTCTTCATAAGCCAGGCCAATGCCAGTTGGGCAGGCGTACGGCCATGGGCATGGGCGACTGCTTGCAATTCCGCGAGCACTTCCAGGTTCTTCTGAAAGTTGTCGCCTTGGAAACGTGGCGAGTGACGGCGGTAGTCATCCTCTGCCAGGTCGTCGAACGACGTAATTTGCCCGGTGAGAAACCCGCGTCCCAGCGGACTACAAGCGACGAAGAGAATATTGTGCTGACGACAATAATCGATCACGCCGATGTCTTCGGCATCGCGACTCCAGATCGAGTACTCGGTCTGCAACGAGTCGATCCGATGAACTGACTGGGCTCGCGTGAGGGTCGCCACAGATGCCTCGGAAAGGCCGAGGTATCGAACCTTACCCGCTTCCACCAGTTCCTTCATCGCGCCGACGGTCTCTTCAATGGGAACCGCAACATCTACGCGGTGCTGGTAATAGAGGTCGATGGTGTCGATGCCCAGCCGCGTGAGGGAACCGTCGCAAGAAGATTTGACGTAATCGGGACGACCGCATGTGCCCCGCTTTTGTTTGTCGCTGGCGTCACGCAGCGTACCGAATTTGGTCGCAATGAAGGCTTGGTCACGTCGGTCGCGGACGGCATCGGCAATCAGCAGTTCGTTGCTGAACGGACCATACATGTCGGCCGTGTCGAGAAAGTTAAGGCCTGCGTCGAGTGCGGCGTGAATCGTGGCGATTGATTCTTGATCGTCCCGTTGGCCATACAGGTCGGTCATCCCGGCGCAGCCCAACGCGACGGCGGATACCTGGCAGCGATCGATTCCGATGTGAGTAAACTTCATGGAAAGCCTTTCTTGCAGCGCGTCGGGTGACCTACAAACGAGTAACGACATCCTTGACGATGCTGACCATTTGCTCGATCTGCTTGGGGGTCATCACGAACGGGGGTGCCAGGATGATCGTGTCGTTCGTCACACGAACCATTAGGCCCGCCTCGAACAGCTTCTTAAGAGCAGCGAAACCACGCTGCCCAAAACGTTCCGCAGGGGCCAGGTCAATTCCTGCCAACAATCCGAAGCTACGGATGTCGGTTACCAGAGGCAGCTCTTGCAGTGAATAGACTGCTTCTTGAAATGGTCCGATCAGGTCGGCGGCCTGCTCAAACAGACCGTCGGTCTCGAAAATCTCGATCGTGGCCAGGGCGGCCGCGGTTGCCACCGGGTGGGCGGAATAGGTGTAACCGTGGAAGAACTCGATTCCGTTTTCCGGCGCCGCGCTCGTAATGGTGTCGTAGATATGCGTGCCCGCGGCGACGGCCCCCATCGGCATCGACCCATTGGTCAGCGCCTTGGCCATCGTGATCAGATCGGGCTGTACGTCGAAGGTCTGGGCGGCGAATCGGTTGCCAGTTCGACCGAAGCCGGTGATCACTTCGTCGAAGATCAAGAGAATTCCATGCTGACTGGCAATCTGACGTAAACGCTGAAGATAGCCCTTCGGAGGAACCAGAATACCGACCGACCCAACCACCGGTTCGACAATCACCGCGGCGATGCTTTCGGCTCCGTGCAAGTCAATTGCTCGCTGCAGGTCATCTGCCAAATCGTGTCCTGAATCGGCTTGGCCCCTGGTAAAGGTCCCTTTTTGACTCTGGGTATGGCGCATGTGGACGACTCCTGGCAGAAGCGTGCCGAAGCCTTCCCGGTTCTTCACCATTCCGCCGCAAGATAGTCCGCCAAAGTTCACGCCGTGGTAAGCCAGTTCTCGAGAGACGAAACGTTGACGCGACGGCTGACCATTCGCGCGGTGATATGCGAGGGCCATTTTCATCGCGGTGTCGACTGACTCGGATCCGGAATTGGCGAAGAAGATGCGATCGAGACCAGGCGGTGTCAGCGAGGCAATCTTTTCAGCGAGACGAAATCCGCCAGGATGCGAGAACTGAAAGGGAGAGGTGTAATCGAGCTTGCGGAGCTGTTCGCTGACCGCCTTCGCGATCTCTGGACGACAGTGACCAGCCGGGACGCAAAACAATCCGGACGAGCCGTCGAGAATTCGTCGTCCATCAGGATCGATCAGGTGCACTCCTTCGGCTGAAGTGATCAACCGGGGGGCAGCCTTGAAAGAACGATTGGCCGTGAACGGCATCCAGTAGTTCTGCATTTCAAGATCCATCACCACGTTGCGAACCTCTTAAATCGGGTTTCGGGCTGCACTTCGCATGGTGGACGACCAGAACCGTCCATCCATACATGCCAAATTAGCCACAGCAACCGAGAGGCTCTTGAACGAGGTCGACTGTTTTGTGCCTATTGCCGACACGCACCTGAAAATGGGAAAGAAGATCGCTAAGACGCGGGAAAGCAACCCAGGCACAGCCGGCGCGGAATTACATACATTCGTTCGAGAAAATAGGCACGAGAAAGCTCCGCCGAGGGACGGATCGACGGGATGAGGTTAGCGCTGTTGGTCACTTGGACTGACAGTTTTTGCAAAATGCCAGACACACTCGGATTCTTCCCATCGAATCCCGCATCGTGGTGGTCTAATTGAACTCGCCCTAGTGGGCTGGCCATCGTGACTAATAAGCGTCTGCTCAAGACAAATTCAAGTTGGATGGTCTGCCTACGATACATCCACCACCTACGAATCATGCCTGCGAACAACGTATCATCCCTGCGGTGAGTGTTTGCCATTCCCCTACGGCAAACGCACCGGCAACCAAACAGGTAGAACGATCGTTACCTTGGCAAACAAGATCATATCTTGGGTCACCGGACGAACTTCGGACCAGGCTCGCGAATTGACGGAAGACAATTCAGCCGTCGAGCCATTGGGGCGACCGATCGGTGGAAATGGTCTTCAAATCGAACATTGCGGCAAATCCTTTCAGGTCCATCACAACGATGTGCTGGTACTGAACGATATCAACCTGACGATCCACCCGGGTGAGTTCTTTTGCCTGGTTGGAGGAAGTGGCTGCGGCAAGAGCACGCTTCTGAAAATGATCGCAGGGCTTGAACCGGCAAGTTCCGGCACCATTCGCGTGGGCGGTCGCAAGGTGACCAAACCGGGCCTCGACCGCGGAATGGTCTTTCAAGAGCACCGATTACTTCCTTGGTTAACGGTCCGCCAAAACATCGATTTCGGGCTTCGCGAGTCGGTGATTCACGGTCGTGAAGCGATTGTTCAAGAACATATTCGGCTGGTGGGTCTCGAAGGCTTCGAGAACGCCTTTCCTGGGCAGTTATCAGGCGGAATGGCGCAACGAGTCGGACTTGCCAGAGCACTCGTCAACCGGCCCGAAGTGCTGTTGCTGGATGAGCCACTGGGCGCCTTGGATGCCCTGACTCGGCAACAGATGCAACACGAAATTCTGCGGATATGGGAAGCAGAAAAGACGACCATGGTCCTCGTCACCCATGACATTGACGAGGCACTCTTTCTGGCGGATCGCGTGGCGGTGATCGGTGACAAGCCAGGCGTTGTCCGCGACATATTCGAGGTCAATCTGCCCCGACCACGAAGTCGCGGCAACGCCGCTTACGACAGTCTCCGGCAAGAGCTTTGGGACGCAATCTTTCGACCCAGTGCAACCAAAGCGGTTACCACTGGTGCGGAAGCGTTCCCACTCCATGAAACCGGAAAGACAACAGACACTATCGCGTGCCTGGTGAAGTAGGGAGACTCGCAATGCAAACCGAAACGTCACCAAGTTGGCACCCAGTTGCCTGGATAGTCACCATTTGCGCGGCCATCGTGATCGGAGGGTGTAGTCCCGCGACAATTGCACCGGAAGATCAAACGGTCCGTGTCTGCTTACAGCCCATTCCAGCTTACGCTCCGCTGTGGGTTGCCAAACGTAAAGGATGGCTGCAAGAGGCACTGAGCGAAAAGAAGCTCGGAACCGTCGAGTGGTCAACGATGCGAGACGGTCCACTTCAAAACGAAGCCTTCGCTGCCGGTCTGATCGATGTCGCGCTTACCGCCGATACGCCAGCGATCATCGGTCGATCGGCAGGACTCGAATTCAAAGTGGTCGGACTGATCGCATCATGTCCGCAAAGCCTGGCCGTATTGGTGCCGAAAGACTCCCGCGTCAAGAATATGGCCGACCTGAAGGGTAAGAAGATCGCGGCCACGAAGGGATCATTCTGTCATCACTTGCTGGCGTTGGCTTTACAGCGCGAAGGAATGAGTCTGGCCGACGTTCGCTTCATCAACATGTCAGGGCCGGAAATTAACACCAGCCTTCAGTCGGGGCACATCGATGCAGGCGTCACGTGGGAGCCCTATATTTCGCAAATGATCGGAAGCGGCTCGGCCAAGGTGCTGCTGGACGGCACCGGCCTGAAGAATGGTAACGAAGTGATTGTGGCAACCAATCGCCTCATCGAGTCTTCACCGCAAGTGATTGATGCACTGCTGGAGGTGGCCGAGCGTGGAAAGCTGTACATCTCGGAACACCCTTCCGAAGCCGCTTCACTCATCAGCGGCGATGTCGGCATGCCGCCAGAACAACTGGTCGGGATCTTCAGCAAGAACCATTACCTGCCGCCGATCGACGTGGCGACGACCGATGAACTGGATGCCACGCAGGCGTTCCTGCATGATCTGGGCGTCAATCGAAACAAAGTCGACATCAACCAGTTTGTTGAAATGAAATTCCAGGACGATCATTCGTCCGAAGTCGAGGCAACCCCATGAATAACATTGCCTGGCGAATCTGGCTGCCAGTGGCCGTGATTGCCATTTGGCAGGCGTTGTCGAGTGGCGGCGTGATCACGCCGCTGCTTCTCCCGTCGCCGATCACAGTAGCAACGAGTGCCTGGGGACTGATTTCCAGCGGCGAACTGCTGCAACACATTGGTGTCAGTCTGATCCGAGTGTTTGAAGGCTTTAGCATGGCAGCCATCGCAGGCATTGCCCTCGGCTCGGCCATTGGGCTTTGGTCGCGCTTCGATCAAACCTGTGATTGGCTACTGCAAACCCTCAAGCCCATTCCACCGATTGGCTGGTTTCCGCTGGCTGTTTTGTGGTTTGGAATTGGTGAGGTATCGAAGGTGTTCATCATCTTCCTGGGGGCTTTCTTTCCGATTCTGATCAACGTGGTCGACGGTATCCGCCAGACCGACCAACGTTACATCGAACTGGCTCGGGTCCATGAGATTGGCTGGTGGAAGTTCTTCTCGAAAGTGATCGTGCCGGGGGCGCTACCATCGATCCTCACGGGGCTGCGAATTGGAATTGGCTTTGCATGGACCTGCGTGGTCGCCGCCGAACTGATCGCAGCCGAGGCAGGCATTGGCTACTTAATCGTCGATGCCCGGCTTACGTTTCATGCCGATGTCGTAATTGTCGGAATGTTGACGATTGGTGTGTTGGGGACGCTCATGGATCTCGGGCTGCGGCAGTTGGATATGCGACTGGTGCGGTGGAAGCAACCGCTGCGAACGGCGTCGATGTAGGCGTGCAACAAACGAACCGATGCGGAACATCGGGAAGAGTTCTCTGGGAGACGCGTGGTGATCGGACATAACAAAGCACAATATTCTCGGTTTCAGTCGCGGGGCACGCCTGACTCGGTTGGCTATATGTTGCCATCACCGATCACGTTCCTGCTGTTGCCTGAATTCACGTCGATGGCCCTCTTTTCGGTTGTCGAGGCATTGCGTGTTGCTAATCGCTACGCTCCTACGCAGTTCGAGTGGAACCTGACATCGCTCGATGGCAAACCAGTGAGCGATTGCAACGGCATTGAAGTGTGCGTTAAGCAAAGCTTTGCAGATCTGGCCCAGCCACCAGGGACTGTGTTGGTCGTCGGAGGGAATACGCCCGAGCGATTTCGATCGCCAGAGTTGTTCTCGAAGCTACGTTGGCTATCAAGCCAGGGAACGCTTCTCGGCGGGATCGATACAGCCCAGCAGCTCTTGGCGGTTGGCGGTTTGCTGGATGGCTACCGCGTGACGGTTCACTGGGAAAATGCTTCGGCATTTCGCGAGCGGTTTCGCCAATCGGAGCTGACGTTGAATCTGTTCGAGTTCGATCGCAACCGCGTGACCTGTGCTGGCGGTACCGCGGGGATAGATATGGTGTTGCATGCGATCGAAGCGGAACATGGTCGCGACATCGCGATTCGCGTGGCGGAACATTTCATGCACGAGCGAATCCGTAATGGCTCGGAAGGCCAACGACTAAAGACCACCGATCGCTGGGACATCCATCACGTCAAGCTGATCAAGTCGATCGAACTGATGGAAGCGGAGCTTGAAGAACCGCTCAGCACGGCGGAACTCGCCTCGGCGGTTTGCTTGTCATCGCGGCAATTATCGCGACTGTTCAAAGAACATCTACAGGTCAGCCCAGGGCAGTTCTACCTGGAACTCCGTCTGGATCGAGCTCATCAGATGGTGATCCATAGCGAAATGAGTGTGAATTCAATTGCGTTTGCCTGTGGGTTTCAATCGCAGTCACATTTCTCGCGGGTCTATCGCGAAAAGTTCGGCGTGTCGCCGCGACAGACGCGCCGACGAGAGGCGAAACGCCAGTTTCCGACGATGCAGGCTCCCAACTAAGAAGCATTGGCTGGTAGCTGTAGCCTAGTGGGCGAGTTGAGGCAGACGCACCCCAGGCAATCCGTCGCGATGCGGAGAGCGGTATTGAGCAGCTCGCGCCAATTCCGCTTCCCATCGCTGCTCTGATTCCGGATCTTTCTCGGTCGCTTGCCAGGGGGTGATTGCTTTCGGCAACAGGTCTTTCGTCAACTTTGCGATCACGGGTCGCACCTTTTCAGGCGGCAAGTCAGATGCCACGGCGAACACAATACGGTTCGCGGGGTCGACATAAATCAATTGCCCCCGCACCCCTTTCGCTGCGAACGTCTTCTCTCCTTCCCCATCGGGAGCGGTCCACCAGAAATAGCCATAGCCAGTCCCCGTCTGGTCCGAAGTCGCTTCCCGGCACAAGGCAGCATCGAAGATCGTTTCGCCGTTCCATCGACCTTGCTGCAGATAGAGTTGGCCAAGCTTGGCCATGTCGATCGCCCGCAGGCGAAGGCCATACCCGCCTGGCGGATTTCCTTTGCCATCACGAAACATCCATTCCACGTTGTGAAACTGAAGAGGTGTGAACAGCTTCCTTTCAGCAATCGTGACCAGATTGGTGTCGTAAGCTTCGCGCACGATGGCCGCAACTAACTGGGGATCGTTGTTGTTGTAGGCGAAGGAACTGCCTGGACTGCGGTCGAGTGGTAAACCGAGCACGAACCGATTGCGATCAGATGCATTGTGAACCTGATCGAAGAGCTGACGCAGCGGATCGGAGTTGGGTCGGTTACCACGGGTGACCGGAAACCCAGAGCTCATCGTCAACAGTTGCTTTAACGAGATCGTTTGCTTTTGGTCTGCTTCAGCAACGCTTTTCGATTGAGGAAGCAAGGTAGCCAAGCTGGCATTAACGCCTGGCACCTCACCTTGCTGAATTGCAATTCCGGCCAGCGTCGCGACGACACTCTTGGTCACTGAGAAGGTGTTGTGGTTGTGCTCACGGGTGACGTCGGCAGCATACCACTCCATGACCAGCTTTCCGTCACGCAACAAAACCATTGCCCGGACATCCAGCTTCTCGCGACGAATCCACTGCGACATCTCGCATAGGACATCGCAATCAATCCCCGCGTCGCTTGGAGTAATTTGAGGCAACTCGGTATCGTCAGCAGCTAAGTTGTGGCTGGCCATACTTAAGAGGCATAGCAGAATCGCCCAACGCACGGTTCATTCTCCTTTCATTCGTTGTCGTATTGAGCGTAGAAGTTGCGTCCAGCTTACCTGGTCCATGATGCTGGCAATGTGCTGGGACGGTCAGGAATTGGCCCATCTGGATTCGCGGTCCAGAAATGGGTAATGGAAAGTTCTCGAAAAACGCGTGAATTTGAGATTGAGGGATTAGCGGGTTCGATAGGCGCTTTTTCTCAGTCGCCCCCTCGCTTCTTTGCGACGAAGGCACATTTGTATAGCAATTCGCGCAAAATGGATGGGGAACCTTGCTTGTTCTCGAACTATCCTGAAAACAATTGGGTGATTCCGTTAACCTGGATGCCTGATATCTAGAAGCCACTTGAATGACCCAACTGGGGAAGCCTCGATGAAGCCTTCGGTATTCCTGCCTGCCTTATTGCTCTTACTTGTTCCTGTTCTTAGTTTCGCTCAAGCTCCTCAACAGACATCGCGTCACGAGGATGGTCTGCATCGCCACCCGATCCGTGCTTATGCATTGACCGGCGGAAAGGTGATCACCAAGCCAGGGAGCGAGCCGAAAGAGCTGACCATCATTGTCCGCGAATCGAAAATCGAAACGCTGGCGAAAGACGCGAAGATTCCAGCCGACGCGAAAGTCGTTGAGCTGGAAGGCAAGTTTGTCTATCCCGGTTTCATCGATAGCTATGCGGAAGTTGCTCTCGACCAGGCCGACAATCGCCCGGCCACGGCTTATTGGAACGACAACATCCGGGCCGATTTCGACGTCACCACGGTGCTGACCAAGGACCAGATTGGTGGCAACGATTTGCGGAAGCAAGGTTTCGTGGCTCGGATGATCGCCCCGCGCGATGGAATCGTCCGCGGGCAAACGGCTCTGTACAGTCTCGATGGCGGAACGCTTCCCAATAGCCTTCTGGTGGAACGATATGCCTTGGCGATGGAGTTGACGCTGGCACGTCGACGCGGCCGGGGGATTTACCCGAACTCGCCGATGGGTGCGGTTGCCCTTTCCCGCCAGGCCTTCTACGACGCCAAGTGGTACCGCGAAGCGATGCAGGCAGTGCAGAAGAATCCAGATCTGCTATTACCAGAATCGAATGTCACGCTGGCGGCCATGCAGCCTTATGCGACCGGCAAAGCGCCTGTGATGATCGAGACCTCCAACGAACAGTTTCTGATGCGAGCGGACGACTTCGCTCAAGAATTCGACTTGGATCTGATCGTGATCGGAAGTGGTCGCGAATATCGCCGCCTGGCCGATGTCGTGAAGACCAATCGCCCGATTGTTGTTCCCGTCGCGTTCCCTAAAGCTCCGAATGTGGCCACGCCTGAGGCCGCTGCGGATGCTTCGCTGGAATCGCTGATGCACTGGGACCATGCTCCTGAGAACCTGGCCCGGCTTGCCGAGCAAGAGGTCGAGATCATGCTGACCACGTATCGTCTGGAATCGACGGGGCAGTTTCTGAAGAATCTGCGAACCGCCGTTGAACGCGGCTTCAACGAAGAAGCCGCGCTGGCCGCATTGACAACCGTTCCTGCGAAGCAGTTTGGTGTGCAGGATCAACTCGGCACGATTGAAGCAGGCAAACTCGCCAGCTTCGTTATTCTGGAAAAGCCGCTGTTTGAAAAAGACGCGGAAGTCACCGAAACCTGGGTCAATGGAGAGCGGTTCGAGCATCAAAGCGAACTGCCAGAAGCGATCGCCGGGGACTGGAAGCTGGAATTGGAAGGCGCACCGAAAGACGCTGAGAAGCTTCTGCTGGTCAACATCAAGGGGGACAAGAACCTGAAAGGTTTTGTCCGACCTGGCGAGACCACGCCCAAGTTCAAAGACAAGAAGGAACTGAAAGATCTGAAGCTGGAAGATGGACGCGTCATCGCTACCTTCATCTCGGATGACTTCGGTGCTAAGGGGGTCGCGACGTTATCGATCCTGTACGAAGAGGACGTCGAAACGCTGCACGGCACAATTCGTTGGCCGGAAGGGACCGTCTCGAGCGTGAAGATGTCGGCCTCCGGCATGGAAGAAGCCGAGAACGAAGAAGAAAAGAAAAAGGAAGAAGAGCCAACGAAGGAAGAGGAAAAGGAAAAGAAGGACGAGAAGAAGGTCGTGATGGCCTCTTATCCGATTCAATATCCGCTGGGCTCGTTTGGCCTGGAAACGACTCCGAAACAGGAAGCCTTGGTGGCCTTCAAAGGAGCCACCGTTTGGACGTGCGGTCCGCAAGGGAAGCTCGAAAACGGCATTGTTCTGGTGAAGAAGGGGAAGATCGAAGCGGTTGGTGCCGATCTCGAGATTCCTGAAGATGCCGTTGTTGTCGACGCGACCGGCATGCATATCACTCCAGGCCTGATCGACTGCCATTCGCATATCGCGACGGATGGCGGCATCAACGAAAGTGGCCAGGCGATCACCGCCGAAGTTCGTATCGGCGACTTCATCGACGCCAACGACATCGATATCTACTGGCAACTCGCCGGTGGTTTGACAACCGCCAACGTGCTGCACGGTTCGGCCAACCCCATCGGCGGCCAGAACCAGGTGATCAAGATGCGATGGGGAGCCAACTTCGACGAATTGAAGTTCAAAGGGGCTCCGCTTGGTATTAAGTTCGCCTTGGGCGAAAACGTCAAACAGAGCAACTGGGGCGAAAACTACACCACCCGCTACCCGCAGACCCGAATGGGTGTCGAGCAGGTCTTCCGGGACGAGTTCCAGGAAGCCCAAGAGTACGCCGCCGCCAAGAAGGCTGCCGCCAAGGCAAAATCAGGATTGCCGGTTCGCGTCGACCTGCAGATGGAAGCGATCAGCGAAATTGTCGAGAAGAAACGTTGGATCCACTGCCATAGCTACCGTCAAGACGAAATTCTGGCGCTGCTGCGGGTGCTGGATGACTTTGGCATCAAGATTGGCTCGCTGCAGCACATCCTGGAAGGTTACAAAGTGGCCGACGCCATGGCCGAACATGGTGCAACCGCCTCGACGTTCGCCGACTGGTGGGCTTACAAGGTCGAAGTCGACGATGCCATTCCATACAACGGAGCGATGATGCACGACCAAGGCATTGTCGTCTCGTTTAATTCAGATGACGCCGAAATGGGGCGCCGGATGAATCAGGAGGCTGTCAAAGCAGTAAAGTACGGCGGCATGTCAGAAGAAGAAGCCTTGAAGTTTGTCACACTGAACGCAGCCATCCAGTTGCGGATCGAAGACCGTATCGGTTCGCTCGAGGCTGGCAAAGACGCCGACCTGACCATCTGGTCAGGCGCACCGTTGTCGAACCTCAGTGTCTGCAAACAGACCTGGATTGACGGTCGGAAGTACTTCGATAAGGACGACGAGCAAGCCCAGCGTGATAGGTTCGCCGATATGAAGAACAAGCTGGTGCAGAAGATTCTCGATACCCGAGCCCCCATGATGAATCATGGAGAATCGGTAGACGATCCGACCAGCCTCTGGCCTCGTCACGACGAGTTCTGTGGTCATCACGAGCATGAACACGAACATGAGCATCACCATGAGTAATCATCACGGTTTGCATGGCGTTCGTTTCCCGTTTGTCTCCCACACTCACGTTCGAGTTTTAACTATGCGTTGTTTTTCCTGCCTTCTCACCTCTGCTTTGCTGTTGTTCGTTACGTCGGCTGGTTTCGCATCGGATCAAATTCCTGGTGCGATGCCGAAGGGATCGGTCGCGATCGTTGGTGCAACATTGCATCCCGTTTCCGGGCCCGCCGTGAAAGGTGGAACGATCGTGTTCCAGGACGGAAAGATCACGGCGATCGGAAGCGATGTTGAAGTCCCCGCCGAAGCGACCGTGATTCAGGCAGCCACTAAGCACGTCTATCCTGGCCTGTTCGAGCCATACTCGCGCATCGGCCTGACGGAAATCTCTTCGGTGCGAGCCAGTAACGATTACCGTGAATCAGGCGAGCTGAATCCGAACGTGAAAGCTCACGTGGCTGTCAATCCAGACAGCGAGATCGTACCCGTCACGCGGACCAATGGTGTGCTGCTGACCATGACAGCTCCGACCGGCGGTTTGATCGCTGGACAAAGTGCTGTGATACAGCTCGACGGCTGGACCTACGAAGATATGACCGTGAAGCCAGAAACGGCGATGATCGTCACCCTTCGCAGTCAACATCATCGCGAAGAACTCGGTGAGTTCCTCGAGGAATGTCGTCAGTATGCCAGCGCCAAAGAAGCCGGCATGCAAATACGTCACGATGCACGTTTAGAGGCGATGGGCGAAGTCGTGGCAGGCAATCAGCCGATCATTATCGCCGCGGACCGCTGGGAAGACATAACCCGCGCCGTCGCCTTCGCTCGCGAGCAGAAAGTCAAGCTGGTGATCTTCGGTGGCTATGACGCTCCGAAGTGTGCTCCTCTTCTGAAAGATTACGACGTGCCGGTGATCGTTTCTTCGATTCATCGCCAGCCGATGCGAAAAGACGATGCCTACGATGCCGCTTACACCTTGCCAAAGCGTTTGAAGGACGCAGGCATCTTGTTTGCAATTTCGGGCTACGATCGTTCGGAAGCCTGGAACGTTCGTAACTTGCCTTACCACGCGGCCACTGCGGCGGCATTCGGTTTGACCAGCGACGAAGCGATTGAAGCAATCACGCTTTCGCCTGCTAAGATCCTGGGTGTGGCCGACCGCGTCGGTAGCCTGGAAGTCGGCAAAGACGCGACGTTGATCCTTTGCAACGGCAACCCGCTGGAGGCGCCGACAGAGATCGAGTCGGCCTGGGTCTTTGGCAAGCCAGTCGATCTGAACGACAAGCAGCAGATGCTGCGAGACAAGTACGAGCAGAAGTACGAACAGTCGAAGAAGTAACGGCCGAAAAGTGATTACAGCTTGCGGTCGGAAACGGCCTTCGACGATTGCAACAAGTGCTCGCGCCGCTCTGGCGCGAGCAACAGCAACCGTTCGAGCAGCATCTCGGCGACTGCTTCGCCTGCGATAATCGACGGAACTTCGGCCTTCAACGGATCGCGATTCGCTGTCGTAAAAAGCGAAACATCCGCGATCTGGCTTAATGGCGAACTCGAGAAGTTCGTCAGCGCGATCACGGTCGCGCCTTGGGCCGCGGCAACTTCGGCCGCATGGAGAATGTCCTTCGTGGCTCCTGAAGAGCTGATGGCGAACAGCACGTCGTGCTTCTTCAGCAGTGTGGCATTCACCGCCATCACGTAGCCTTCGGTCGAAGGACGCGCGTCGATTCCAATTCGGCTCAGCTTCCAAACCAGGCTCAACACCAGTGGAGCACTACTGGCAACACCGACCACCAGTACCACTTTGCCTGCCAGAAGGTTCTCGGCAGCTTGTTGCAGATGGTCGTCTTCCAACAGACGGAGGGTATCGGCAAGTTCGTTCGTCAAACGGCGTTCTACCGCGCTGGAAGGTCGATCTTCGCTCCCCTGGTCCGCTCGAACGTTGGCGACCCCTTCGGTCGCGAGCATCAGCTTGAACTCTTGAAAGCCTTTGCAGCCAAGCTTCTGGCAGAACCGGATGATGGTGCCATAGCCGATGCCGCTATGGGCCACCACTTCACTGATTGAGTGATAGGCCGCTTCGGCGTGGCTTTCAAAGTACTCGCCGGCACGCTGCTCGGCGGCAGTCATTTCACCATGCATTCGCCGAAACTTCTTACGCCACGACGGATCGGGATTGCTGTTAGGAGAGGTGTTCATCGAGAAAGATCGAATCCGATCAGTTGAATTCTGGCATCTAGGCGAAGCACGGCGGAGCAAACTAGAAGTCCGTTCGAACGGGCTGCTTTGATAATCGTCTATAAATGGGATCCCATGTCCAGTGATCTGGATGAAATATCCGTTAAGAGTCTAGTGCGGATATCGCATCCAGTGACGTATGGGTGTATCTTGGCTTTTTGAATTATCAATCGTCACGATCCAGGATATTCGATTCGTATCGAATGGATAGGTTATCCAGTGGCGGTTTAGGCGGTCGATTTGTTCCCTTTCCCTGCTTGGAGATACTCCATGTTTGGTAACCCTGCCTGGGCGATCCGATTCCGATTGTTTGTTCTAGCGAGTTTAACGGCGATAATGACCCACGTTTCCACGACCGATCTGCCTGCCGCTCCGGCGAAACCATCTGCGGTGACCGCCTACGTTTGGGATTATCAGGATGCGTGGACCAAGCAGACCGGTGCCACCCAGCTGCTGGCGGAAGCGGGTTTTGATGTTCAGCCATTGGCGAACGATCAATCACCTTGGGGGCTTTCGGGAATGATCTTCATTGGCAGCTTTGCCAGCGACGACCCAGCCTATGCCAAGTACATGGAGCAATACTCCGAGGACCTCTACAAGTTCGTTGACGACGGCAATCTGTTGGTTCAGATGACGCAGGCCGATCAAACCGAAAACCGTCCTCCCTTTCTACCCACGACGCTGGAAGCACGTCGTTGCGATCGTGACTTTTCGGAACTCCATATTCTCTCGAGCGATAACACCCTCGTGAAAGGTTTTCCGATCGAAAAGAACAAGGTTGCTTGGTCTGGGGAGCGACTTGGCTGGGAAACGTTCGATCGCCAGGGTGGTTTTCAGGTGATTCTCAGCTCGGATGGCAACGCAACCTATCCGATTCTGATGGAAGGTGCCTATGGCCAAGGTCGCATCGTCCTGGCTGCCATGCACTTGGACAAGTTTGTGGACGCGGATGGCAAGAACGTTGCGACTCCGCAGCGGCACAAGCTGGCTCAAGCGTTCGCGAAGAATCTGCTGCAGCATGCTAAAGATATCGACGCACGCAAAGCGAAAGCGATCGCCGTCACCCCTTCCCCACGGGTTCAACGAAGCTTCGAGCAGGGATCATGGACGCTGGCTTTGCTGCCCGATACCCAGGTCTATTCAGTTCGCTATCCTGGTCTCTACTCTGCTCAAACTGCCTGGTTGCGTGCCCATGCGGAAGAACGAAATATCAAGTACGCATTGCACCTGGGGGACATTACCGACAACAACACCGAGACCGAATGGCAACGAGCCGCGGAGTCGATGAAGCTGCTTGAAGGTCACCTGCCATATGTGATCGTCGGTGGCAACCATGATTACGGTCCATCGGGGGATGCTTCGACCCGCGATACGTTTCTTAACCAATATTTCTCATTTGACGAAACCTCAGCCAGAGAAGGGTTTGGGGGAGCGTACGAGCAAGGCAAGCTCGATAACACCTACCATTTGTTTGAAGCAGGTGGTCAAAAGTGGATTGTCGTCGCACTAGAATGGGCGCCTAGGGATGAAGTGGTTGCGTGGGCGAACCAGGTGATGGCGAAGCACGCGGATCGAAAAGGCATTCTGGTGACGCATGCCTACATGTTCTCGAACTCGCGTCGTTACGACCACACCGACAAGACTTCCCCCAACCACTGGAATCCGCACAACTACCGCACGCCTGGTAGTAAGAACGATGGCCAGCAGTTGTGGGACAAGTTGGTTCGCAAGCACAACTTTGTGTTCACGTTCAACGGTCACGTTTTGAATGATGGTACCGGATACCGGGCCGACAAGAACGACGCCGGGAACTACGTACATCAGATGCTCGCGAACTATCAGATGCGAGAACTTGGGGGCGAAGGCTACTTCCGGCTGCTCGAGTTCACGCCAGATGGCAACACGGTGAACGTGTTGACCTACAGTCCGCTTTACGATCGGTATCTTTTGGATCAAGACCAGACCTTCACGATTCGTTTGGATGAAGCCCCGGCCAATCAGCCATCACAGCGCGACGAGCCTGCGGGCGACGGAATCAAGCCGCCAAAAAGCGAATTGTTGAAGGCTTTTCCAGCCAGACCTTGAAGGCAACGCAATGAGCCTGCTGAAATGGGAAACGTTCATGACTTCTTCGTTAGCCATCTCGTTTCGCATTTTTCTGCAGCTGCTGCTGGGCGGCGTCTCCCTGGTCGGAGTAGCCGCCGCGGCGGAAGACTCTTTGCGAGATGGTACGGCTCAGCGACCACTTCGCGTGATGCTCATTCCTGCTGATACGGGGGCGGATACGACTCTGGACGATTTTCGTCCTGTGTTCAACGCCATCACACGAAACGAAGACCTTCACTTCGAGCTTCGCGTCGGCACATCGTACGGATCGGTCGTGGAAGGCCTGGTCGCCAAGCGAGTCGATATTGCTTTCCTCGGTCCGGTGACATTCCTGCAAGCACAAAAACGTGGCGCCGCCGAATTGCTGGCGGTCGCTGTGAAAGAGAAGTCGAGTTCTTACCGGGCTGCCATCCTCACGCGTGCAGGCAGCGGGATCCAGAAACTCGAAGACCTGAAACAAAAGCGAATTGCCCTGGGGGATGTAAATTCCACGTCCAGCTTCCGTTACCCGTTGGCGATGATCGTTCGCGCTGGTGTCGATCCGGTGCTGGGGGTCAGCCAGATTTCGTTGACCGGAAGCCATAGCAATGCCCTCGCGGCGCTTCGTGAGGGACATGTCGACGCGGCTGGTTGTTCGCTGCATGCCTACGAGAAAGCCCTCAATAGCCACGCGATCGCTCCGGGTGAGCTCTCGGTCGTGGCGGTCAGTCCTGCGATTCCAAACCCACCTCTGGTGATGCATCCCGAGTTGGAGCCAACGGTCAAACAGCGCCTTCGTGAAGCCTTCCGCACGATCCATGAGTCGCCCGATGTTCGGCCTGAGATGATTCGGGGTTACGGTGGCGATCAGTACGATCGCTTCGATGTTGATTTTCCTCAAAAGCAATTTGAGGACGCAATCAACGATCTTGATCCGGTCAATCCAAGAATGATCGCTACCATTATCGAACGGGCCGCCGATCGCTAGTAGGTTCTAATTTCAATCGCCGCCTTCACGTATCAGACGCTCGATGCTTTCTTTGATCTCTGTCAGCAAATCATTCGGTAGAAAGCAACAGTCCGTTCGCGCGGTGGACGATGTTTCGCTCCGGATCGAACGGGGAGAATTCGTGGTGATGCTCGGCCATTCCGGAGCGGGCAAGTCGACGTTGCTGAAGTTGATTAGCGGCCAGTTGTCGGCAGACCAAGGCCAGGTCGAGATCGACGGCGAGGCAATGCTGACCAGGTCGCGACGACGGTTACAGCATCGCATGGGGGTTGTCCATCAGCACTTCGCTTTGGTTCCGCGACTTAGCACGCTCGATAACGTTCTGCTTGGCCGCCTTCCCTGGATTCCATGGTACCGTTCCATCTTCCGGCATTGGAGTATTGCCGAACGCGAGCTGGCCTGTCAGTGGCTGGAACGAGTCGGGTTGGAACCAATCCATACGAATCGTGCCGCTGGGCAACTGTCGGGCGGACAGCAGCAACGCGTTGCGATTGCACGCGCCCTCATCCGTCAGCCTTCCTTGATCCTGGCGGACGAACCGGTAGCCAGCTTAGACCCAGCCACCGGTCGCGAAATTCTGGAGCTATTGCGAGAAGCCGCTCATCGGTGGAATATTGCCGTGCTATGCAATCTCCATCAGCCGGACATGGCGGAAAAGTACGCGGATCGCATCGTTCATATGGCCAAAGGAAAGGTTAAGTTCGATGGCACGCCGAACCAATGGCGACAGAGTTCGGAACTGTCGTCCGACTATTTCCGCCGCGAGGCAAGTCCGGTAACGACTGGCCAGGCTGAAAATGCTTTGCAGAATGCTTCGACCAACCGATGAGCGATCAGGAACATGCCATGGATGCAGCGAAGCAAGATCGCGATCATTCGGCAGATGTCGCCGATTTGCGTCAAAGCGGGTGGCCGATTCGCCAGCCAATCGTGATTCCCAAATTACTTTGCGTGGTGGCGCTCGTAGCGGTCGCAGCGATGTCTTTTCGTCGCGTAGGATTAGAGCACGTACGTCAGGAGTCAACCAACGCCTTCTGGGCGATGTTAGGTCACGGAGAATCAAGCCAGGTTCTCGAAGCGGCGCAGCGATTTGCTCAGCAGGGTTGGCCTCCGGTGATCTCGCGGCAGCAAGAGGTTAGCCGAATCGAGAACTTCAACCCTGACCAACTGCCGTGGTTTAGTCACCTCGAATCGAAGCAGACGACAAAGATGTCGGTCGAATTCGTCGACGGTCAGGTGATTGAACGAGAAGAGACAATCGAAGAGCAAGTCCTGGTAGAACACGTCGGTTACCTCGTTCGCGTTGGCTGGTTGATGCTGGAAACGCTGGAGATTGCCCTATGGGGAACGATTCTCGCTCTTTTGCTTGGGGTGCCGTTGAGTCTGCTAGGGTCGCGCCGGATCAGCATTGCGGCACCAATCGTTTACGCGGCACGAACGTTATGCAGTTTGAGTCGCGCAATTCCTGAATTGGTGAGTGCGATGTTCTTCGTGCTGCTGTTTGGGTTTGGACCGGCGGCTGGGGTATTGGCCTTAGGGCTTCATTCGGCCGGCTTCCTGGGAAAGTTCTTCGCGGACGATATGGACAACACCGATCCTGCCCCGGCCCAAGCACTCGCCAGCAGTGGCGTGGGAAGGATCGGCGTGTTTCTACACGCTCTGCTGCCACAGGTATTTCCCCAATACCTGGCCTATATCCAGTACATCCTGGAACGGAACGTTCGCACGGCGACAGTACTGGGTATCGTGGGAGCTGGCGGTATCGGTGTCGAACTGATGGGAAAGTGGAGCAACTTTCAATATGGGCACGCAACGACCGTTCTGCTGGCGATTTTCTTCACGGTGGTCGTATTGGAACTGTTAACGCAGTCGATGCGAAAGAAGCTGATTCAGGATTAAGATCCGCTCGGGAAGAGTTGGAAGCAGCGAAAGTGACTCGTCTGCATCTTGTGAATCAATGCCTCGCCGGAAGATTTGAACTGCTGAGGGTGAAGCTCAATGGAGCGACGGGCATGGTGTGCCGCCAGGGTGCTGTGCTGAATGTCTTCGTAAAACTGAGCCAGCAGAAAATGGGTCTCGGCGGATGGATTCAAGTCGAGCAACCGCTGATACGCCTTTTCGGCCTCGTAGACCCGGCCAAGTTTGCGAAGAGCAAAGGCGGTTCCTTGAATCGAGGAAGCCAGGGCCGCGGATGTCGATGGCGATGACGCTTGGTCTGCCCAATACTTTTCGGCCAGTCGGAAGTGATCGAGCGATAATCGCCACTCGCGACGGTCCTGGTAAAGTGTCCCCAGGACCTGATGGCCACCATGGGCCGCAAAGCCGGGAGCATTCTCGTGCATGTTGAGCAGGCGTGTTGCCTCTTCCCCTCGCCCCAAGATTGCCAGTTGAATCGCAAAAGGTACGACGCGTTCGATGGGGGCATCGGCTGCCAGGGGCGTCGCGGCTTGTTGTTGGATTTCGGCGATTTGAAGGGTTAGCTGCTCAACCATCTTTCGTACGGATATGCCGTTGTGCTGAAGGTTTGGTTCCAGTACCAGACAGCGACGCAGTCGATCGTTGGCTTCGACGAGGCGAGTCTGCGAAAGTTTATCCATGGCGGAATCGAGTTCCGCGTTGCACCGAGCCTGTTGATAGGTCCAAGGAACCACCAGAAACAATAGGGACGAAACAAGCCACCTTGTGGTATTCGATGGAGACACGGGAGCGGAAAACCAGGTTGCTCCTAAAAGGGTTAGCCCGAGCGCTGCGGACAAAGCACCCAGCATTCGCGAGAGTCCCATGCTTTGCGAAAGCAGCGTTACCGGGGCGTACTGGTCGACCTGATTCCAGAACAAAAGATGAAATCCGGTCAGCAAAACGATACCCAGGAGTAGTTCTCCCCAGATGGCATGCGTGGGATTATCGAACCGGCGATGAAATTGATTTCGGATCGTCCAGGAAAGTGGCAAGCCGGCGACAACCATCACCACGGCGACGTCGGTCCAGGCAAATGGCAGCAGAATGGCTTGGGGGGCCGGTATTCGGGTAAGCGATCCAAGCCAGGTCAGAATGACCAGGATGCCGATTGCCTGAGGGAGCACTTTCAATAGGCGGTGTGACATCTGATCGGCCATCTTGAGTTACTCCAACCCAACGGGCGTCGTGCTGATTGAGGGACTGCTTCGTTTCCACATGACACCATCGAAGCCATAGTGAAGAAAGGCAGCGATCACGTTGATCAGCAGCCACAGTTCCAGGAAGTTGTGCTCCGCCATCCACCCCACCGAACCGAGTATCAGCATGAAGACCAGCAGCGAGACCGCCCACCGCGATAGCAGCCAGCGAACAATGTCGGAATTGGTATCAGGGCCGCTTGTTTGAGCCTGCCGCTTCAGTCGCCAGCCGATGACGGTCAAATATTCGCTCGCATGAAACCATGCCGACGCGGTCGTCAGGCAAAGCACCAGCGCCGGATTACCAACGTGCACACTGGTAAGCAGTGCCAGGAAAAGACCGACGACGCTGACCAGGTAAATCAATCCACCCAGGCCTGCACGGCGAAACGATAGTAGCGCGTTGCCCAGAACGATTGCTGGCAGAAGTGGCATGAACCAATCCATCCAGTTCAGCAGATCCAAAGCGAGCGAGGGCCGAATCGAGACCTGGGCGACGCGGAGGATCACGTACAACAGGAAAGCGCGAAGCAACCACTTTTCCACGACGATCGGCAGCGTCGTGCGGCGCGAAGCGAGACGGCCGTAAATCCGATAGATGCCATGATGCTGTGCTGCGAAGTGCCACGCATTCCAAAGGTAGTCAATCGCCAACAGGCAAGTCAGGCCGCCAGTTCCAAGGCGAACTCCTACGACGATTCCAATCACCAGTAGAGTGAATCCGATCAAAAACCGGCGTCGGTTACGCAGCAACTGGCGATCCATCAACACCACTGCCAGCGTACTCCAGCGATGGGGCGTGGTGATGAAGTAGATCTGCCAGAACTGAACCGCAGCACGGCCCGTAAAATCGATGTCGTGCTGCAAAAATACAAGCAAGGGCCAAAAGCAGTTCGAGACCAAAAGCAGATCGATCCACGGTCCGAACAGCCAGCCGGTTCGAGCCAACGAAGATGCTGATTCTGCGGCGGTTTCAGTTCCAGTCGCAGGTCGGTTCCAGATTTTTGCCGGGTGATTCACCAGGGGCAGAATCCTAATTGGGCTTGCGCGTCAGGTCGATTGTCAGCTGGTTGTTCCCTTGTGGTGTGACCTCGACCGTGATCGGCGATTTGGCAGAGTCGGCATAAATCAACGGAATCCGCTGCGACTTGCTCACCGTTTCGATCGGACCGGAAGACATCACCGGTTCACCGCCGTCGTCGCTGGCGACCATCGTTGGTTCGGAGGTTGTCGTCTGCATGATGATGACACGAAACTTGCCGGCAACCGAACCGTCCCCTTGGCGGTAAGTCGTCATCGTGAACGTTCCATCTTCATTGACCAGCCCGCCTGCTGGCTTGCCCGTTTGAGGCCCGATGGGGATGAATGAAATCGCCCCGCCCCCTTTCATCGGTTCACCCTCGAAGGTGATCAGACCGGTCGTTGGGTAGGCGGTCGGTTGGCTGCTTCCTTGACATCCGATCGTCAGAAGCAGTAGCAACAGGGAGAAAGCAATGGGAAAGCGAAAAGACATGGTGAATTCACGGCAGGTTGGAGTTCCAGATATTACAGATCACAATCAATCCCGGCGGACACCTTCGCGCAAGGGACGTCCGCCGAGAGGGTGCGTCGACGTTACGGCAGTTCGACCACTTCACGGCCGCCGCGAGAACCAAGAGCCTGCCAGATGGCCAGGTCAACCGTTTCGCTGAAGAAGCGGACCGAACCGTCGGTCATGGCTCCCATTACGCCCCCTGGGTGATAGCCACGAGCCGCCGAGTACATCTCGGTATAGGGGCTGCCGATCTGCGTGCAGGGCATGCCTTCTTCCGGGAAGTTGCGGCAACCCCACACACCATCTGGCGTGGTGCTGTTGGGTCCGGTCTTTGTGCTGAAACAGGCCGCGCCCATCGCACCGTAAGCCCAGACGCCACGCGAGTCCTGGTACGAAGGACCGGTGCCGCTGGGGAGGCGGAACTGAAGTTCGCTCAACGAGATCGTGTTGGCGGTGCCATCGGTGACATCTCGCATGCTGAAGCCAGAGTTGTTTCCGAACACGCCTCCTTCGTCACCATTGTTCGTATGCACCGCCCCATAGCCCGCCTTGCCGTAACAGGCGACGTAGTTTCCACGCGCCAAATCTTCCAGTCCGGTGCCATTGGCAAGCTTTTCGGATGTGGTCGGATGGGATGGGCAAAGCATCGCATCCAACTGCTCGGATCCCACGTTCATGCCTTGGCTGGTGTAGCGGCCGTTACCGAGCCAGTCGGCTACTTCGACTTCCGACTGGGCGATGACCATGAATTGATCGTGCAGCGCGCTTTGTTCGATATGCGAAAGAATCAACAAGCTCCACGACCCGCCAATCGCCGGCGTTCCACTTCCGTGCGCCCCATTGGGGTTGTCGCCTCGGTTGTTGATCACCCCGGACGGAAACGACAGGAAGGTGTCGTGGTAGTTGTGGATCGCCAGCTGCAATTGCTTCATGCGATTGGCACAATCCATACGTCGAGCCGCCTCTCGGGCTTGCTGCACTGCTGGAAGCAGCAATGCGATCAGTACGCCAATGATCGCGATGACAACGAGAAGCTCGACGAGCGTGAACGCACTGCGTCGACGAGGTACTGCGAGATTGCCGGACTTGGATACTTTCATCGGGAACTCCATGTCTTCTGACTCTTCCAAACAAATACGCGAATGAGGACGGTAGCGGCACCGAGCGGATAGATGATCCAATTCGAGGCAGAATGAAATGCACCAACCCACGTCGAATGCCGTTGGTGGATAATTTATCCGCCTGCGGTCAGATGTCCATTGAAAAGTCGGCAACCACGCGATCTATTCACGAAACGTTAATCCAGTGGCAAAAACACCTGTTTGCCGACGAATCAAAGATGTTGCCAAACAATCCGGTTCATGATTCGTGAAGTTTTCAGGTGAATAGGATATCCAGTTTTGATTCTGGGCGGTCAGAGTGCCGTTGTGGGCCACTTTGGGACGGCAGAAAAGCCCACAGCGAGTCCTGCCTGCCGCAGCAAGGCGGTTGATACCGATTGCGCGGATGACGCGCCGTCGACCAGAGATGCGGGTAAATCAGAGATGATTCGTTCTTCAGGCCGGGTCTAGCCGAAACAGTAGGCTAGGGTTTGGCGGAGTTGGGTTGGATCGCGATCGAAATGACACGAGTTTTGGCATCAAGTTTTGTCGTCATTCCAAGTTTCGCTATTCTGCATCCAGCAAACGCGCTCCAACTCAACCCGGCGTGACCGAAGCTTCGGCGCGTTTTTCCTTACTGACTACGAGGTAGAAGCAATGGCATTGCACGCGAAGAAGAAACTCCGTGAACTCGTCGACGACGATATCTACGCATCGAGCGATCTTTCGTCGCGCATGCCGAAGTACAAGTTCCCGCATGCCGAGCGCGATCCACGTCACGTCTATTCGGTCGTGCATGACGAGTTGATGCTCGATGGCAACTCGCGGCAAAACCTGGCGACTTTTTGCCAGACCTGGCTCGAGCCTGAGATTCACAAGCTCATGGAAGAGTGCCTGGACAAGAACATGGTCGACAAGGACGAATATCCTCAGACCGCAGAGATTGAATCGCGCTGTGTCCACATGCTGGCCGATCTTTGGAACTCGCCGGTCGAGGCCTCCGCGGTTGGCTGTTCGACGACCGGTTCCAGCGAAGCCGCAATGCTGGGTGGCATGGCGATGAAACGTCGCTGGGAAGCCAAGCAAAAGGCCGCTGGCAAGCCAATCGATAAGCCGAACCTGGTGACCGGTCCGGTTCAGGTATGCTGGCACAAGTTCACTCGCTATTGGGATATCGAACACCGCGAGATCCCTATGGAAGGTGACCGTCTGATTTTGACGGCGGAAGAAGCGGTCAAATATTGCGACGAAAACACGATCGGTGTCGTACCGACGCTGGGTGTCACGTTCACTTGTCAGTATGAACCGGTAGAGGAACTCGCCGCCGCACTCGATAAACTGCAGGAAGACAAGGGCTGGGATATTCCGATTCACGTCGATGCGGCCAGCGGTGGCTTTCTGGCGCCGTTCTGTGCCCCAGACGTCGTCTGGGACTTCCGTCTGCCGCGCGTGAAATCGATCAACAGTTCCGGCCACAAGTTCGGTTTAGCTCCGCTGGGTGCTGGCTGGGTGATCTGGCGTGAGGAAGCCGATTTGCCGGAAGAGCTGGTCTTCTGGGTGAATTACCTGGGAGGCAACATGCGTGACATCGCCTTGAACTTTTCGCGTCCTGGCGGACAGATTGTTTGTCAGTACTACAACTTCCTGCGACTGGGCAAGGAAGGCTATCGCAAGATCCACACGGCCTGCTACGAGACGGCGCAGTTCCTGGCGACTGAGATCGAGAAGATGGGCCTGTTCGAGGTAATCTACGACGGAAAGATGCACGAAGGCATTCCGGCCTTATGTTGGAAGCTGAAGGACGACGCCAAACCTGGCTTCACGCTCTACGATCTGGCCGATCGATTGCGGACGCGCGGATGGCAGGTCCCTGCCTACTCGCTGCCGCCTAATCGCGACGACCTGGCGATTCAGCGAATTCTGGTTCGGCACGGGGTCAGCCGCGATCTGGCAAGCCTGCTGCTGAAAGACATGCGCGAGGCACTCGACTACTTCAAGCAGCATCCGATCCAGGCCCCTCTCACGGAAGAGGAAGCCTCGGGCTTTCATCACTAATCACTGCCGAGCATGACTTCTTCGGACGAAGCCAATCAACTGCACTGCGTCGAGCAGCGCGGACCGCACCCGTTCATCACCTTTCGATTGTTTCACGATCGACTGGGACGGGTGCGCCGGTGGCGTTCGCGGCATCATCGGAAACGACTTGCCCATCCCGAAACACAGCATTCGCATTCCTTGCTGCGAACGTTAATTAAAGCAGCATGGATGCCTGGCGAATTGAATTGGTGGATCGGCATAATCTTCGCCTTGGGTGCCAGTTTGTTTGCCTTGGGAAGTAGCGTGAGCTTGTGGCCGGAATGGACGCAAGCCATCGGTCTGGCCAAGAGCGAGGCTGGACTGATCTTTTTCCTGGGTTCGATTCCGTTTACGACCGCGGCATATCTTCAACTGTTTCAAGCCGCGAATGCTGATCCAATTCCAGGCGATCAACCGTCGACGCCGCAGCGGACTACGTGGATCGGTTGGAAGCCTGGCGACCTTGGTTGGCTGAGTTGCTTTCTCCAGTTCATCGGGACGGTGCTCTTTAACGTGAACACGTTTGACGGCATGATGCCTTCGCTCGGTTGGCAGCAACAAGATGTTCTGATCTGGGTTCCTAATATCCTGGGATCGATCTTGTTCATGGCCTCGGGCTACCTCGCCTTTATCGAAGCCGCCCACGCCTATTGGAAGTGGGAGATAGAAGATCTCTCGTGGTGGGTGGTCTTCGTAAACCTGTTGGGCTGCATCGGCTTTCTGATCTCGGCAGTGCTCGCCATTGTGCTGCCCGGAGATTCAGGACCGTGGCAAGAAACCGCGTCGGTCTGCTTCACGCTGATCGGTGCAATTTGCTTTTTCTGGGGCTCCGTTCTGATGTTGCCCGAAGCGGTTCCAGGGGAAACTTCATCGCTCTGAGCATCGGCTGGTGCAACGATTTCAGTTGATTCGAGACCAGCGTCAATGCTATTCTTAGGAATCCCACCTGTGGTTGCCTGATGGCATGTCTGGCGAAGGGGCGTCATCGCGAGATGATGCGTCCGCCAGCGTCTCGTTTCCTGCCCAACAACGAACACTCAAGGCCACATCATGGTTCGTTCCTGCCTGATTATCGGCGCCCTCCTCGTATGCGTTCCACATGCGTTCGCCGCCGAGTTACCTCCCGCCGCGAAGAAGACGATTCAATTCGAGTCCGACATCGCGCCGATTCTGCGGGCGAAGTGCCACGACTGCCATGGTGAGTTCACACAGGAAGGCAAT
The DNA here is from genome assembly GCF_040718835.1 of Bremerella sp. JC817. Lineage (NCBI taxonomy): Bacteria > Pseudomonadati > Planctomycetota > Planctomycetia > Pirellulales > Pirellulaceae > Bremerella > Bremerella sp. JC817. Next base: position 388,012 of record NZ_JBFEFG010000268.1, on the reverse strand, counting down.
CTGAGGCTAGATCGAAAGGCTGCGGTCATTCGTGGTGGTGACTCAGGCGAACCAGGAATCGTGCCTGGCAAGAGCGCCGAGAGCCATCTGATTCGCCTCGTGGCAGGGCTTGAGGCGGACTTGCGAATGCCGCCGGAAGAAGAGGATGCGCTTTCCTCGGAACAAATCGGGTTGCTACGAGCCTGGATCGATCAAGGTGCCTCCTGGCCGGGTCCGGCAGGCTCGATGGAAATCGAGAAACGGACGACAGACCACTGGGCTTTTCAACCGGTCAAGCGTCCGAGTGTCCCCGAGGTGGAAAGTGACTGGGGCACAACTCCGATCGATCGCTTCATCCTGGCAAAGCTCGAGGCAAACGGGCTCAATCCGAGCGAACGAGCCGATCGCAGAACGCTCGCTCGGCGATTCTCTCTCGATGTGCTTGGCTTGCCTCCAACACCTGAAGAAGTGGCTGCCTACGCCGACAGCGAAGATTCTGCCGCCACGGAGAAGTGGATTGAAACGATGCTCGCCAGTCCGCACTTTGGCGAGCGGTGGGCATCGCATTGGCTCGATCTGGTCCGCTTCGCCGAAACGCACGGTTTTGAAACGAATCGCGAACGCCCTAACGCCTGGCGATATCGCGATTACGTAATCGATTCGTTGAATGCCGATAAACCGTACGATCAATTCATTCGTGAACAGATTGCGGGCGACAGTTTCGGAAGCCCCGTCGGCCTCGGCTTCCTGGTGGCAGGACCTTACGATCAAGTCAAAAGTCCTGACATCAATCTCACCTTGATGCAGCGCCAGAACGAACTGGACGACATCGTTAACACCGCCGGGACCGCCTTCCTCGGACTGACGATGGGATGTGCCCGGTGCCATAATCACAAGTTCGATCCGATTCTGCAGACCGATTACTACTCGATGCAGGCGATCTTCTCTGGGGTTCGCCATGCTGACACTCCCCTCCCCTTCACTGCCGAACAGCAAAAGCTTGCCGAGCAGCTTCGTGCCGAGATCGTCCAGCTGGAAGGCGAACTGGAACATCTCCTTCCGCAGCGACCGACCAGTCGTTTCGTCATGCTGGACGACAATCCCGAAATCGCTGGCGAAAAGGTGAAGCACCTGGTCAACGCCGTCGGCAACGGAACGAACCTTCCCGGCACTGAGCGTGGTCGGGCCAGTGACCTTGGGGACGAGTTACGTTCGCTGAATGTGAGCGGAGGCAAGTATTCCTGGTGGAAGCATCAACCAGGCGTCCCGGTCATCTCGTGGGCGCCCGCTACCAAGGGACAATTTCGCCTTTGGCTTTCGTGGGGCTGCGGATACACCACGCATTGCCAGGACGCCCGATACGTTATCGACCGTGATGGCAATCCGGCGACAAAGGAAGATTGGGAAGTCGTCGCGATCGTCAACCAGCAACAGTTTGCCAACGGCGATTTACAGCTCAAGAGCGAACCGATGTGGAGCGGATTCTTCGACGCAGGCCTGGTCACCCTCGACAAGGACGATCAGATTCTTCTCGTCGGCGGGATGACCGGTACCGCTTTAACCGCAGACGTGTTGGTATTGGAACACATCCGCGATTCCGCAGGGCCGACCCCTCCCAAGCCATTCTTCCGCGAACCTGTTCGGGCGATTGGCAATGTCGAACATCTTCACCCGATCGAAACGCGTTCGGTACGCTTCGTGATTGAAGACACCATCGGTGGGATGCAACCTTGTATCGATGAACTGGCAATCTTCTCCGGCGATCGCAATGTTGCATTGGCGAGCGAAGGCGCGGTGGCGACAGCGTCAGGAACTTTGCCCGGCTATGAAATTCATCAGTTGAAGCACATCAACGATGGGCAGTTCTCGAATCGCCGGAGTTGGATCGCCGATACCCGCCGCACTGGATGGGTTCAGATCGATCTGCCACAAGCGACGACGATCGACCGAATCGAATGGGCCCGCGATCGCGAAGGGCAATTCAACGATCGGCTGGCCATCCATTATCGCATTGAAGCGTCAGTAGATGGGGGGACATGGAAAATAATCGCCGACTCATCCGATCGATTGCCCGTGGCGCTTCCCAGTCCCGAATTGATTCCCAGTTATCACTTCGAGAGTCTGCCTTCCGAGAAGTCGGAAGCTGCCAAGGCCGCGGTCGCCAGGCTATTGGCGGCAAGGGAAGAATTAAAACAGGCCACCACTCGACGGGAAGCCTATGCTGGCCGTTACGAGCAGCCAGGCCCAACGCATCGCCTTTACCGAGGCGAGCCGCTGGAGAAACGCGAGGAAGTATTGCCGAACGCCCCAGAGATCTTCGCGAATCTGGCGCTGGCCGCAGACAGCCCCGAGACAGTTCGCCGCCAGAAACTGGCAGAGTGGATTGCTTCCCGCGAAAACCCATTGACTGCACGTGTCATCGTAAATCGGATCTGGCAATTCCATTTCGGTACTGGTCTTGTCGATACCCCGAGCGACTTTGGCGCGGCAGGCGTTGAAGCATCACATCCAGAGCTCCTCGATTGGCTGGCCGCGGAATTGATGGACCATGGTTGGTCGCTGAAGCATATCCATCGGCTAATTCTGCAGTCGGCAACCTATCAGCAGGCAAGCCAGCCCGACGAAGCAGGTTTGCGAGTCGACGGCGCCACGCGACTTCTTTGGCGCTATCCACCCCACCGGATGGAAGCCGAACCGATTCGCGATTCGATCTTGGCGGTGACCGGGGTGCTCGATAATTCGATGGGAGGACCGGGCTTCAGCGCCTTCGAGGTTGAAGCCGAGAACGTGCGTCACTATCACCCGAAGAAACAGTTTGGCCCAGAGGACTGGAGGCGTATGGTCTATATGACGAAAGTCCGCATGGAGAAAGATGCGATCTTCGGCCTGCTCGATTGCCCCGACGCGGCGACGTCCGTCGCGAAACGTTCCCGTTCGACGACACCGCTGCAAGCACTAAACCTTTTCAATAGCGCCTTCCTATTGCAACAAGCCGACCTGTTCAGCCAACGCCTGCAATCCGAAGCAAATACGACCGACGGTCAGGTTCGCCTCGCGTTCGAGTTGTGCTATTCCCGGTCGCCATCGGCAGAAGAAGCGGCGTTTAGTCGGCAGTTCATCAAGCAAGAAGGGCTCGCGGCTTTTTGTCGGGCGCTGCTCAATAGTAACGAGTTCCTCTTCATTCCCTAGCAAACAGGCAACACGTCATGGCTAGTCGCCATCAGCAACCGATCAACGCTCAGCCGACGCCTGGCATGCACCTGCTGGACCGTCGTCGGTTTCTGGGTCAGACGGCCACCGGACTGGGTAGTATTGCTTTCTCGATGCTACTGGCCGAAGAGCAATTGTTGGCGGAAGGCGCGCGGTCGGTGGGTGGGCTGTCTCCCATCCGCCCGGAAATCGACCCTGGGCAACCATTCGCCCCGCGAAGCCCCCATTTGCCAGCCGCGGCAAAGAATGTGATCGTCATCTTTTGCTCTGGCGCATGTAGCCATGTCGATACCTTCGATTACAAACCGGAGCTAATCCGCCGCCATGGCCAGCCGATGCCTGGTGCCGATAAACTGGTGACGTTCCAAGGACAGCAAGGGAACCTGACGAAAAGCCCCTGGAAGTTCCGCCCGCGCGGCCAAAGTGGGAAAATGATCTCGGACCTGGTGCCGCACCTGGGGGAACTGGCGGACGATATCTGCTTCTTGCATTCGGTCACCGGGAAGACCAACACGCATGGACCCGGCGAGAACTTCATGTCGACGGGCTTCACGCTTGATGGATTCCCCAGCATGGGAGCATGGGCAACGTATGCCTTAGGGAGTTCCAATCAGAATCTGCCTGCCTACGTCGCGATTCCCGATCCGCGAGGAACGCCTCAGGCGTCGGTCAACAACTGGGGACCTGGCTTCCTTCCGGCTGCTTTCCAGGGAACCGACTTCAACGCCAACAATCCGATCCGCAACTTGAAACGGCCTGAGGCAGTTGACCCGGAGAAAGACAAAGCAACGCGAGAGTTTCTGAATGCCTTAAACGCTCGGCATCTGGAACGCTTCCCTGGCGACAACGACCTCGCCGCGCGGATCGCCAGCTACGAATTGGCCGCTCGCATGCAGATGGCGGTGCCGGAAGTAAGTGATCTGTCGACGGAAAGCGCCGAGACGCTACGAATGTATGGCGCCGACGATGCCGAGAACCATTTGAAGGCGGCGTATGCTCGCAATTGTATTCTCGCCCGTCGCCTGGTCGAGCAAGGCGTTCGATTTGTGCAGCTGTTCAACGGGGCCTATCAGACCGGAGGCGAAGGGGTCAGTAACTGGGACGGCCATAAAGCGTTGGAGAAACAATACAGCGTCCATGGTCCGGTGCTCGATCAGCCCACCGCCGCGCTTCTGAAAGACATGAAACGTCGCGGGCTTCTGGAAGACACCCTCGTCGTTTGGTGCACGGAGTTCGGCCGGATGCCGACGTTCCAGAAAGGTGCCAGCGGACGGGATCACAATCCAGAAGGCTTTACCTGTTGGCTGGCCGGGGCCGGGGTAAAAGCCCCATATACCTTCGGTGCGACCGACGAATTTGGTTACAAGGCAGCCGAAAACGTGATCGACGTGCACGATTTCCATGCAACCATCTTGCACCTGCTCGGACTGAACCACGAGCGATTGACGTATTACTACAACGGCTTGGAACGCCGCCTGACCGATGTGCACGGTCACGTTATCAACGAGATCCTGTCGTAGCCTCATCGGCCGGAATGATCACGAGCCAATTGATGCATGTGTTCGTCTTGGACATTGGCTTCCCTAAGACCAGCGTCAATCGGCCATCGTTGACATCGACGGTCGTTTCAAACTCGTAGAACGAACCTGCGTCCGTATCGATATGATCAGCGACAATGTCCCCTTCCACGGAAAGGTTCTGTCCTGCTTGTTCGTGCCCGGCATCGCCCAGGCAGCCGATCACTCGGTAACGACCCTTCGCCAGAACAAGCTCCCACGTATCGACCGATCGCGTGAACACAAACGTGCTTCGCGGCGATCGCTGCTGGTCTTCACGCTGCCGCGTATTTTTCGTGAGGTTTGCCTGCCAACCATAGCCGCGAGCAGCCTCAAACTTCTCGCCAATGTCTGGCAGATATCCGGCGTGTGGCGAAGAACTCTTCCCCGTAAAGTCGAACGCTTGCGAATCCGGAAGCTGGAGGATCGTCTCGTCAACAAGGCCATCGAATCGAGGATCATTCCTCCACGAAACGGTTCCGACCGTGAAAGGCAACGCATCTTCCGCGTCTACCAGCCCATCCAAGTCGGCATCTTGTTTCGATTGACGTTTCCAAGGGGGCGTTGGTTGCTGCTGAAGAACCCTCCAAATCGCAACTGCCACGTCGCGTCGGCCTCCGGTCAAGCGATCTGCAGTAAGCGGGGTAAGGTCGTAGCCTTGTTCCTTGGCATTGAGAAGAATCTGTTCTGTCCATTCCGATGTGGCTGGCGAGTCGGCATCGAAGTAGGTACTCGCGGGTCCCACCGGGAGGAGTCGTCGCAAGGCGAGTTGCTGGATCGCGGCGAACGCTGGCTCAAGTGGATCGACATCCGCGAAGGGCCAGATTGCGAGAGGGGCACCCTGGTCCGAGGCGAGGAGGCCATTCCAAATTTCGGCCAGTCGCTCTCGCTGATCCCAGATGGCAGAAGGCTGCTCTTCATGGCGAAGGCAAACCGCCGCGATGGCTCCGCTGGCCTGGCCAGCATGAATGGATTGATCGTGCAGGCGACAGGAAGAACTGACAATGCTGGTGTAGCCCAGGTTCTTTTGCCCACCGAGCAGCCCGTCGATACCCTTTGGGACGAAGCTACGCAGCGGGAAGACTGCCCGACCGGTTCCGCCACGCCCGAATCTTCGGTTGCCGCGAAAATCGGCCTCCCATGGTCCAGCCTCCAGCTGATCGGTAAGCCATGAACGGTGCGTTGGGTGGAAGTCGAGTTCAAACTGCCACGAGAAAACCGCATCTGGAAACATCGCCGTTGCGTAGTGCGAACGGTTCTGAAACCCGAGGACCTCTTGCTCGCGCAGCACATGCAAAGCATCTAAGCGAAGGCTTTCGCGGATGTAAGGTTTGGGAGGCAAGTTGTCGGCCGTTCCGAATTCATCGCTCAGGGCCATCTTACGAAACTTAGGAAAGCGATCCTGTAAGTAGTACAGAAACTTGAGCGAATGATTCTTGGCGTCGGCAAAGACAATTGCCCGCTGCTGGGGAGTCATCTCGACGATCGACTTTTGTGATGCCCCCTGCTCTGTCTTTTCGAGTGCCGCAGCCACATCAGCCGGGAAGACATCGAGCGGATAGTCGATCGGCGGCGTGTTGATCAACAACAGATCTGGCCCTTCGATCTTGCCAAATCCTTTACTGTCGACAAGGCGACGCGATGTGTAGGCGAACTTCTCATCGATCCAGCCCCATTTACCGGTGAAGTATCGCGGGTCGTAGCCGTCTGGCCGTTCAATCCGTGTTTCACTCGATTGTTCTTCCAGGATCATGCACCAGGTGATCGGGTTGATGTCAGTGCGGGGCTCGCCTGATTCCGGGGCACTTGGCTCATCATATTCATGACGAGCATCCAGGCCGACATCCCAGCCAGCCCCCGAAAGCCTAATCACGTCGCCCCAGTCCGAAGCATCGATGGTGATCGCCGCGCGGACGGTCAAGGGCGAGTCATTCGCAGTCGATTTGAACCGAACCCCCTTCACTCGGCTGTCTTCCTTCAATACAGAAGAAACCTGGTAGTTGGAGAATCGTTGAATCTGGCCAGAGTTTTCGTAAGGAGCTAACAGCTCGCGAAAGACCTGCTGGGAAACCACTGGGCGGCTGGTGGTGATGACGCGCGTATTGCCTGGCCGCTGAACGCCGCCGTATAGCCCCGCGTTCTTCGCTTCGATCGCATCGATTACGTCGCGAAAGATTCCGCTGCGAGGGATGGGGACGGTTCCGTCGTAGCCATGGCCCCGGTTTTCGTCGATGGCCCCAAGCGCTTCCGCGCTGAATTGTCCGCCCAACCATTCGATGTCATTCACGAGCACGACACGCTTGACGCCCATCCGGGCCGCTTGCACGGCGGCTGCACAGCCCGACTCGGTTCCTCCAACAACAAGCAGGTCGGCCTCAATCGTCTCAGCTTCGGCTCGAATCGGAACAAAGCAAACCAACAGAAGCAGAAGCAACACGCTGCGGCGAGTCAATTTCATGGAAGAACCAGCCATGGTAGGACTCCAGAGAAGAGAGAGGAGCGACGAGGGCAAAAGACGACGCAGGAACACGGCTGGGTGTTCCTGCGTTGAAGTGGGCACTCCGAGGGCTTGCCGCGGGGGCCATCTGTTTGCGTGAAGCGTAATGGCTTAGAACTGGCCGAGTACTTCGCCGTCGCGACGGTCACGGAGGCGTCGATAGATTGTCAGGTCGATGGTTTCGGGAATGAAGCGGACGGCTCCATCGCATTGTACCGACATGATTCCGCCTGGGTGCGTGCTGCTACTGATCCAGTCGGCACCCCAGTTCGCGCCAGAGCGATTAATCAGCATGTTGGCACCGGAACCGCCGAAGCAAAGCACGTCGTACGTGTAGACACCCGTATGCCAAGTCTGCGTGCTTGGTCCAATACGGGCACCAATCCAAAGCCCGCCAGAGAAGTTACAGACCGAACCACCACAGTTCAGTGTGCCGGAGTCAGGCGTGGCACAGGCTTCGCCGACCATCATGGTATTCGAGGTTCCATCGGTCACGTCGCGGATGCCAAGCTTCGACGCCTCGAACATCACACCCTTCCCGTCGCGGGCCGCATTGTTGCCTGCGTTGGCTTTGTAGTTCGACTTGCCGAAGTTGCCACGACGACTGTTGAGCAGCGGCATCGTATCGGATGGGCAGCTATACGCCTCGAGCCCGACCGTGGCGGCATCGATCGGGTCGTTCATGGTGTCGTCGTTGTTCTTATCTTGCCAGTGATAACCGAATCCATTGGTCTGCGTTCCGATTTGATCGTGCAATGCGTTCTGCTCGATGAATGGCAGAATCAATGCCGACCAGGCAAGGCCGTTCCGGTTCGACACGCTATCGATTGCCGAATTGAATGCCGGATTGGAATCGACATATCCAGGCGGAAACACTTTGAAGGTGTCGTGATAGTTGTGCAGTGCCAGACCGATCTGTTTCATGTTGTTGGAACAGGTGATTCGGCGGGCCGCTTCACGAGCCTGTTGAACGGCGGGAAGGAGCAAGGCGATCAACACGCCAATGATGGCGATCACCACCAGGAGTTCGACAAGCGTAAAGCCAGACTTCCGCGCGAGGGCGCGAAGTGAGCGGGCAGGCATAGGGGCTTCCTGTAGAATGACGGGGATTTATTCGAATTGGGGGGCGATTAGGGTGGGGAGTTAGTCGATTAGTGAGATTCGATGATGCATGAATCCACATTTGTTGTGGGTGGCAAGAGAATTAGCCACCTATGTAGGGTATCAAATTAACCAGTTAGAGAGAATAAGAAATAACTGGAATTTGTGTGAATTAGGTGCCAGGGTCTGGCTTGCTCTCTCGACTATCCAGAAACTTCAGGCGATTGATGGCACGTCCATGCGTTGGCATCTGCTCAAGGCAAGCCCGATAGGCCTCGGCAGCCTGATCGAACTCGTCGAGATAGAACTGCATTTCGCCCAGATAAAACATCGCCCGACCGTTCGTTGGATCGAGCTGGATCGCTTCCTCAAAATGCGGAATCGCCCCGCGTATCCGGTTACGGCGAAATTCGTGAAGGCCCCGCATCATGGCAGCTCGACTTTGGTGATAGTCGCTGCGATCGGGCAACTGCTTTGCGAGTTTGACATGCAGTGCCTCGGACGGACTGAGTTGAACCGCACGTTGCCAAAGCTGGACTGCTTCCTCAGCGCTACCGGACTGAAGCTTCGCATCCCCTTCCGCTTCCAGAGTCACGGCATCGATTCGTCCTTTTTCACGAAGTCGTTCGATCAGTGCCAACGCTTTCTCTGTATCGTTGGCTTGAATGTATGCCTTCAGCTGCTCTGACTTCGCCAGGTCTGCTACGAAAACATTATGATCCATGGCCTCGCGATCGATCGCTTCGGCGATCTCAATGACTTTGGAGGTGTCGTTATCCAGGGCGGCCAGGTGGAGTTCGCTTAACTTGCCGGAAAGGCCAGTGCTTTCGTCCAACGGCGCGACATAGTTGGTGTTGAAGTTTTGCGAAACGAGATAGGCGGACCGCTCGACCATAGCCGCCGCGAGATAGGCTCTTTCTGTATTGCCGAGTTCGGTTTGGGCGCGCTGGTTGAGAAAATGAAAGCCCAGCGAGTAAGGGATGTTCGCCAAGTTCTTTTCGATGATCGGCAACGCCTTGTCGGCGTGTCCTGAGCGTATCGCCAGCTTGGCAAGCTGGTATTCTGCGGCCGGATAGTCTTCGTTTTGCTGGAAGTATCGCTGCGCGTCTTCCGGCGCGTCTTCTCGTAACGCGTTTCGTCCCATGGCAAACAACGCGTTGATTTGTCCGATTTGTTGCTCTGGCGACTCGGACGGTGCCTGAACCACTTTGCTGTAGGCAACGCTGCTTTCCTGCATGCGTCCCATGCGATCGAGGCAGAAAGCCAACCCAAACATCGCGTCGAAGTTTTCAGGATCTTGCCGAAGTGCCTCGCGGAAGGCAGGTTCGGCATGGGCATAGAAGCCTTTGCCGATGAGGGCCTCGCCGTAGATGCGCCAATCGTCCGCGGTGCCATTGGATGCTTGCTCGGCAAGTGCTTCGATTTGCGGCATGATGGTTGGATCGGCAAGTTCTTCCGTAGGAACCAGCGGAATCGTACGAGCCGCTTCACTGGACAGGTAGATGCCTGCCCCGATTGCTTCCAGCACGACCAAAATCAGTAAGGCAATCGTGGCGTACTTCATGGCTGCTGTCCTTGATGATTACGCCAGACGCTCACCCGCCCTAGGTGTCGGTGTGGTCGGCGAACATTCAAACTTCCGGAAACGATGTCTGCCGTTCCGTCTCCATCGACATCTCCGGTGGCTACCGTCACCAAGTGCAGAGGTTCCGCCGCGACCTGCCATGGGGTGAAGTTCTGTTGGCCATCGTTTTCGAGCCAGACCACACTGGCGTTCTCTGGATTTAGCCAATTGTTGGTCAGGCTGACTAGCACCACGTCGAGATGTTTGTCCCCATTAATGTCCGCGACCGAGGCCGCGTAAGTTCCACCGAGATCCGATATCCGATGCTCGACAAACTTCCAGTCTCCTTGGTTCTCGAACCAATAGCACCCGTGATAAGGCTGAGGGTAGGCATCGAAATCTTCCAGGTTGTCACCGGCAGGCAGAATAAAGTCGAGATCGCCGTCCTGATCCAGATCCGCAGCGACCAGACCAGCGCTGCCAGAATCGAGGTTGTACGTCATCCAAAGTAAGCGCGGACGAAACTCACCGCTGCCGAGATTCTCGAAGGCCCACAGCTCTTCCTCGTCTTGCGTGACGATCGCTGCGATGTCGAGGTCGCCGTCTTGATCGAAGTCACCAACGGGCACGTGGATCGTCCCCGGGGCACTCAGCAGAAGGTGATCACGAAACGAGAAGTCACCCAGGTTCTCTAGCCAGAGGACCGAACCTCGCGAATAGCCGAAGACGGCAACCGCCAGGTCGAGGTCGCCATCGCCATCGAAGTCGCCGGGCTGAACATCCGCCACCCGTCGTACATCATCCAGAATGACATGTCGCTGGAATTCACCATCGTTGTTCTCGAATAGTTCGACGCGTCCAACAACACTGTCGTCGGGAAGGATATTTCCCAGCACCGAGACAATGACGTCAAGGTCGCCATCTTGATCGATATCTACGACCGTCGCATGCGCTGGCGCGGCGACGTCGGCGATCAGCGTCGATTCCTCCCAGCTTCCGTCGGACCGTCGTTTGAGTAACAGAATCTGGCTACCGAGCGAATCGCACGCAATGATTTCATTCTGACCATCTTGATCGAAGTCGACGACTTGGACATTGGTGATTTGAGGCAACCCAGGAAACTGCGGCTGGGTGGGCTCGAAGGTGAATGGGACCTTCGTCGCAGGATACGAGGTACCGCCAGAATAGAGTTTTGCGGGATCGATCTTCTGCCGCAGACTGGGGCCGATCACCATCGCGGTGATCGGAATGCCAATCGCAAGCACGATCAACAGAACGAGACGAATGAGCATGGGGACAATCTTGAAGTAGCGGCATGCGATGCTGCACACTGGTTGGCGCAGGCAACGTTCGCACGGTGAGACATCTTGCGGTAAGTCTCAATCATCGCAGATGAACAGCGCCGCTCGCAAGTCTGGGCCGAACGGCGGTTGAAAGCTACTTCGTTGAATGACTGCTCTACTGAAATAGATCCGTCGAGAAATAGCGTTCCATGCGATCGGGGAAGACGGTCAGACAGACTGGAGTTCCGCCCCGTTCTTTGTAGGCACGCACTGCGGCCAGATAATTGAGCCCAGAGCTGGGTCCGACGGGGAAGCCTGCTTGGATCAAACGACGCGTGGCGACGATGGCGTCTTCATCCGAGATCTCGAATTCAATCAGCTTCTGCAGTTGAGCTTCCTGGAAGATATCGGACAGCCCATCGACAACGCCTGGGATGCGCTTGCTGAAGCTGCAACATTCGACGTCGGAGATCAACTTGTTACTGACCGGACGGGCCAACACCGGCACGACATCGCATCCGGCCGAGAGCAGCCCCTGCGTTACGCCCACCAAAGTTCCGCCGGTGCCAACGCCACTGACGAAGATATCGACGTATCCGCTCGGGATCTGACAAAGAACCTCGGCGGCCGTTTCGTCACGGTGAGCTTTGGCATTGTCGGGGTTCGAGAACTGTTGTGGCCAGAACGCGTCTTGTTCGGCGGCAAGTTTCTCGGCCAACTTAATCGAAGCATCGATGCCTTCATCGGCGGGCGTCAGTTCGACCTTGGCTCCATACGCCTTGATGATTTTCACGCGTTCCGGACTGACACTTTCCGGCATGATGGCCGTGAACGAGAGTCCGAGCTGCGCCGATGCCAACGCGAAGGCGATACTCGTGGAACCGCTGGATGCTTCCACGACACGGTCACCTGGCTTCAACCGGCCACTACGGACTGCTTTCGACAAGATATACCGAGCAATACGATCTTTCGTCGAACCGCTGGGATTCAGAAACTCGAGCTTGCACCACACCGGCACGCCATATTCTGGCAAGGTAATAGGAACCAAAGGCGTCGTAACACGGCTTCCGGCCAGAATTGCAAGTGGATCGATCATTGGCATTCAGAATAGGAAAGGCGTCGCCCGGCGATCTGCGATGCGCTCGCGATCACGTTGTGGGCAATTCCGAAGTATAAATTCAATTCGAAACGGGTTAAAGTAAGGAGGACCCCATCGCGGCTCCATTCCGCGTTTCTCTTCCTGTCTTCGTCGGAAATTGCCACCCACCTTCAACCCAAGAATGGCCCCATGTTGCATTCACTCCCTCGAACAAGCTTGTTCGCCCTCCTGCTCTTGTCGTACGTCGTCGCGCCATCGTTGGCCGAGGAAGTCAAAGTTCCGAAGAAAGAAAACTTTCACCTCTTCCTTTTGATTGGCCAATCGAACATGGCAGGCCGCGGCAAGGTGACGCCTGACGATCAGATCGAGAATCCAAAAGTGTTGATGTTCAACAAGGAAGGCCAATGGGTGCCTGCCGTCGATCCGCTGCACTTCGACAAGCCAAAGATGGTGGGCGTCGGACTGGGGCGTACGTTTGGGCTGGAAGTCTCCAAAGCGAATCCAGATGTGACCATCGGTTTGATTCCGTGTGCTGTTGGTGGTTCGCCCATCGCAAGTTGGAGCCCTGGAGCCCGCGACAAGGCAACCAACACGCATCCGTACGACGATGCCTTGAAGCGTGCCAAGGCTGCCCTGAAAGCGGGTGAGCTGAAAGGGATTCTATGGCATCAGGGAGAGGCGGACTCGGGCAAAGGCAAGTCCGAGATCTATCAGCAGAAGCTGACCGAACTGATCGCTCGCGTGCGGAAGGAACTCGATGCGGAAGATGTTCCCTTCATCATCGGACAGCTAGGCAAGTTCGAGGAAAGCCCTTGGAACGAAGCCAAGCAGCAAGTCGATCAGGCCCATCAAGCCATCGCCAAAAGCGATGGTAATAGTGCGTTCGTCAGTTCCGATGGTTTGACACACAAGGGGGACAAGGTGCATTTCAACGCCAAGTCGTATCGTGAGTTCGGTCGCCGCTATGCCAAGGCCTACCTCGACCTGCAAAGCAAGAGCGGCGATCAATAACGATACAACATGCGCTACGGCTTATCGGATTCCGCCGCAGCACGAAAGTTGATCGTTCCCCACAACCCTGGCGAGAGCATGATCTCGCCGGGGATATCGTCGACCAGCCCGGTGCTCCCGTTCGACCAGTAGCTCCGCAGATTGGTGTCGGTCCCTTCCGCGTTGCCATAGGTCACTCCAAAGTCGCCCCGATAGGCAATCCCCGGCTGTGGATCGAAACCGAGATCTTTCAGCGGGACGGTGGCGGTGACATGATAGCCGCCGTTGGACTGGCGAACTTCTACGTTGGCATTCTGCAGTTTCTGAACATTATCAACGGTTTCGGCTCGCCAAGGCGACGTGAACTCGATCGCATTGCCCTGCTGCTTTTCCGGCAGGCGATGTTCGTATAAGACAACCAGCGGTTGGCCATCATGCGGAGCGATCAGCAGGCGTTTATCTCCTGGGACCGGATCACGTCGTTTGGGGTTGGCTTCATGGTTCGTGGCAAACTGGAAGTCGACCGAGTCCCCCGTCGCGAAGAGCTTCGTCCAGTCGCGACCGTTGTTCACCCAAGGAGATCGGTCCTGGACCTGCCAGGTTAGTTGCATTTGATCCGCAACGATCTCAGCACTGACTTCCACCTTGAACTTGCCATCTTTGTCCCAGGCAATCTTGCCAGGGAACTCGGCGTTACGGGATGCTTGTTGCTCGGATGCCTGACGCAGGGTTTGTTGCTGCGCGGCGAGCACCTGTTGCCGCGTCACCGCAAGCGAGCCCTTCATCCGCTTGGTTTGTCCGAGTCCTTCCAGTTCGTAGATGCGATACGGACCGTGCCCAATCTGGACGTAGAACGTTCCGTCCGACAAGGACCGGCCGAAGCTTCCGCCGAAGATCTCTCCGCCGAGGCGGTATTCATTCATTAAGTAGCTGACGCGGACATCGACGAACGCTTCATCGAGATACAACCCGTCGGTTGTCAGTAGAAAACAGCGGCCATGGTTGCCGTTAAGGAAGACCACATCGCTTTCTTCGTCCAGCGGGGCGACGCCCAAATACGCCATCGTTCCTTGCATCACGCCAGGCTTGGGCAACGGCGCATGGTGCGAACCATGCACGTCGCTCCATTGGTTTGGAAAGCTCCAGAGATGGGTACCATTGCGCTTCGGCTGGGAGGCGGGTAATGGTTCAATTCCTGGGCGGTCGATCCAATAGGCATTCATTTCCGGATCGGAGTTCAATAGCATGCGGCCGAAACGATCTTGGATGGTCGAAACTCCACTTCGTTTGTAGCCTGGGCTAAGATCGATCGGCGTCGCCTTGGCGATCGCGGCTTCGAGCGAACCATAGTTGGGGACGCCATTGGCCAGAAAGCCTTGCGGCTCGATCGTGACGATGCTGACCTGATCGTCCGTCGAGACAGGCATGACAAATGTGAGCGAGTTCTGAAGGTGCCCCCAGGCCCCGCCGCCATATTGTTCTCCTTCGCTGAAGTCGAACTCTTTGGCTTGAGACTTGCCGTCACCATTCCGATCGACCCACAACACACCCATGCCACGCTGCGACCAGGGCTTCCCTTCCCCTTTGCGACCAGGTTTCTCACCAGCACGCTTCTCAGGCCACTTGGCATAGAAGGCGTCGATGTATGCCTGCGGTGGATCCCAGTCGCAGCCGTAACCAAAGTGATGCGTACCAGCCGTTGCCGCCAGGTCGTGCAAGGTGCCATCGGGCAAGACTTCCGAGATCAACGAAATCTTGCCACGGGCACAAACGAACGTCCGTCCATCCTGGCGGAAGAATTGGTAGCACTGCGGTTCGTAGTTTCCGAAATGCCCTTCTTCCAGAGAAAGGATCGACGTCGGTCGAGCCGTTCCAGCGGCGATGTCGACATCCCAGAAACAGCCAAGTCCAATCCAACGTCGCGGATTCTCTGGATCGAAGCCGGAACCATCTCCGCCGTAATGCGGCATGCCAAACTTCTCGTAGACAACATGCGGCTCGCCAGTCAGATCCCACGCAAAAATACGTTTCGGATTCCAGCGATCTTCGGTGACCCAAAGTTTGCCATCCGGACCGAACGCAAGACCGGCCGGGTTCACCATCCGAGTTGGATCGTAGGTCCCTTTGTACGCGCCGCCAGGTGTTCCAAGGGTGGAAAGCTGTTTGCCATTAGCATCGAAGCGGATGATCTGATGACGCTTGGCATCGCTCACCAGAATATCGCCGTTGGCAGCAACCGTGAGCCCGGTCAGGTCCATTTTGTTCGCGTCGACCATTCTTTTTCCATCTGGCAGTCGAACTACTCCAGTATCGGTGGCGGCATACAGTGATGGACCAGACGCCAGATGACGCACGCCTGAGAGGTTAATTTGATCGACCTGCTTTCCAGTGTCGGCGTCGAGTACCAGGACCTTGCCTTCGTCTCGCGAGCCAACGTAAAGCTTGCCGTCGTGAACGGCGAGACCGCCCAGGTTGAAGTCGGTCAGATCAGGATGTGCCGAGCCGGGACCGACTTCCATTTCATCGACTTCGATTCCACGCTGCTTTCCGGGAAACTCAACCAGTCGACCCGTTTGAATATCGTAGCGCACGATCGTCAGCTTCCAGGTCGCCTTCCAGTCGTCGCTACCGAGATCGATCCCCTTGTTACCGCCCCACGAAAAACCATCCTGAGCACAGTAAAGGTATTGGTCGTCGGCCGCGATCGCGTCTTTTTGAATGCCGTATCCGTGAAGGTGTTCGTACCCTTGCACGAAATTCCCATCCTGATTCAAAGCGACCAGTGCCCAGCCACCTTCGGTAACGGGAGCCGCGAAGAAGATTCGTTCTCCGTTGCTCGTTGCACAGCGAAAGGTGCTGTGGTTTGGGCCCCAGGAAGCGGTCGTCGGTTCACCGCCGTTGGCAAAGTTCATCTTGTAACGCGGGGCGATGCCGGGATGCGTGATCCCACGCCAATGGTAGTTGCCCGGCGAGACCAGTTTGCCCGTCTCATCGAGACCATCCCACTGCACCGTATGTCGGCCTGCGATGAAGCTTTGCCCAGAAATCAGATTGCGAACGCGATTCCCGTCGGTGTCTTCAATGACGATCGTTGCTTTGCCAGAAACAGGCTGCTCAAAGGTGATTCGGATTTCCTGCTTTCGGGCCTCGACCATTTCGTGATGGGTCGTCAGATCAAAAGGACCCCACGTCGCAGGATTCGCGTTAAATGCGGCATGCAGCGGCGCTGAGTCGACGAAACCGAAACGCTCTTGTTCGGTTGGAAGCGTGAGAGAAGCGGCCAGACGAATTGTCTTCCATTCGGTTTCGGGCAGACGAATGTGGTAATGACCTTGGTTCTGCGTCGCCTGATCGCCGGTCAGAACGTAAGCCCGTTCGGCATTGGCAATCCCGACTTCCAGCAAAAGATCTTCGTGTTCAACCGTACGAAGGGAAAGCGTCGTGCCGGTGTTATCGGTGACAAGGGCAACCTCAAGCGGCAGACCGCCAGGACGCCCCAGTGATTGAAAATCGGCTTCGCCAGGGAGTTGGTTCTGCGGGATCTCCGTGTCCGAGGGAAGCTTGATAACGGTGAGATCGGGCGATGCTTCTGTCGCTTCGCGTACGAGTTTGACGATGCGCTGCCTTCCTGATTCGTAGACAATCATGCGATTGCCGGAGATGGCAACGTGTGTTGGGTGATCGAGCGAGGTGAACTCGCCGTTGGGGGCGTCGAGCGAACGATAGGTTTGGACAGTCCCTGCGGCCGTGTCGCTAATGGCGAGCGTGGTTCCATCACTATGAACGTGGAACGTGCCGTCACCATGTTGCAATGGGGCGAGCTTTTGCCAGTTGCTTTGTTCATCGCGTTGATAAACGTCGACTTTAGATTCGTTGCCCGCGATCAGCTGGTTCTGAAACCAGGCAAGACTTGTACAGCCGCTCAGGCCGGTGATCTTCGCAGGAACCGGTTTGCCGCGCGGTTGGCCGGAACTGGTCACCCCCATCTGAAACGCATTCCCGTCCGTATCGACAAACAAGATCGCCAGCCCGTTCCCGTCTGGAATCAGCGTCGCCCCGGAGACGTTCTCGCCCAGGTCGAAATCAGCAATCCCCTTCGTTTCAAAGTGGGACCAGCCATTCGTATCGAAGAACGGCCCCGATGAAAGCTGCACATAGCTGTAGTGCTTCTTCAGCAGGCAGAGCGTTTTCCCGTCAATGACTGTTGGTTGAGCCATGACGTCGGGAACCTTATCCCCAAGGGATGCGGCATCAGCACTATTGGCATCCCACCGCCAGCTTCCACGTGGCGTCCAGATGTTACCAGATGCATCCAGGGCGAGCCCCTTCAACGAAGGTAAGGCCCCAAGTCGGCGCACCGGCAGGAAGGCTTGTTCCCGTTCATTCCACTGGAGAAGTTGCACGATGCCGTCCAGACCTGAGACGGCAAAGATGTCGCCTCGCACGTGCGTGAGGCCGCGACCGTTTTCGATATCGACACTTTGCGGCAAGTAACCAATGAACGAGCCGGAAGCTCCACCGAGGACCACCCCAGGCTCTGGCTCCCATTGCTCGTTGAACCGCTTGACCGTGCCATGCCAGGCAAAGCTATACCAATAGTCCCCGACCTTGATCGGACGCTCGCCGTCGATTTTCTTTGGGAAACCATTGAGGAGTTGACCATCTTTCCAGGCATAGATCTGGTTGCTGTGCATGCCGTATAGCGTTCCATCGTCATCGATCTGGAGCGTATCGGTCTGAATGTCCGTTTGCAGGTACGGCGTCTCTTCGAGCGAAACCGGGTTGAACCATACGATGGCGCCAGCACCCTTCTTCGAGATCGCCACCTTTCCGTCGATGGCGTTGACCGCGAGTGCTTCGACGTTGCCCAGCACACGTGTTGGTTCGGTTCCGCTGACGCTGTTCACTGGCAACACGTACAGCGCATCGCGGATCTTCATTACCAACAGATCGCCAGCGAGCGTGATGCGATCGAAGCGGCGATCGTGATTGCCAGGAAGCGGAAAACTCGCCAAGAGGCGTCCATCCAAGGCGTAACGGTTGAGCTGCTTCTCGCCAGCACGTTCCCATATTGTTGACTGCGCGTCGAAGACCGGGCCAAAGCCAGAGGCCTCGTTGCCTGCGAATGTGACGAGCGACTCGCCTTCAGCTCCGGAGTTGCCAATCGTACCCTGAAAAGTCCAGGGCTCGGCGACGCTTACCGAAGTGAGAAGCAAGCACAAACAAAGGGTGGGCGCAACAAGATGCATATCGCGAACTCTCTTGGAGGAAGACAGGGGGTGCGTGGCCAGTTGTCGACGATCAGGGGATCGGGACAGAAGACCAGGCGCTGGGGACGATGGGGGTCAGATCGGAGCGCGATAGATGTCTGACCAGGTGGGCATTACGAAGCGAGCCATTGAAATCGTGTGATCCCAACGGCTCGGACAAGGTCATGTTAACAGGCTGCGGCAGCCGTTGTCATCGCAAAATTCGCGATCTAGTCACGCGAAAACGGGAAATTCGCTCGCTGCGGGAACGATTTCTCGGGAGATTCCCCTTCCCCCTCGGTAGCTTCTTCCTCCGACGTGTCCGTAGGTGTCAACCGCTCGGCCACCGAGTCAGGGTTATCGACCGCTTCGCGATCAGGCGTCACGAGCAGCGACCAGCCGTGCAGCACACCGCTGCGTTCGCTTCGACTGCCACGAATCATCAACTGCCAGGTCCCCTTCAGGTTCTTGCCACGGAAGTGATTCAAGCCGGGCTGGCGTTTTTCCAACGCTTCGGGACGGAAGGTGCCTTGGAACGGGGCTCGTGCCCGGGAGATCCGTTCTCCATTGTCGTCGTCGAAGATCGTTTTGTCGAAATGATCGTCGCTACCACCGATGCCGGTAAACAGTTCGATCCGCTGCCCATCCGGACCAATCAGGTAGCCATCGAGCTGCTCGACATAGGTGTGCGTGATCGAAAGCTGGATGTTGAGGTCGCCGATCAGGTAGTCGTCGGCAACTTCAATCTCGGAAACGACCGTCGAACGTGGCAGTAACAGGTGAGCCTGGGTGTTGGAGAACTGGCCACCGACAACCGTCTTCGAGGTGAGAACTTCGTCGATGGTGATCATGCCATCCTGATTGTGATCGTACGAAGCGAATTCGTCGAGCTTCTCTTGGTCCCACTGGTCGGTGAACTCCGACATCAAGATCTGCTTGTCGCCATCCTGGTCGCGTTCGAAGAACCACGTTGGAATCGCTTCCTGGCGTTGGCTGGCTTCCCGTTCGAGGGCCTCGTTCAGATAACGGGCAAATTCTTCTTTGTCGATTGATCCATTCCGGTCGTAGTCGACCTTCGAGATGGTAATGCCGATGCTCGACATCTCTTGCGGATCAAGCTGGTCGTTGCGGTTGAAGTCGTAACGTTCCATCAGGCTATCAGCCAGTGAAGCACTGCCGCGGTCGCCGTTGCGTGAACTACCGGCTCGCATCCGATCGCGCCAATCCTGGCGATCGTCGCGGCGATCTTCCGTTGAAGGAGGTAGTCGCGAGCCAAGACTGCGAACTGTGCTTTGGGCCTCGATTCTTCGTTTGGCGTATCGTTGGGCCAATTCCAGATGCGTGAGGTAACCGTCGTGGTCGAAATCGGTATCGAGAGGCGGATGGCCAGACCATCGTCCCCGTTCAATCTCCTCTGGGCTGAGTCGACCATCTCGATCACGATCGTAGCGCCGCAGTTGCTGTTCGACCTCTTCCAGGTCTGCCAGCGTGTAAGGATACTTCACCTCGGCGAGGCCGAACTCCGGCAGGAGCGGCTTGTCGGCCGGTGGACCAAATTCGCGCATCGTTGGCGAGTCGACACCGGTGACTGCAGCTGGCGTGTCGCCGTTTTGTTGACGCTGGGCATGAAGGCGAGCTGCTTGCTCGAGCTTCTTCACGGAATTCGGCCGCGAAAGGCTCAGACCGTAAGGAACGGCGAACTCCTCGAGGTATCGACGCGACCGATCCGAAATTTCGTCCGGTTCGACAAAGCCATTGTTGTCGCGGTCGATACGATGGATCCACTCTCCTTGAGCCCAAACCCATTGCGGCATCAGGATCAAGAGAAGAAGTGGCAGGAACGTGGGAAGTCGATAGCTTGCCGACTGCATTTATCGACCTCGCGAGTTATTCGAGCGGGTAGGCGTATTGCTGCGCGGACGGTTGTTCGTGCGAGGACGCTGCGAAGTGTTGCCCGACTGTTCGGATAGAATCTGCTGAATCGTTTCCAGATTGACGCCACTCCCTGCGGTGATCACGCGAACGGCCCGCTCGCTACGTTGATCGACCGATTCCACCAACTGCTGTACTTCCGCGAAAAGTGAGTCTGGGGCCGTAATCACCAGCGAGTTACTCGCTTCGTGGACGGCGACCGCCATCACCGGCTTGTTGCCACGGGTCGGCTTGTCGTCAACACGACGCTGCTCTTCCTCACCGCCGCGTGGGTCGTTCGTGGGACGAGGGGCATTCTGCTGTTGTGCTTGTGGATTACCACGCTGCGAAGAGGTATCGACGCGACCAGGAAAAGCCTCGCGGATCATTTCGGCGACTTCCTCGGCCTTCGCATGACGCAGAGCAATGATTCGCGAGCGTCCAGCCGTTTCGATCTCGGTGATGCTGGAATCTTTGTCGATGATCTTCATATAGTTTTCGATCGTCGCAATGTCTTCTTTCGTCCCTTGAACAATCAAGCGATTAAGACGGGCGTCGGAAACAATCGTTGCGGTTCCAGCGGTGACCGTCGTCATGCCATCTCGATCGAACAGCAAGCTGCCGTAGAAAGTACCTAGTCCACTCACCGAACCTCGAACGAGTGTATCGCTAGGCGTATCACTCAGGGCGTTGCCGCCGTCCAGCAGGTCGGCGAGCATCTTCACGGCTTCCTCCGCCGAAACGTACTTTAGGTAATAGACGATCGTCGGCGAGATCGCGTTGCGTTCGTGTGAGGAAAGCGATCGCAGATGACGCTCGAACTGGTCGAGTGCTTGAACGTCGTCTGATTGCAATAAGATCCCATTAGGAACTACCTGGGTGCGGATCGGAGGAGTCGTTGTGCTGGTAGGAACGGACGTGGGGATTGAAGGCTTTTGACCAGACCACGCGACGAAGTCGTCCTCGTTTAAGGAAGGCTTCGACCTTGGTGTTTTGCGAGGTGCCGGGGTCATCTCGACAGGCGACTGCGTCGGAACGGTCGCTGCCGGTTCTGTGGTGGTGCCTGATTCGGGATGCAGCGTCCGCTCGATGACTGGGTTCTGCGTCGATTCACTGGTTGGCAGAATCTCGAGACGATTGTTGCCATCCCACGACTGCTTGGCCGACTCGAGCAACTCGTCGCGGGTTGCACCGGTGAGAGGAACGAATCGTAGATCGGTTCCGCTGGTATTAGGAGAACGGGTTTCGAGGCGGGTTACCAATTGTTCAATCTGCCGTATCTGATCGGCGGTACCACGCACAAATAATCGACGGTTGCCGGGATCGGCATCGACCTTAGGTGGAGCAACCTTGGGTTCTGGTTCACCCTTCTTGGGAATCTCGTTCGGGACGCCGAACATTTCGCCAATGAGCGATACTGCGAAGTAAGGATCGACGGAACCCAGTTCAACGACGGAAAACTCAACCGAAGGTGCTTGCAGTTCCGCAATCGTTTCGCGAATCAGTTGGTGAACTTCAGGATCGGCCAGGGCGACGATCGTATTGCTCTCTTCCTGCCGCGTGAGACGCAGGTTCTTATCCGCCAGAATCGTTTGTAGAACATCGTAGATCACCTGCAAGTTATCGCCGGTAACTGGATGCGAAACGAGCTGCTGCTGCGATGGTGCCAGTTCCGCTTCGTCGGGAACGTCGACGACTTTGAGAAGTTGTTCAAGACGATTCAGCTTTTCTTCCGATCCGACCACGAACAAACGCTTGCCAGTCAGGTCGGTTGTGATCGTGATATCGATGCCGCTCATGGCGTTCTCGGGAATGCCAAGGTGGGTCGCGGCAACCATCAAGACGGTTTGCGCGTCGACATGCTTCAAGTTGAAACGGCGGATCGATTCGGTACTTTGCTGCGGCTGTTGCATCGAATTGAGGACGTCGAGTGCACTTCGCAGGTTCTTCACCGTATCGGTAATGATCAACTGGTTCGACTTAGGCAGTGTGACCGGAGTGGTCATTAGCGAAAGGGGCTGCATTTCGCTGATCGCTTCGGACGCGACCACCTGGCCCAGCGGGACGAAGCACTTCACGACTTCGTGCGGGTTCAAGCCTTCCAGGCCATCGGCTGGGACAACCTTCGCCATCGCATCCAACTGCTGCAGTCCGCGAGGGTCGCCGAGGTTGATGACCGAAAGCAATTCATCCCGGCGAACGAGTGCGTAACCGCGGGGAAGCAGAAACAAGTTCAGCCGAGCGACCGCTTCATCGACGGTGTACTGCTGACGATCGGAATAGGTGAAACTTCCGGTGGGAACGTCGTCGACATACAACGAAAGCTCAGCCGCCTCGGCCAGCCAGTCCAGAACTTCGCGCCAAGAGGCACCGCTGAACGAAAATCTTAAGCGGCTTTCGATGCCTGATGCATCGTTGGTGACCGATTCTTCCACAACAGGAGCCGCAGGCTCAACGGTTTCCTGCGACCACGCAGTGGTGGTGGCAAAGGCTGACAGCAGCAAAGCTGGCAACAACGAAAAGGAAATCGGAGCAATGGACGAAGCGCGTTGCATGGTTGGTTCCACCGGTGATAGGTCCCGGCTTTGGTACAAGATCGGCGGGCGGTTTGGAATTTGGGGCGATATCACGATCTACGAAGAAATCTCGAGAAATGTGATCTGCAGAAACAGGTGGGGAGTAACTGGAAGGCTTTGAAACGCAAAATATCTCAATTTAATTGATTGAGAACTGGCTCAGGCAGGACATCGAAGACTCAGGTGGGGCGTAAGGCAGGTCAACAAAGTTACCTAATTAGACCGTTTTAGAAGGTGGAGACGTTTACGTCAATGTTTTCTGCTAAGGGGCGGTAAGTTGCCGCTAAAGAAAACGAGGCTATTTCTTGGCCGATCCTTTGCTGGAATACAGTAGATAGGACTGCCGTCGCTTCATGAAATCTTCGAGCGCGGCCTGGTAACTGTGTTTAATTTCGGCGGGTGTCTTGGCATCTTCAATCATCTGGGCAAGCGTGCGGTTGCCGAGCAAGACTTGAAGCCGTTCCGCGTTCCAATCGACCGGGTACAGCTTTCGCAGACTCACGGCCAGGGACCACGTCAGATCGAGCGGGCGGAATTCGTTCCAATCGGTAATGATGAAATTCACTCCGCCGCACAGCTCGCCTTTGTATTTGCTGCTCGATGGGGTGAAGTCGATGCCAATCACTTTTACGCCTGGGACGCCATACGCATTGATGGCATTCGCCAGCTTGGGGCCATCGATCCAAGGCGCGCCAACGATCTCGAACGGTGTCACGGTTCCCCGTCCGACCGACAGGTTGGTCATTTCCAGCAGACCGACGCCAGGGTAAAGCATGGCCTGGGTGAGGCTTCGCATGTTCGGTGAAGTATTTCGCCAGGGCAAGCCCGTTTCAAATAAGCGTTGGCTGCGATCCCATCCTTCCATTGGGACGACGGTCAGATCGGTTTTCCAGCCGCGCTCCGCGTTCATTAGCTTGGCAAGTTCCCCCAGGGTCAGGCCATGCCGAACCGGGATCGAGTGAAAACGAACGAACGAGCGGAAGCCCCCTTCCAAAAGTGGTCCTTCAACGACGTCGCCGCCGAGGGGGTTGGGCCGATCGAGAACGACGAACGGAATCCCCTGCTCTGCCGCGGCTTCCATCGCCAGCCCCATCGTCGAAAGATAGGTATAGAAGCGGCAGCCAATGTCCTGGATATCAAATACCAAAATATCGATTCCCTGAAGCTGTTCCGGGGTCGGCTTGCGGGTCTTGCCGTACAAGCTTTGAATCTTGATACCGGTCAGGGGATCGACCGTATCGTCGACGAGCTCTTGATCGAGATCGCCCGTGAAGCCATGTTCCGGGCTAAAGATGGCGACGAGATCAACCTTGGTTGACTTGGCCATCAAGACAGCGGTCGAGGTGCCTGCCTTGTCGCGACTGGTATGGTTGGCGATCAATCCGACCCGTTTTCCAGCGAGAATATCAAACTGTTTGGCCGAAAGAACATCGATGCCGAGCTTTGTTTCTGAGGGGGACGCGGTTTTAAGCCCGGCCAGACAAGCATCGGCTGCGATGGTACCAATACGGCCAGCCAGTTTGTTGATTGAACCTTTGCCATGCGGGTGGACTCGATTGCTTAAAAACAAAACGACCAGTTCCAGGTCCGGGTCGATCCACATCGCTGTTCCGGTGAAGCCACCGTGGCCGAAAGCAGAGGCGGTCATCGTCTCGCCGCGATTACTGGAGTAGCTGCTCTGCTTGTCCCATCCCAGGCCGCGTGTTTGTCCGGCGGCATCGTAGGGGGTGTTCATTGTTTTCAAAGTCTTTGGGTGAAGCAGATGCCCGGTTCCTTCCTGGCGTGTATCGAGCATCGCCTGAGCGTAGGCCGTCATGTCGGCAGCCGTGCTGAAAAGGCCCGCGTGACCTGCGACGCCGGCGCAGTAGCGAGCGCGAGGATCGTGAACGGTTCCTTTCAGCCAGACACCATCTTCCTGCGTCGTTGTCACTGCCCGTTGACTTAATTGCTCGCTCGGGTTGTAGCCGGAGTCTTTCATGCCGAGCGGCTGAAAAATATGCTGCTGAGCGTATTGATCGAGCGGCATCTTCGAGACGCGTGCCACGACTTCTCCCAGCAAAATGAAACCGACATCCGAGTAACGAAATCGTTCGCCTGGTTTCGAGAGTAGCTTCAGCGCACAGATCTTCTTGTAAGCGGTCGGCCAGCCTTCTTCGTAGTCGGACAGCGCGTTATCTGGCGTCAGGCCACTTGTATGCAGCAGAAGCTGCTTGATCGTGATCGTTTCTTTGTCGTTGCCGCGGAACTCTGGCAGGTAGGTGACTACGGTGGCATCCAAGTCGATCTTACCTGCTTCGAACAGTTGCATAATGCTCGTCGCCGTGACGACCGGTTTGGTAAGCGATGCCATGTCGAACAACGTATCGACCGTCATCGGTTCGACGGCAGGTTCCACGCGGCGGTTGCCATGCGCCTTCTGATAGACCACCTTGCCGTTCCGCGCGACAACGACCACACAGCCTGGCATTTGCTTGGCATCCAATGCGGCGCTGATCTCGGAGTCGATCTTGCCAGCCAAGTCCCCCACCATGCCAACCGACTGCGGCGAAGCCTCTGGGAGAGCTGCAAGAGCGAAGCTGGGGAGGCAACAGATCAGCAAAATCACAAAGAACAAACGCGGGTTCATGGGGAGTCCTCGATCGAGGTGATGTCGGCAGGAAGTGGGGTTTTGCGGAACAACATCCCGAGGATGCCTGTCGCCAGGAAGGTGGTGGTCGCACAAATGAAGGAATACCAGTATCCGCTGACATTCGTCTGAAACGCAACCACCGAAATGGTTGAGGCTCCGATCAGCAGTCCCAGGTTCGCCGCCATGCTGGAAACGTGCGGGATCATTATCGCCAGCAACATCAGGCCTAAGAGTAGCCCTGCCGAGAACCCTGCGATCGCCAAGGCTTGTTCGACGACCGAGTCGGCAAATTGACCGCGGTAGGCAACCACCGCGACGATTGCTTGAAGCAACGTGAACAGCAGCGTAAAGCCGCGTGCCAGTCGCAATCGGCGTTGATCGCTGAAATTCGGACAGAGCCCGGTCACCCAGTCATCGAGTAGCGAGCTGGAAGAGGAATTCACCGAACTGGAGAGTGTCGACATGGCTGCCGCGAAAACGGCTGCCAGAACGATTCCGGTGATTCCGATCGGAATTTGTTGCACGATGAACTTCGGCAAGGCTTCATCGCCAGCGATCGTGGTGAGATCTGGGCCGATCTGCTGATAGATATATGCCAGGCCAACACCGATGGCGAGAAAGATCGTGAACTGTACGAATACGATTGGACCGCTCCAAAACAACGCCCACCCGGCCGAACGCTGATTCGCCGCACACAGGTAACGCTGAACGATCAGTTGGTCCGCACCATGTGTTGCCAGACTCAAAGTGGCACCGCCAATCAGGCCAGACCAGATCGTGATGCTGCCGTCCTGCGGAAACCAACGCCAGTCGAACATCTTCCAGCGACCTGTTTCCTGGGCAAACTGCAGGTACTCGCTCACGCCGCCAGGGATTTGCTGCACGATCAACATCATGATGACCACGGCCCCTGCCATGTAGACGGCGAACTGAAGGCAATCGTTCCAGACAACCGACCGCACGCCGCCAATCAGCGCATAGAATGCGGTGGCGATTGCCAGGATGGCCACGTTCGCCTCGAACGGCATGTTCGTCACTTGCTGTAGCGCCAGTGCGGCCAGATACAAACGAAGTCCATCTCCCAAAGTTCGAGCGATCAAGAAGAACAACGATGCCATTCGCTGCGTCGATGGACCAAAGGTTCGTTGAAAAACCTGATAGGCGGTCGAGGTCTCTTCACGAAAATAGATTGGCAAAATGAAGATCAGAACCAGGATTCGGCCGATAATGTATCCCAGCGCCAACTGCAGAAAGGCAAAGCTTCCGCCGGGACGGTAAGCGATTCCTGGAATGCTTAAAAAGGTGACGGTACTGGTCTCGGTCGCCACGATCGAAAGAAGTAGCGCCCACGTCGGCAGGTTCTTCGATCCAAGAAAGAAATCGCCGGACGAATGGTTGCCGCGCCCCAGGTACACCCCCAAGATCGCCGTCCCCAAGATGTAGAGGGCGATGATCGTCAAGTCGATGGGAGTGATCGCCAAGGTTGCGAAAAACGACATTTAGGCAGGTAAGCTAACTGGCGGTCTTGTTAAGGAATCACAAACGACAGATGAACCTTCCTAAGTCTATCTGCCACAAAGGCTCTCGCTAGTTGCTGAAGCGCATATTAATATCGGTTTTGCGCAGTGACTCTATTTTATCGAACTGGCCACATCTAAACTGGCAAGCAGGCCAGACCACAACGTTGGTCTAACCACGATCCCCCTTGAGAAGGAATTTGGCCGCCTGTGATGCTCGAACATTTGACAACCGAGGCGCATAACCCAGCGTCGGAACATCTCGATCAATTGTCGACGATGGAGATGGTCCAGTTGATCAATCAACAGGACGCGCTGATTGCCGACGCGGTCGGACAACAGGCTGCGCAGATCGCCGCATCGATTGACGTCATTTCGCAGCGATTGTCGATCGGCGGCCGCCTGATCTATATTGGTGCGGGGACTTCCGGGCGACTAGGGATCTTGGACGCTGCCGAGTGCCCGCCAACCTTCAATTCCGATCCTAAACAGGTCCTGGGATTAATCGCGGGTGGTCCGACAGCAATGACCACGGCCGTTGAAGGTGCGGAAGATCGTCCCGAACTCGGCGCGGCGGACCTGCAGCATATCGCCTTGAGCGCATCGGACGTCGTGGTTGGCATCGCCAGCAGCGGCCGCACACCCTATGTGATTGGTGGCTTGGCCTACGCTCGGAGTATTGGCGCGTTTGCGATTGGGCTTACCTGTAACGACAATTCCGAACTTCTGCCGCACTGCGATCTGGTAATTGCCCCGGTCGTTGGTGCCGAGGTGCTTAGCGGATCGACCCGCATGAAAGCCGGAACCGCGACGAAAATGGTTCTAAATATGTTGAGCACCGGCGCGATGATTCGCCAGGGAAAGACCTATGGAAACTTGATGGTGGATCTGCGTGCCACGAATATCAAGCTGACCGATCGAGCACGCCGTATCGTACGTGCGGCAACAAAAGTTACCGATCAACGCGCTTCCGAACTGCTCCGGGAATGCTCGGGCGAAGTGAAGACTGCGATCGTCGTCCATCAGACTGGCCTGTCACCAGAGGAAGCAAGATTGCTTCTCAGTGAAGCTCAAGGACACTTACGCGAAGCGATTATGGGAGCAACCAGGGAATGCGAGTCTTAATGGCGACTTCCAGGCAGTCTAAGCTTTCGATCTCGACACCACCTGCCGTTGGTGAGCTGATTCTAGCGGTCGACGGTGGTGGTACGAAGACGCGCTGCACACTGGCAGAAGTCGGTCCGTTGGGAAAATGGCGCGTTCTGGGAACCGGCAATGCCGGGGCCTGTAATCCACGTGTGGTCGGTGTGGATGCGGCCGCCGCCGCGATCAACGAAGCCGTTCAAATTGCCAAAGCGGAAGCGGGACTCGACTCCTTTCCTTGTCACCGCGGACTTTTCGCGATCGCGGGGACGCTTCATCTTCCCACTCGCCAGGCTCTCAGTGAACGACTCGCCCAGCTTGAATTGGCCGATCACGAAGACGTGATGCCAGACCTTCTTCCTCTCATCATGGATGACCCGAAGAACGAAGTCGTGGCGCTCGTTTCGGGGACTGGGTCAGTTGGCGTGGGCCGCGATTTGCAAGGCAATGTCGCGATTGCTGGTGGCTGGGGCCCTTGGCTCGGAGATGATGGCAGTGGATTCTCTCTAGGGCGACAGGCACTGCGGCAGACACTGCGAACGCTGGAATCTGGGGCTCCGCTTTCCCCCATGCAAGCGGCCATTTGTGACGAATTGGAAGCCGAGAATGCGCTCGACATCAGAACGAGACTAGCCGAAGCCAAGGATCAGCGAGATCTCTTAGCCCGTGTTGCGCCGGTGGTCCTTTCAACTGCGATGCAGAACGAACCGGATGCTCAGGCAATTGTCGCCCATGGCGCCGAAGAACTCACGTCGCTCGTGCAATCGGTGCAAAGTCGGTTACGGCTGAAGCAAAATCCGATGCGAATTGTGGTCTCTGGCGGAGTCTTTCAGGCAGGCGGGTACCTGCGAGCGGCATTGCAGAAATCGCTAGAGCAGAAAGGCATTACGCCTAAGTTCACCGCGATCGACGACCCGACGACGCCGATTCTGAAAATGCTCGTTCGCGGAATGACCTCGGCCGACTATCAGATCTTGCCGTAAGCATTACGGCGTCACGAAACCACCCGTCGTGGGAAGCGAGCATCCCGTCGTTTCCGGAATGGTGAGGGGCAGCTTCTTGATGCTGCGGACCGCCAGCCAGGCGAAGCATTCTGCTTCGAGCGTGTGCGGGTTCAAGTGACGCTGATCGATCGTCTTCAGCATCGCATAGCGGTCTCGAAGTAGTTTCATGATCAGCGGGTGCCGGGCACCGCCGCCGGTCACCCAAAGCACGCCCAAGGGGCCAGGCAGTTTGTCGATCGTTTGCTCAATCGATCGAACAATGATCGAGCAGAGCGTCGCCGCGCCATCTTCGACGCTTAAGCCTGAGACGTCGATATGATCGAACTCGTAGCGGTCGGCCGATTTGGGAAGGCGTTTACGAAAGTATTCTGACTGAAGCCATTCTTCGACCAGATCTTCATGCACTTTTCCTTGCGAGGCCAGTTTCCCTTCATTGTCGTGGCTGAGTCCTGCCATCTCCTGGACCCATTCGTCCAGCAGGCCCACGCCAGGACCGGTATCCCCCGCCAGGATCGAACGATCGGGACCGAGCCAGGTAAGATGGGTCAGGCCCCCTAGATTCAACACGGCAATGGGTCGGAACGAATCGTAAAAGAGCGCTTGATGAAAGAACGATGCCAGGGGTAAGCCACGACCACCCCGTGCCATGTCGCGTCGGCGAAAGTCGGAGACCACTTGCTTGCCAGTTCGTTCGGCCAACAGCCAAGGATTGCCCAGTTGCATCGTCACGCCATCCTGCGGCAGATGGCGAACCGTGTGGCCGTGAAATCCAATCAAGGTAGCGGTACTGGCTACTTCACCCAGCTGACGTTGCAAGGCAAAGACAGCTTCCACATGGTGAAGCGTCACCTCGCGCTCCAAAAGTAGGAGTTCATCCAGCGAGATATTGTGCTGCGACGCTTCCAGAAGCTGGGCCCGGAGATCTTCGTTGTACGGCAAACGGATTCCGCCATGATGGCGAATAGAAGACTCTCCGTCGGTCGTCAGCAGGGCCGCGTCGACCCCTTTGGCCGATCCGCCGCTCATCAATCCTATGACGGTGCGAAGTTCTGGAACACTCACGGAAGAGGCACTTTCTGGAGGAATCAAATTGCCCGAGGCACTATGGCAATTCCCCGCGCGGGCCGCCGACTCTGATGATGTTCCAGCTTACTACCCTGCCCGGCGCACGAAAGCCCCCTCGCGATGACGTCGGTGCAAAAATGAAAAAAACTATCGTATATGCGCAAACTTGAACGATGTCGAAGGTAAGATTAAGAGTCTGATTCTACGTGTTAACCCTTAGTCATCTCTTATGCCGCGCACCGTATCCCAACCCGAAGTCACCTTGCCGATAGAATCGATCGCCGTGCTGGTGGAAACCGAAACCAGTTGGGGGCGTGAAGTCATCCGCGGCATCGCCAAATATGCCCAGAAGCATGCGTCGTGGCATTTGCTGATTGATCCACGCGATAACGAGCAGCGGCCGGCGCTACCTGACGGGTGGCAAGGGAAAGGGGTGATTGCCCGGCTATCGTCGCGGCAGCAAGTCGAACAAATTCGTCGTCGTCGATTGCCAGCGGTGGATGTCGACGACGTGTACGAATCGATCGCGGGAATTGGTCGGGTGAACACCGATGAAGATGCCCGGGCCGAATTCGCGCTCGATCATCTATTGGCTCGTGGATTCACACAGTTCGCTTACTTCGCGCCGCCAAGTCATCGTTATTCAACACGCCGAGGGGAAGCCTTTCAGCAGGCGGTGCTTGAGCGGGGCTACCGATGCGATAACTACCGTCCTGGGTACCGGGCAGGACGCAAGATGTCGTGGGGGGAACAACAGCGCCGAGTGACGCGTTGGTTGAACTCGCTTCCCCGGCCGATCGCCATCTTCGCGGTCGATGCCTATCATGCCCGGCAACTGGCCGAGGTGTGCCATTTTTCTTCGATTCGGGTGCCCGATGAGTTTGCGATTCTAGCCGGTGATTCAGACGAACTGCTTTGCGAAGTGTCGTATCCCCCGCTCTCTTCCATTTCGGTGGCGAGTGAAAAGATTGGCTACGAGGCAGCTGCCATGCTGCACGCCATGTTAGAAGGAGAGGCGGCGCCACAGCAGCCAATTATGATTCCACCGCAAGGTGTCATCAGTCGGCAATCGACCGACTTTCTTGCGATCGACGACGCGATGATCGTTCGCGCCCTGCGCTTTATCCAGGCCAATACTGCCCAGGGAATCGGGGTCGAAGACATCCTACGGGAAGTCCCCCTCTCGAGACGGAGCCTGGAAATCCAATTTCGGAACACGCTTGGCCGGACTCCGGCCGAGGAGATACGTCGCGTTCAATTAGAGCGTGCAAAAGAATTGCTTCTCGATCAGGAACTTTCCATCGCGGAGGTCGCCGCTCGGGCCGGTTTCAGCAATGCGACCCGATTCGGGATTGCCTTCCGGAAGAAGTTTGGCGAGACGCCGCGGGACTTCCGGAAAACACTACGTGCCGAGTAGTTCTTCTCTGCGGGACAATTTCTAACACGACCATTTAACCTGGTTGCCTGTTTTCTACGCGATGGTTGTAAGGGGAAGGCTTTCTGCCGGAAGTATTCCCCTGCTCTCCCCCCACGGTTGATCCGAACCACCACGCCTACCAGCTTAGGAAACCGGTTATGTCTTCTGACCACCGACAAGATCTCCGCCAGGCGATCCAATTCGTCCGGCAAAATCTCAAGGATTGCCAACTCGAAGCGCCTGTGGCGGCCTACTACGACGACTGGGAAAGTCGCATTGAAGGCGAAGTCGAACGTTGTCCATGGCTACGAGAACCCAAAGACAACGAACCACCCTCGGGATCTGGCCAGCACTGGCGATATCGGGCGTTTCTCGAACATGAACTGGGCCGACATATTGAAGCTGGTCGCTTGTCAGAAGAGTCGGTCGCCAGCTTGCGAGCCGAAAACCGGCGAATCGGTACGCTTCTGAAAGAGCAAATGGAATCGCCAGTGACAGCAGAAGCGGCGGCCCCTACCGCGGCAGAGCCATCGTCGGGCAACCTGCTGGATACGATCCTCGACCCCCGTAGCCTCCAATATTTGATGATGTTGGGGGCGAGTGTGTTGATGGTGGGCCTGGTAATCTGGCTGGCGACGCAAGGCTTCTTCGATAATCCACTGACCGTCGCGATCTGCGGCGGTATTGTCAACCTGGCAATTCTGGGGACTGGGGCGTGGCTCCTGAAAGGAACGAAGTTGGAATTGGCGGGGCGCGGACTATGCCTCTTAGCCTGTTTGTTAATGCCGCTCCATCTTTGGTTCTACGACTACCAGGGATTGATCGTGCTGAATGAAGGAGGTCACCTGTGGGTTCCGGCGCTGGTGATCGTGGGACTCTATGGTCTCTGCGCACTACTGATTCGCGATCGAATGTTCGTGTATGCCTTGATTGGCGGGGTTACGTTGACCGGGCTCATGATTCTCGGCGATCAGAGCGTGGGGAAATTCTGGCAAGGGGCCGCGACTTCCTCGCTGCTGATTGTGATCGGGGCGTTGGCAATCCATGCCGAACGTGCATTCCCGAAGGGAGATGGCCCCTTCAGCCAAGGCGAATTTGGTCAGGCGTTCTTTCGGGCGGGTCACATTGTCTTGATGGGCGGTCTGCTGGTGATGCTCAGCTGGAACGTTTGTGCGTGGACCTACGATGGCTTGTTGAGCAAGATCTACGCAGAAACCTGGCGGCAACCTTTACCGTTTGATCTGCCAGCGTTGGCGACCAATACTCAGCTGAAATTGCTGGCCGTCAGTTTGATGCTGGTAGCGACCTACCTTTATGGTTACTCCTACGCCCTGGTCCAGCGTAACCTGGCATGGATCGCCGGAGCATTCGTCACGCTGCTGTGGGCCGAGGCGATTGCGGTCAGTTTCTTACCGGTTTCGATTAGCGAAGAGCTTGTTGTGGCCATGTTCGGACTGACTGGTTTCATCGCTTTGTTGGCTGGCAAGTTCGCAGAGTTCTCTGATACGTCGAACCAGGAGGAAGCCTCACAAAGCAATCCGATCAACCAGGTTGGCCACTTCGTGATTGGCGTCGCAGGCGTGGCAGGGATTTTGCTTTCCTTGAATCGTATGGCGGGCGTTGGATTGATGGCATCGACAATGGCAGTCAGCCTGGGACTGTTAGCTGTCACGTTGGTCGCTCGTTTGACAACCTCGAATCGTCCAATGCGGCAATGGTATGCTGTGCTGGGAATCGCTCAAGCCGCCAGCGCCGTGGTGCTGGTCGCCTTCGGCTTGGATCTGTTGATCTGGCAGAAGCTGGAATTGTTGGTGATGACGGTCGGTGCAATTTTGCTGGTGACCAGCCACATTGGTTGGGCTCGGGAACGTGACCAGCGCGAAGATTGGATCACGGTTACGATGATGTTCGGCAGTATGTTCCTGGTCGCCCCGGTGCTCATCGGATTGGTGGGCCAGCGATTGGGTTACTACGACGGCGATAGCGTCTGGCGAATGGTTCACGACATCGGAACGCTATCGATTGGCTTATTGCTGCTGGGGAGCGGGATCCTGCTTCGCCTGCGAGCCACAACGATCACCGGTGCCACGGCGATGGTGTTGTACCTGACAACATTGGTGGTCTACATCCGACTGCCAGAGCAACTGCAAGGTGTCGCGGTCTATATGATGATCGGCGGCGGAGCTTTCTTTGTGGTGGCGATCGTTCTGAGCATCTTCCGCGACTATTTGTTGTCGCTGCCGAAACGGTATCACGACCGAAAAGGACTATTTCGCGTGCTGAACTGGCGATAAACATGCTCGAGGGGCTTTCGCGAATCGAAACATTGTCCAGGGCAGGCTCGACTCATTCGGGCCTGCCTTTTTGTGTTAAGTATGCTCAACCACCGGAACGGCGACAGAAGCGTTGTGGCGATAAGCGAAGTAACGTGATGCCACAAGCAGACCAACTAACGAGAGGATGACTGCCAGCCAACTGAAGCCGAGAAAGTAGTCCAGAAAGTTCGATCGTTCGACAATCAGATGTCGCGTAAACATCACTACGACAAAGCCAAGGTAGCCAAAAGCATCTGCCAGATACACCAGGAAGCCGAGGTTCCCTTTCTCACGAGTCATCGCAAGCAGGCGTTCAAACACCGTCGTATGGATCGCCACGTAAGGAACATAAAGACCAAATCCAATCAGGACCATAAACGAGAAAGGACCGATGGCATCGAACTGCTGACCGATTAGTGCGATCGCCACCGCGATGAAACCGAGTCCACAGATACCCAGCGAACGGAAAAAGGCAAGTCGGTTGTCTCCGATACAAACCGCCAGGCCGTTCACCACCGTCACGCCAATGGCAACCAGCATCTCCGAACGGGTAAACAGCAACGGGTCGACCTCGTAGCCAAGCCCCTGCCAAAGCTCCGGAGCGAAGTCGGCGCGAATGCTTCGCATTACGGTCGTCAAAAGGTAAACGCCCACCAGGATCGAGAGCCCGGGCGCGTACCGCAGGAACAAGTGTCTCCGGTCCTGGGCCGTCATCGAGTCGCGTGCTGAACGAGCGTTTACGTCTTGTTCGCTCGGGGCAGGGATCAGCGTCAACATCGCCACGAAGAGGCACAGTGGCAGACAGAAGAACAAACCGGCCGTTACCGGCATCCAATCTTCTTGAACGCCTTGATCCAATAACCACGCTCCGACCGACTTGGTTACACCGTCCGAAATGATGAAGCTGGTGCATAGCCCGGCAACCAGGGCCTCGGTCAGACGGCGTCCTTCCAGAAATCCCAAGACAAGCCCAAAGACCATTCCTAGTGATAGTCCATTCAGGAATAGGCCTGCGGCATTCCATGGTCGTGGCAACAAGCCGAAAAGCGCCAGGGCCATCTCGGCGAAGATTATCAACCCCAACAGGGCCGTTGCCCGCAATCGGGGCGGCATCTCCGAGATCGTCTTGATACCGATGAACTTCGACAGCGTATAGCCGATCACCTGGGTCGAGACCGCGATCGTCTTGTAGTCGATCCCGACGAAAAAGCTGTCGGCGTATTCGGCTACGGTGAATGGCTTGCGAAAGCCATACATGCAGAAGTATGTGCCGAAGGCGGCCACCACGGCCCACGCACCCCAAAACAAATCGGACTTGGTTGACGAAGGCTTCGGCGTGGCGTCGAACGAGTTCATCGGGATACGATTCGTTTTGGGGATCAACAAAGTAGGTACGTGTTGGAAGAGAGGTGGGCTAAGGACGCTCGCCTTGCGCCATTCGTTGATTGATCTTCTGAATTACAACGGGAAGCTCTTCGAGGGAACCGATCGTGAAATGGCTGCCGGCATCTTTGAACACATTCGTGGTTGAGGCGATTCGTTCCTTCTGCTCTACGGCCTGCAGATGCTGAAAGTCTTCGTACGAGAGACCGGTGCTACTGCTGCTGTCGCAGACGCCCACGGTCCAGCAACCAGCGTTGTGCCCCGCTTCGATGTCGGCGACCGTATCACCGATCTTTACAACGCAGCGAGCCGGATAGACGGTCAGTTGCTTCATTACTTCATAAATCATCCACGGTGCAGGTCGACCTTCTGGAACATCGTCCGCACAGACGTTGGCATCGGGCACAAAACCTTGCTCGCGAGCCGCGGCGGCGGTCGCTTCCGCGGCCGCTTTGAAGTAACCGGTCGTACCGCCGATACGAATGTTGTGATTACGGAGGTGTTGGACGACTTCATTCAGTCCTGGTACCAGTTTTGAGCTCTCTTCAATCGCCTGAAGCTGG
The DNA here is from genome assembly GCF_040718835.1 of Bremerella sp. JC817. Classification (NCBI taxonomy): domain Bacteria; kingdom Pseudomonadati; phylum Planctomycetota; class Planctomycetia; order Pirellulales; family Pirellulaceae; genus Bremerella; species Bremerella sp. JC817. Next base: position 351,961 of record NZ_JBFEFG010000268.1, on the reverse strand, counting down.
TAGGGAATAAACTCTTCGTACAGACGCGAAACGTCGTCTTCGGTCCAGGCCTTGCCGTTAGCAGCAAGCCACTGCTGGGCGATGGTTTCGGTTTGCAACATCCGGATAAGGTGCTCGCGTTTGTTGAGACCCATCGGTGCCCGGGCAGCATGGTCGGAAGCTTCGACCCCATGGGCGGCAAACACTTTGCGGAAGGCGGCAGCCGGGGCACATGAACCGAAGTCGATGGTGGTCCCGGCCCAGTCAAAGATGGCGAGTTGAATGTGGTCAGTCGAATCGGTCATAGCAAATCTTTACAGGTGCCACGGGGCATGTCGAAATGGGAAACAATCAGAGGCTCGTCGCGCGGGGAGTCACACCGAGGGGGCGAGGCATCGTCGATAAGTTAGTGCGAACTTTCAGCAACGAGACAAGATCGTCATGACTGGCCGCTCGCGGGTTATTGGAAAGCCGATCGGTATTCACACGGCTGGCAAGCAGGTTCAAACTTTCGTCTGACGTGATACCGGCCGCGAATGGTGTGGCGCTGCAGCCGAGCGAATCGACAAACGATTCAATCCGCTGGCAGGCCAGATCGACGCTAGGTACTTCGAGGATCTCCAAGATCAATTCAAGCTGCTTTTGAACGTAAGCCAAACCACGTCGATCGGCACAATCGCGAGCCGAGACACCAAAGTTGAACGCCATCACACTGCTTAACGTGGTGGCGACGGCCGCACCGTGCGGCAAACCATAGTCGGCGGTGATGCTGTACGAAATCGCATGCGGCAAGGTCGTCTTGCTGATGTTGATGGCCTGACCGGCGAGATTCGAGGCACAGCACATCGCTCGCCGCGCTTCCGGCGTTGGGCGATGGGTCGCCTCCGGCAGATATCGCAAGGCAAGCTGCGCGGCCTCTTTGGCGAACTCGATCGATTCAGACGTGGCACCAACCGCCCAGATCGATTCGATTGCCTGACAGAACGTATCGAGCCCTGTCGAGGCGGTCATCGTTGGTGGAAGGCTGTAAGTCAGTTGGGGATCGATCAACGCGAACGCTGGCAAAAGACAGGGGTCGGCGACCGAGTACTTCTCGCCATCGACATAAACCACGGCGAAGTGCGTTGCCTCGCTGCCGGTGCCAGCCGTGGTCGGAATCGCGATCAGGGGCAACGTTCCACGCTGAAGTGGCAAGCCATGAACGGCAATGTCGCGGGGAGACTCTTCCTGCAAAGCCATCGATCCGATCATCTTCGCCAGATCGATGGCGGTTCCTCCACCCAGAGCCACCACAAGATCAGGTTTTACGGAACGGCACTTCTCGACGCCACGCATGACATCTTCAAGCTTCGGGTTCGGCTCGAAATCAGTAAACAGCGTAACGGCGTCTTGGGGCAGAAACTGTCGCAACGCGTCGGCCGCTCCGGAAAGGCGATAGGCGATCTCGTCGACGACTAGCAGCAAGTGCCGGGCACGAAGTGTCTCGCAAATCTTCGGTAGCTCGGATAACGCTCCTTCACCAAAGATGGTGCTCGGAGTTATTCCTCGATCGTTCAAGCCTGGGGATCCTTCGTTGCGAAAAGCCAGATGTGGAATCGTTGACTTTAAGCAGGTGTCAATTCGTCGGCGGTCAGGGTGATATCCCACATCGGTTGTTCATCCATCTGGACCCACTCGGCATGCAGCTTGGCGGGCGACTGCGTCGTGTCGACTTCCAGTCGCATCCAGACATGCGGTATCGCTTCCCCACGAACCAGATCGGGGTGAGGCACATTCAAGGCTGGGATAACGCGATCGTGGATTGGTGAAACAATAAACTGATACATCGGATAGCCGATGGTTTGTTCCGTCTTGTATTTCAGCAGTCGCGAACAGTGGATATCGCCTCCGATCAGCACGACCCCAGGGATCTTGTTGTCCGCAATGAACTGATAAACCGCGTCACGTTCGTGTGTGTACGTTCCCCAATCATCCGATTCACCGTTCTCTTTGTCATCCCAAATCATGCCACACGTCAACAATTTGAATGGAGCGGTCGAAGCGAGAAGTGATTCTTGCAGCCATTTCCATTGCTCTTTGCCCAGGAGCGTTAGCTTCGAAGCATCAGCAAAAGACTTTTCGGTTCGAGCAAACCAGCGTGTGTCCAGCAGGAACACATCGACCGGCCCATACTCGAACTTCGTATAGATTCCTGATTGATCGTGACCGAACTCACGGAGGGCTCGATACTCGACAAATGCTTTGCGAGTGTTCTCCTTTCCCTTCAAGCGACCATCGGAGTCGTTCCGGCCAAAATCATGATCGTCCCACGTGCCCCAGGTTGGCGTATGACGAATCATTGCAGCCAACTCTGGCACCTGCAGAAATTGACGATGCTTGGCGCGGGCAACGTCGAGATTCGTCGTGTCGATGTAAGGTGTGTCGCCAAGCAGGACCAGTGCCTCTGCCCCTTGATCCTCCATTTGCTTCCAAAGCTTGGATGGATTGTTACTGGCACATGACCCGAAAGCGAGGCACACCTTGCCAGGCTTCGTGGGCTCGGGACTGGTGGTGAAGTAGCACTGGTCATCCGAGTACGTCTCGCCATCGGGACCGGTGATGCTGTATTGATAACGCGTTGCTGGCGATAGGCCTGGGACGTTCCACTTCACGCAAAAGTCTTCATCGGCATTGGCTTCGGCCAGGATCGTTTTGGTGCCGGAATTCGCAGAGCCTTCCACCTTCAAAACAAAGCTTCCCGCTTTGCCAGGTCGCAGCCAAAGCTGGCTGGACGTTGTAGTCGTGTGACCGACCATTGGCCCGGAGATCTCGGAAGGAGCCGCTTCAGGGGCGGCAAGTGCGGGCTGAGCGAGAAGCGATGCCGCGGACACAGCGAGCATCGCGCGGCGGTCGAGGTGGTTAGACATTCGCGAGTTCCTGTCGAAAAAGGCGGGGCCCATGCCTGGGCATCAGACGGTAGGTCTCGAAGGACGAATGTCGACAGACACCGCAACTGATCCATCAAGCTGCGACGATGCCTGTCAACTGTTTCCTCATTCTGTCCGAAAGTTGCCTGGTAGTCAACAAACGGGATATTAAGTCAATATGAAGAACGGTTTCTTTTCGCGCAGACCGTGGGCCATCGGTTCCCTAAGCAGTGGGGATTCCGGGGCAGTGACGCAGCTAAAAGCTCGCCACGCAGATGGCAAGTTGCCGCCTAGGCTTGTGGCGACTGGAAGATGCAGAGAACGACCGCCGGTCGCTTGTAGGTGTTCAACAGCCGATGCGGCACGCTGGCATCGAAATAGAGACTGTCGCCTGCTTGAAGCTTGTAGAGATCGCCGTCGTACTCGAAGTCGACGTTGCCGTTTTGGACGAGCAAGAACTCCTCGCCCAGGTGAGGCAGAGCTTCTTCGCGAGCGACCCCAGGGGGAATGGTGATCAGAAAGGGATCCATCGAACGCGATTTCCGCCGATGGGCGAGCGACTCGTAGATCGAGGTGTTCGCATCGGACTGGTCACGCTCGACCACTTTCCGCTCGTTCTTCCGAACCATGGTCAGCGATGGCTTCTCGTCCAGGCCTTCGACCAGCTTGGAAGTCGTAACTCCGAGTGCCTTCGCGATTTCCGCCAATGCCGGGAGCGAGGGAGTCACCCGAAAGTTCTCGACCTTGGACAGCCAACTCCGGGTCAGACCGGTGCGCGAAGCGACTTCTTCCAGCGTTAGACGCTGGTCAATGCGGAGAGAGCGGATTCGTTCTGCCAGTTCGACCAAGTTCATCGCGGTATTATATTCTGCGGGTTTGCCGCCGCAACCTGTCTGCTAAGAACCCCCTTTTGCTCTTCACCAAATGTTCTTCCACGTCGTAGCCATTCCTTAAAACGGCGAATCTGCCATCTGGCGATCCAGGTTTTGCCATTCTTGAAGCTTCGTTTCTTGATGCTTGGCACTTTGCTGCGTGAAGGATCGCCTGTTTCTAAGAATTTCCCTTTGTGCAAGGTATTTGCAGGAGCGTATTGGTTGCCTTTAGAGGACTGGGGGGACTATACTTGCTGAAATGGTATGGATGCGGCTGAAGAATGAATTCCAGTCTGGGTTGTTGTGAGGAGTGCGTGAATTTCGCCAACGCCATGGCAACAACGATTGACGACTGGCCGATCCTTGAAGCAAAATTCCACGAGGTTCGGTCAGATTAGCTGCGACCGGTTTGGACAAGTGTTGTGAAGCGAGTTCTCTCAATCCGAAAGTGTGCTGCATGGCTTTGCCTTGCTGTGATCCTGTTTGGGTCCGGCGGAGCACAGCTACTGCACGCAATTCCTGGGTTGGGGCACCACCATCACAATTGTTGTCATTCCCACGGTCTCGCCTCAGAGCATTCCCACCGACATTCACATTGCAGCCATGGTCACGATTACGACCATCGTGGCCACGCATCGGTGGCGACAACGCCTGCTGAATCTGAAGCGGACTCAAGCGGCAAGCAGTGGAGCGTTGGGCATCACTGTGTGCTGTGCGAAATCATCGCGGTGCTACATCATGGGACGCTGTTGATCGATTCGCCGGAAACTTCGACAGAGGTTTTCAGCGGACAATTCTATCTTTGCGAGGCGTCCCAGCAGAATTGGCGTCTATTGGGCGTACCGGCCCCTCGCGGCCCGCCGATCTCTTAGCCTCAAAGCAGATGCCCCTTTGACTTGGATGGAATAGGCGTTCGATGCGCGTTCCAGGCTAGGCATCTGATCTTTACATGTGGATTGAACGGAGAACTCCAGAGCCTTCCGTCCCTGCGGGATGCGTCTGCTGCTAGTGGAATCCTGGTTCGATCTCTCTGTACGAAAGTAAATTCCCAACAGCCCTTTTGCCTAGTGAGGCGAAGCGGTTGCGCCATGAACTGTCGTTGATATCGGAGGTACGGGAGTCTGCGCCGGTACGCAAGCTCTGTACGCCCACTCCCTTGGAATTTCTAAGATGACTAATACGCAACCGTCTGCCAGCCGTTGGGCATGGCTGACCAATGACTATACGCCATGGGCTAACAAACACGTCTATTGGCTGAAGACGCCTATCGGGATCTTGCTCGCACTTGCTGCGGTGGCACTCGCCATGGGAATCTTCGTAACACCGCAAGGATACGTCCTATTACTGACGATTCTGGCCGTTGTTGGGCTCGGCGTGGTGTGGCCATGGGTGGGGCTAAAAGGCGTTTCGTGCGAACTGAAGTTCCGCACGCGTCGTTGCTGCGAAGGTGAAAAGGCAGATGTCATTGTCGAAATTGTCAATCGATGGCCTGTCCCAGTGTGGGGACTCTCGATTGAAAACGGTTTCTTCCTTGAGGACGCGGCGAGCGATGCCGCAGTGGCTTTGGCTCGCATTCCTGGTTGGTCGCGATGCGAGTTTGTCTGGCGATTTCGACCACTCCAGCGTGGCGTCTACCCGCAAGCTCCACCAAAGATAGTTACTGAATTCCCGTTTGGGCTATGGAAAGCGAAGCGACCGGTGAGGGTTCAGCAAGAGCTGACGGTATGGCCCAAGACGTACCGCCTGTCGAACTTTCCACTACCACAAGGAAACCATCGCAACAATACGTCCTCCAGCGATCAGCGGACCGGTCACGAAGGAGAACGCAATGGCGTCCGGCCGTTTCGACAAGGAGATTCGCTACGCACAATTCATTGGTCGCTGACAGCAAGACATGGGCGGTTCATCGTTTCTGAGCGTCAAGGTTCCGCGCAAACTCGGGCACGTATCCGTGTCGATCTTGATCACCATTCACATCAAGGGTTCGGACCAGATGGCACCTTCGAGTGGGCGATCCGCATTGCGGCGAGTATCGCGACCGAACTCGTTCAACAGCACAACGTCGTGGTGCTGGACTTCGGGACACACGAAGAGCAACTCACCGGCGCTCAAGCCAGCATTCATCGGACCATGGATCGCTTGGCTCGACTAACACCGACCCAAGAGCCGGCCACCATGCGACGGACTGGCAATGGGTGCGATTGGTTGGTTTCCGTTGTTACCGACCTCAGCCCATCCGAGAAGCACACCAGACGGACAATCGTGCTTCGAAGCGATGGTTTTCGTGCAGCGCCCGAGTCTTCTGAGAGGCAGCCCGTATTGGCATCGGTGAAACCTTGGATTTCTGTAGAAGACCATGACAACGCGCCTCGCCAGTTGCTTTCGCAGTGGGCCACGAAAGGCCGGGAGGCTTGGTGTGGAAGCTGATAAGTTCACCCAAACAATTCATCTAGCGATGGTGCTGACCGCTGCCTTGGGCGTGCAGTTGGCAATCAGCCATGGTGAACTGGGTTTCTGGTGGCAGTGGTTGGAATTGGCGGTTGTGGCTGCGGCCGCATGGCTGTGTGCTCGTTACCTAAGGCCATCAGATGCGATACGTGATCCCCGCGTGCTAGGGCTGTTGATTGCCGTGGTCGCCGGTCACTTTGCACTGGAACAGGTTCTCTACCATACGCTTCCCAGAGCAGGTCAGCTGTTTGAGGGGCAGGTTTCCCTGGCGCTACGAAACCTCATGATTGCATCTCTGCCATTTCGATCGGAAAGACGGATCGCCAATCTGGCTACCCTGATAAGCCTGGCTCTGATGGCGGTAAGTGTCTTTATGAGTGTCTATTGGTCGGTGACGATCTGCGGAATTGTTTACGCAGTGCTAGGGGTGGGTTGGCTCGTGACCTCGTACTGGAATCGCATTTCGGGAAGATTTCCGGAGGGGACAAAGTCGGAAATTCCACGCGGTGCCGTGGGGCTCGCGTTTTGTCTGGCCGTATCGCTGGCGGCCGCCGCCATTGGCATCGCAGGTACGAACCACGCAACACGAGCGCTCGCTGGATTCATGCCTAGTTCTGGTGGGAACCGAGTTTCTGACGTGCGATCGCAAGGTGGTGTCGGCGATGGGGATGACTTAGTTCAAGGCACCAAGGACGCCATGAGCTTCGGTCCGACTGAGAGTGAGGTCTTTCTTGAGTCAAGAATGCCGAGCCTTTTCGACGTATTTGATGACACTTATGACGCTCCGGTGATCAAGAACAAAACCTTGCAAAAGGCAGTAAGCCTTCCACCGTCCAAACTGGAGCATCGCCACTCGCGCGTCGCGACGACTAAATCGAAAGGTAACGACTTTAGCCTGTTACGTAAGAATGAGGCCCGTCGTCAGAAGTCCCTCGATGATAAGAAGTCGCCGGCACTGTTCTACGTGAAAGGACGCGTGCCACTGCATTTGCGGACGACCATTTATGATCAATTTGATGGCGTCAACCTACGAGCAGCCGAAAGTCACGATGAACCTCCCGTGAAGTTGATCAAGGAGGATGGAGTGCCCTGGTACAACATTTCGTGTCCACTATCGGAGGGTGCCATCCATTCCACCGAAGAGCACCTGTTGAAGTTCATCAATCTAAAGACAGATCGTATTCCGTCTCCTCCGCGTCTGGCACGCTTTCAGATCAAAGATGTCGATCGAGAGGATATGTTTGGCTTGGCAGCCGATGGGCATCCCCGGATAACCGTGGACTTCATTCCACAGCTTACCGTCATGAGGGTGCAGTCGTTCCTGGTTAGTTCGCCAACATTGCTCAGCGACTCCACGACCAGCAAACTTCAGCAAAGTATCTCACTTCCAGACCAGCACAGTTCGGTTCCACGAATACGTGAGTATGCGCAACAGATAACTGCCGGACTGGAGCCTGGATGGCAGCAGATCGCGGCGGTGCGAGATCATCTTCGAAGCGAATACGCACATGCACCCGATAGCCAACTGAGTGAGGATATCGAGTTCCCGGTCGAAACGTTTCTGTTCGATACTAAGCAGGGCCCTGACTATCTCTTTGCTACGGCCACCTCGCTTCTCCTGCGAGAGTTGGGATACACCTCACGTGTGGTAAGCGGATTCTACGCGGATCCACAGAACTTTGATTCCGGAACCTGGCAAACTCCGATCGGGAAGGAAGACGTTCACTTCTGGGTTGAAGTCTCCTGGGATGGAAAAGTATGGCATCCCGTTGAACCGACCCCTGGATACGAACTGTTAGCACCGAGGCTGAATCCTTGGCAAAGAATCCAGGCTGCCTGCGTCGCTACAGGCCAGTGGTGCGTCAGCAATTGGATACCACTGACCGTTATCGCCAGTCTTGTTGTCATTGTTTATCTAGCGTTCGCACGCCTGGCGGATGTTGTTTTTCGCCTGGCCAATCGGTATGCCCGGTTTGGTAGTGATCGAAATCGAATCCTCTGGACGGCGCGTTTATTACAGTGGCGAGCGAGGATTCAAGGACACCGTCGTCCGCCAGGAAAGACCTTTGCCCGTTGGATTCAAGAGTCTTGCCAACCCATCTCGCACGACTTTATCGCTGCTACGAATTGGGCATTTTATTCACCGACGTTAAGCTGCCCAATCTCGCGCATTGAAATCGACCGTGTTTGCAACGAAGCATTCAGCTCATTCTTTCATTCGCCTCCCCCGAAAAGTCCAGCATCCGCTTCCAAGGAGCTATCGTGAAGACTGCGTCCGACAATGATCTGCAAGTTCTCGCCCCTGAGGGAGAGTGCGAATTTCAGCCAATGATCGATGGAATTCGACAGACGCTAAACCAAACCCTGAAGGGGAAGCAAGACGTCGTGGAAAAGGTGATCGCCTGCGTATTGGCTCGGGGGCATATCCTGCTGGAAGACCTACCCGGACTAGGAAAGACCACCCTGGCCAAGGCACTTTCGACTGCCATCGGAGGTGACTTTGCCCGAGTGCAATGCACTCCGGACTTGATGCCCAGCGATGTCACGGGATTCAACATGTTCAATCAGAAGACGCGTGAGTTCGAGTTCGTTCCAGGGCCGGTCTTTTCCGACGTACTGCTGGCCGACGAAATCAATCGTGCGACGCCGCGTACGCAGTCGTCGCTTTTTGAAGCGATGGCAGAGCGTCAAGTGACTATCGACAAGCATTGCCATCGTCTGTCGGAGTCGTTCTTCGTGATTGCCACCCAAAACCCGGTCGACAGTCATGGGGCCTATCCCTTGCCAGAGGCCCAACTCGACCGTTTCGCCATGCGGTTGAGCATTGGCTACCCCGGTAAAGAGAACGAAATTGCGATGTTGGCCTCCAACATCCATCGAGGTGATCGAGAGCGCGCAGATGTGGAGGCCGTGGTTACACCCAGGCAATTGCACCAACTTCAAAACCATGTTTCCCAGGTGCATATCGAAATGAACTTACTTCGATACATGGTCGAGTTGGCCGAATTCACCCGTAACCGTAGCGAAGTGACACTGGGCGTGAGCCCGCGTGGACTATTAACCTTGCAGCGCGTGTCCCAGGCCTGGGCGCACTTGAATGGTCGCGACTTCGTCACGCCTGACGATATTCAAGAAATGGCCTACCCCGTGCTGAATGTCCGCCTGTCGGGTGAATTTGAAGATGCTGCAGACCTCATCGAAGAGATGCTTCGAACCGTTCCTGTTCCCGTTACGCGGGGTTGATCGATGACGTTTGGTGATTTCTGGCACACATTCACGATCGAACAGTCGGTCGTGACTCTGCTGATAACGTTGGTCCGCATTCTGGTGGAGTCGTCCGCCACGATTCTCATCGGAATCGTTGGCGCAGCGGCTATTCGAGTCAGCGGTGGCTACAACTTCGTTCAGGAATGGCTAGGACCGGCAGACAGCCTGGAGCGGACTTTTCGTCTTCTGGCGGCGTGTCTATGCGTGCCGGTGTGTGCGCTCGGCGTCATTCCGATCGCAAAGGAACTTTCTGATGGGGGAATGCCACGCCGCGACCTGGCCCTGTTGTGGCTGGTTGCACCACTGCTCAACCCGTTGTCGATTCTCTACGCGATCAGCGTATTGCCGATCTGGCAATGTGGTGTGTTTCTGCTCGTGGCTTGCGTATACGCCGTCGTCGTCGCCGAGGTTGCCGGACGGTTCTACGATGAGCCTCAGAACAGTAAGTCAAGTTCCGTTTCCGAGGCAACCAGCGGAACAACCAGACTTTGGAATGCCTCTATCGCGGCTGGGCAAATCGCGACGGGGTGGTCGATCGTCTACGTAATACTCGGCATGGTTATCTCGGGTCTGGTCGTCGGACTGGTTCCATCGGGGTCGTTCGAGAGGATCTTCTCGTATCAGAATTCAATGGGCCCATTGGAAACCATGGCGTTAACCGGCCCCCAGATGGTGACCCCCATCACCTTCACCATGGCGGTGTCAGCCATTCATTCCACGCACCTCGCGTTCGCTTGTGCCATCGTTCTACAACTACTTGGTGTTGCATGGTGTGGCGGTACGGTCCTAGCGATGCGTTCGATTTGGGGAATCCAGCGTACGCTGGCACTCCTCGTGGTGACACTCTTTTTGGCGACGACCGTCAGCTATGTAACTTACTCCGTGTTTCCACCGGCCCCTGGTGAAGAAGAGGAAACACATGGCCTCGATACTCTGGCCCGCCCCTACCATGCGACCTTCGACCAGTTCTCTCTGGCTTTGAGCCAACAACTAAACCATACCGACCTGATCATGCAGGCCGGCACCACGCTGTTGGGAATCCTTGCGTTGTGGGGCATCGTAGTTCGGTCCTGGGGCCTTCGCTTTTGTGAAGATCCTATCCCGTCGACCGAAGCAAAACCGTCTGCTGGTCGCTGGAATGTCGAGTTGACCCAAGGACAGGTTGGCATGTCGCTTATTGGCGTCGCCGCGTTCGGAATCATCCTGCTGATGTATTCCATCTTCCCTGGCGTGGAAGAATCATTCG